>CANRHV010000003.1 GCA_947630505.1 uncultured Monoglobus sp. | reverse complement strand
ATATTAAGGCAAACACAATTACATTTTCGGAACTTTATAACAAGTGGAGCGAAAGATACTTTGAAACTCTTTCAAATCCGTCGAGTATACGCACGGTAAAAGCCGCGTATAAATACTGCGCTCCGCTTTATAATATGCGCTTTAAGGATATACGGGTTTCGCATTTAGAGGGAACGATCCATGACGCAGATGTCGGAGCCTCGACTAAAGGCAGAATGAAATCCTTGTTCAATATGCTGTATAAATACGCGTTGAAACATGAAATTGTTACTGTTGATTATGCGCGGTTATGTGACAGCGTAAAACAGACGGAACCGCTCAGAAAACCGCAACCGTTTTCCGATGAGGAAATTGAAATCCTATGGAAGAACGTAAATACTGTTCCGTTTGTTGATATGATCCTTATAGGAATATATTCCGGCTGGCGTCCGCAGGAGTTAGCGATTCTGAAAACCGCCGATATAGACCTTGAGGCTCAAACAATGCTCGGCGGTATGAAAACCGCGGCGGGAAAAAACAGAATTGTTCCGATACATCCGCTGATATTTCCGCTCGTATGCAAACGATATAATTCCGAAAACGAATTTCTGTTTAACGACGACAACTGCCCGCAGGGGTCGGGCAGAGCATTGACTTATGACAAATACCGCGGTCGATTTGCAAAAGCAATGAACCGCTTGAAAATGGATCACCGTCCGCACGAAACAAGGCACACATTCATAACCTTGGGCAAAGAAGCCAATATGGACGAGTACATCCTTAAAACGATAGTCGGTCACAGTATCAGCGACATAACCGAAAAGGTTTATACGCACAGAAAAATCGAGCAGCTTCATACGGAAATCCAAAAGATACATAATGATAAAATACCCAAAAATATGACGCTGCTTACGGCATAAACTTTGTGCGCTACGTGTGTGCGCTACTTGTTAGCTACGTGTGTGCTACACGTAAAAATTCAGGACGTCTCACACATGGTGAAACGCCCTGTTTGTGGGATTTTAGATTTAATTTAGCCTTTCATCGCTTCCTCGACGGCTACGGCCACGGCTACGGTGGCGCCCACCATCGGGTTGTTGCCCATGCCTATGAGGCCCATCATCTCAACGTGGGCGGGAACCGAGGACGAACCCGCGAACTGCGCGTCGCTGTGCATTCTGCCCATCGTGTCGGTCATTCCGTAGGAAGCGGGGCCCGCCGCCATGTTGTCGGGATGGAGTGTTCTGCCCGTACCGCCGCCGCTGGCAACCGAGAAGTACTTCTTGCCCTGCTCGATGCACTCCTTCTTGTACGTGCCCGCAACCGGATGCTGGAACCTGGTGGGATTGGTGGAGTTACCGGTGATCGAAACGTCAACGCCCTCGAGGTGCATTATCGCGACGCCCTCGCGAACGTCGTCTGCGCCGTAACAGCGAACCTTCGAGCGCTCGCCGTTTGAGTAGGCCGTCTCTTTTACGACTTTTACCTCTCCGGTATAGTAATCAAACTGGGTCTGAACATATGTAAAGCCGTTAATCCTGGAAATGATCTGAGCGGCATCCTTGCCGAGACCGTTTAATATTACTCTCAGGTCTTCTTTTCTCGCCTTGTTGGCGCTTCTGGCAAGGCCGATAGCGCCTTCCGCCGCAGCGAACGACTCATGACCCGCCAGGAAAGCGAAGCACTTTGTCTCGTCGCGCAGAAGTCTCGCGCCCAAATTACCGTGGCCGATTCCGACTTTTCTGTCGTCGGCAACGCTGCCGGGGATGCAGAACGACTGGAGGCCCAGACCAATCTTTTCGGCGGCATCGGCGGCTGTCTTTACGCCCTCTTTGATGGCGATGGCCGCGCCTACCGTGTATGCCCAACACGCATTCTCAAAGCAAATGGGCTGGATACCTTTAACTATATTATAGGCGTCAACGCCCTTGTCGTCGCAAATCTGCTTTGCTTCCTCAATAGAAGAAATCCCATGTTTTTTAAGCTCTGCATTGATTTGGTCAATTCTTCTTTCATAACTCTCAAATAAAGCCATATCTCAATTCCTCCTATCTTAATTCTTATTCATGGCGCGGATCTATGAGTTTGTCCGCGTCGTCAACGCGGCCGTATTGGCCGCTTGCTTTTTCGAGCGCCTCGTTAGCGTCGGTTCCCTTGGCGATCATTTCCATCATCTTGCCGAGATGAACGAACTTGTAGCCGATTATCTCGCCCGCCTTGTCGACCGCGACTTTTGTGATATATCCCTCGGCCAGTTCCAGATATCTGGGGCCTTTTTTGAGGGTCGCATATGTAGTACCAATCTGGCTGCGGAGACCCTTGCCCAGATCCTCAAGACCGGCGCCAATGGGCAGTCCGTCCTCTGAGAACGCGGTCTGGCTGCGGCCGTACACGATCTGCAGGAACAGCTCTCTCATAGCCGTGTTGATAGCGTCGCATACCAAGTCGGTATTGAGCGCCTCAAGAATTGTCTTGCCTATCAGTATCTCGGACGCCATAGCCGCCGAATGAGTCATGCCGCTGCAGCCTATCGTCTCGACCAAAGCCTCCTGGATTATGCCCTCTTTGACGTTCAGGGTGAGCTTACATGTGCCCTGCTGAGGCGCGCACCAGCCGATACCGTGGGTCAGGCCGGAAACGTCGCTGACTTCTTTAACCTGCGTCCATTTGCCTTCCTGAGGGATCGGAGCAGGTCCGTGATATGCTCCTTTTGCCAAAGGACACATCGCTTCTACTTCACTTGAATACTTCATATGTTTACTCCTTTCATAGTACATTTTCGAGTTCAATCACCGAAAATTCGATTGAAACCGTTTACTGCATTAATTATAACAATAAATAATAAATTATGCAATACCAATTCAAAAATATTTTTAAAATTTATCGCCGGTTGTCTATAAAATAAAATCCGACATGATCAGGTTTGAAACGTAGGTGTATTCGGGACGTATTTTTATATTTCCGCCGCTTCGCTCAAGGACGCGGGTTATATTCAAATGCTTTTCAAGGGGTATTTTAAAAACCTCGCGCATATCTTTGCCGAACCGTTTTTTAAACTCACTCTCCGACACGCCCCTGTCGAGCCTAAGCCCGAGAAACATAAACTCGCACATCATATCGATCTCGGACTCCGTCTCGGCGCCGTCCTCCGCGCGTCCTCCGCTGTCTATGAAATCAATATAATCCGAAACGCCCAACGGGTCGGAAAAACGCCTGCCACATACGAACGAGTGCGCGCCCGCCCCGAATCCTATATACTCGCCGAGCGTCCAATAGATAAGATTGTGGCGAGACTCAAAACCCGCCTTTGAAAAATTGGATATCTCGTAGCGGCAATATCCTCGGTCTTTCAAAAACTCAACTACCGTGTCGTACATTTCGCGGTTTGCGTCGTCATCGGGAACGGAGAGCTCGCCGCGGCTTTTCATTTCAAAAAACGGAGTCCCCCCCTCTATTTTCAGGGAATAGGCCGATATATGCTCCGGGCCGAGCTCGGTGATTTTCCGCAAAGTGTCGCGCCAGATCTCGGCCGTCTGCCCCGGCAGGCCGAACATCAGATCGACGGAAATATTCTCAAAACCCGCGCGTCGCGCCTCTTGAAAGCAGTTCGTGAAATCATCGAAATTATGGATGCGTCCGATTTTTTCAAGCAGCTTATCGTCCGCCGACTGGCAGCCGATACTGAGACGGTTAAAACCCGCGCGGCACAGCGCGTGCAGCTTTTTAAAATCCGCGGTGCCGGGATTGCACTCAACCGTGATCTCGGCGCCCTCGGCAACGTCAAAGCTTTCGCGAACCGACGCGAGTATGTCGATCAGTATTTTTTCATCTATACAGGTCGGAGTGCCGCCGCCGATGTATACCGTGTCGATTTTTTTGTTTTTATAAGGCGAGTTTTTAATCTCGGATATAACCGCTTTCCCATACGAATAACTCATATCCCGAATCCCGGAATATGAGTTAAAGTCGCAGTAAGCGCATTTTTTAATACAAAACGGAATGTGGGTATAGATACCGGTCATAAGAAATAACCTCTTTATTCGTCCAGCTTGAGCACCGACATAAACGCCTCTTGGGGCACCTCCACGCTGCCCACCTGGCGCATGCGCTTTTTGCCCTCTTTTTGCTTTTCGAGCAGCTTGCGCTTTCTTGAGATGTCACCGCCGTAGCACTTGGCTAGCACGTCCTTACGCATCGCCTTGACCGTCTCGCGGGCTATTATCTTGCCGCCCACTGCCGCCTGTATCGGAACCTCGAACAACTGCCGCGGAATGACTTCTTTGAGCTTTTCCGCCATCTTTCTGCCTCTCGGGTAGGCGCGCTCCTTGTGCACTATAAACGACAGCGCATCCACCAGTTCGCCGTTAAGCAGCATATCAAGCTTCACAAGATCCGATTTTTGATATTTCTCGAACTCGTAGTCAAACGAGGCATAGCCTCTGGTGCGCGACTTCAGCGCGTCAAAAAAATCGTATATGATCTCGTTCAGGGGCATCATGTAGTTGAGCTGCACTCTGTTGGTGTCCAGATATTCCATGTCAATATACGAGCCGCGCCTGCCCTGGCACAGCTCCATAATGCTGCCGACGTACTCCTTGGGCGTGAGTATCGCGGCGCGCACTATCGGCTCTTCCATATAGTCTATCTCGGACGGCTCGGGCATGTTGGTGGGATTGTCCACGCTCAGCACCGTGCCGTCGGTCTTTATGACCTTGTACTCGACCGATGGCGCGGTCGTCACCAGATCAAGGTTAAATTCGCGCTCAAGGCGCTCCTGTATTATCTCCATATGCAGAAGGCCCAAAAATCCGCATCTGAATCCGAAACCGAGAGCGATCGAGGTCTCGGCCTCGAAATTCAGCGCCGCGTCGTTAAGCTTGAGCTTTTCCAGCGCGTCGCGCAGATCGTCGTATCTGGCGCCGTCGGCGGGATAGATTCCGCTGTACACCATAGACTTGACTTCCTTGTAGCCGGGCAGAGCCTCGGCCGCGCCTTTTGATGCGGTCGTCACTGTGTCGCCGACCTTCACGTCCTGCACGCTCTTTATGCTGGCGGTTATGAACGCCACCTCTCCGGCCGAGATCTCATCGGCGGACAGCATTCCGTTGGGCAGAAGATATCCCACGTCGACCACGTCGAACTCGCTGCCGGTCGCCATCATTTTTATGCGCTGTCCGGGTCTGAGCCTGCCGTCCACAACGCGGACGTACGCGATAACACCCTTGTACGCGTCGTAATACGAGTCGAAGATCAGCGCCTTTAGCGGAGCGTTCTCGTCGCCTCCGGGCGGCGGGATCAGCTCGACGATCTTCTCGAGAACCTCCTCGATATTGATTCCGTTCTTGGCGGAGATAAGCGGCGCGTTCTCGCCGTCTATGCCGATTATATCCTCTATCTCCTGCTTGACCTCGTCGGGTCTGGCGCCCGGCAGGTCGATTTTATTAATAACGGGCACTATCTCAAGATCGTGCTCAAACGCGAGATATGTGTTCGCCAGAGTCTGAGCCTCTATACCCTGCGCGGCGTCCACCACAAGCACGGCCCCCTCGCAGGCCGCCAGCGAGCGGGAGACCTCATAGTTGAAGTCCACATGCCCCGGCGTGTCGATCAAATTCAGATAATACTCGCTGCCGTCCTTCGCCTTGTATATGAGGCGAACGGCGCGCGCCTTGATCGTGATACCGCGCTCGCGCTCCAGTTCCATGTTGTCAAGTATCTGTTCCTGCATCTCGCGCTGCGTCAGCGCCCCGGTGAGCTCCAGCAGTCTGTCCGCCAGGGTGCTCTTGCCATGGTCCACGTGCGCGATTATTGAAAAGTTGCGTATATTGTCACGGCTGTACATTTGTTTTCCTCCAAAGCCAATTTATAATTTCACTGTCAAATATATATTCTAACACAAATATTCAAAATTGGCAACTAAATTTAATTATTTGATCTCTACCGGCTTGCTCAGCGGTTTTATCTCATCGGTTCCGCTCCACACAAACAATCGCGTGGTTGCGCCCGTCGGCTTTTTGAAATCAAGGTTTTTGATGTCGGTCCCCGATATGTCATAAATTTTAGTGTCGATCAGCAGATCGTCCGCTCCGTACGCACCCACAAACAGTTTGGCGGTCGGGGCGGTTTCGGAACCGTTATATTTGAGTTGAACCGAGAGACTGTCACCGCTGTAGGCCGCGCTTGTTATCTCATAAACAAACTCCGGCTTGGGCGTGTTTGTCGGCTCGTCCGTGGGTTTGGGCGTGGGTACCTCACCGCTTGTGGCGGGATATTCCGCCTCGTCGCCGACATAATTCTTCACTACGGAGGATTGATAGTCCTCGAGCATCTTTTTAAGCTCGGGCGCTATGTCGTGGCTGGTATCGGGGCTTTTGGTGTCGGTTGGAGCGTAATCGCTCAGGTCAAAAACAATATCGCCTCCGCCGCTTCTTCCGGCATGGCTTTTGACATCCGCCGCAACGCTCTCCGGAGGATCGGGATTTGAAGCGAGATCGACCTTTGTGTCAAAATTGCTGTAGGTGTCTTTGCAGGTGTAGGTTACACCGCTTTTTACATAAGTATTTTGCTTTGTGGTGACCAAAGACGGCACTTCCTCGTTTCTTGAAGATGCGAGATAGGCGTCAAAATCATTGGTTCCGTTATAATACGTAACGTCACCGCAGTCGATCATCAGATTGTTATATGATTTTATTATACCGCCCGCCTCGCCGCTGAATGTTCCGTCGTCGTGACCCTGCTTTGAGGAAAGCATGGGCGACTTCACGCCGCGAAAAACATTATTTTCCGCGAACAACGAAGCTCCCGAGGTCACGCCGATACCATAACCGCTGTTGCCGTCGAAGTAGTTATTGTACATATGCACGTTTGAGTATCTGGTTCTGGGATGGCGGGAATCGGAATGGTCAAACCAGTTGTGGTGATATGTGAGATAGTCTGTTCCGTCACCCGTGTCGCTCTTGCTGTTGGGTTGTATCAGCGAGCACTTTCCGCTGTCCCAAAAATGGTTGTATGAGAGCGTGCAGTACTTCGCGCCCGCCTTGATATCGAGCGAACCGTCGCCTTTTATCTTATCGCTCTCCTTCGAATCGGTCTTTCCGTAATAAAAATCGTTGTTGTGTACCCATATATTTTCATTCGAGCCGTTGATCGAGATACCGTCGTCGGTGAACAGCACAAGACCCAGATTCCTGATCTCGGTGTTTTTGTTGCCGTTTAGGTTAAGGCCGAACCATTTGAGAGTGGCGTCGTCGCCCACGCCCTCGAACGTGATGTTTTTGGATTCCTTGGACTCCAGAAACGCGGGTTTTCCGTCCGAAACGACAAGACCGCTGATTTTCTCACCGTCGATCATACCGATAAAGCGCACGATAAGCGGTCTCGAGTCCTTTCTGTAGGACTGAAGAATATTTTTAAGACCGGTGTACTCTTTGATCTTGCTGCCTTCCTTAATACCAAACTTGACGGTATTGACGTTTTCGTTTGTTATGTAGAGGATCTGGGCGTCGGCTTTAACGGTTCCGTCGTCGTTGTAGCCGCCCGATGCCGACTTGTTGGGGGAATTGGACGAAAACGCGAATCCCTCGCGTCGATAAGCTGAAACGGCAATGTTTTTGCTCTCGACCGATCTTGACTTGTCGGCGTTTTCAACTTTAACGTCATACTCGCCTGCCGAAAGTCCCAAAGCGTCAGCGCGGTAATAGCCGCCGTAGTATCTGATGAGCTCCTTGTCGATCGGCTGCTGCGGATAATCAGCGTCGGCTGATTTTTTCACATACACATTGTAGCCCGTCTCGGCGTTTGGATTTGTCCAAATAACGGCTACGGACTCAAAACCGCCCCTCGCCTCCTCAATCGTGATACCGCTGTCGGCAGAAACTAATATCGACGGAAACGCCATACACAAAACCGTAATAAAGCACAGAATTCTTTTCATATATATCTTCCTTTCATCTGTCCAAATCCGCTTGTATTTTGATTTTTAATTCTTTTCAAAGCCCATGTCGTTGATAAAGTTTTCAATATTGCGCCAGTTTTCCTTAACTTTCACCCAAAGCTTGAGATAAACCTTTTCGTCCAAAAATTTTTCTATGTCCTCGCGCGCCCTTCTGCCGATGTCCTTCAGCTTGTCGCCGCCCTTGCCGATTATTATTCCCTTGTGGCTCTGTTTTTCGCAGTAGATCACCGCGGAAATGTCATAGGTGCCGTTTTCGCGCTGCTTCATTTTTTCGATCTCCACCGCGATGCCGTGGGGTATCTCTTTGTTTAAAAGCCGCAGCGCCTTCTCTCGGATAAGCTCCGCCACGATCTGACGCTCGGGCTGGTCGGTTATAACGTCGTCGGGGAAGAACTTGGGTCCTTCCTCCATCAGTCCCTCCACGACCTCGAGCAGCTTGTCCACATTCTCGCCCGACTTGGCCGAGATCGGAACTATTCCCTCAAAATCATATATATGCTGTATTTTGTCGAGCAGAGGCAGCATGTTTATTCTGGGCATCGTATCGATCTTGTTGACCGCCAGCACCACGGGCACACCCGAGGCCTTGAGGCCGCCGAGAGCCTCCCGCTCCGACTCAAGTTCGCTTTCGGAAATTCCCGCGTCCACCATGTATATCAGCGCGTCGATATCGCGCGTGGCCGAGTATATGTACCGCTCCATGCGCTGCCCCAGCTTGTTGTGCGGCTTGTGGATTCCGGGCGTGTCGATAAGCACCAGCTGACAGTCGTCGGTGGTGTGAACGCCCAGTATTTTTGTTCTTGTGGTCTGAGGCTTGCGCGAGACGATAGCCACCTTCTCGCCCACCAGACGGTTGAGCAGTGTCGACTTGCCCGCGTTGGGCCTGCCTGTTATTGCGACAAATCCTGATTTCATATATTCCTCCTTGCGTTTATTCGTTATAATGAGTTAACCAATTAAATGGTAATTTAAACCCCTCTCAGTCGCCTTCGGCGCCAGCTCTCCCCAAGGGGCGAGCCTAGTCTCTAGATCCTACTCCCTAGTCCCTACGTTGACCCCTCTCAGTCGCCTTCGGCGCCAGCTCTCCCCAAGGGCGAGCCTGTTAATTTTTGTACTTCATTGCAAATATAAACAATATCATTGCCAAAATATAGGGCGCGGAGATATACCAATGTCGGGCCACAGTCAAAACGGCGGGGAAAAATCGCGCCGCGTCGCCGAATATAAACACTGCCACAAATACCGCTCCGACCGCCGCGATAAGCACGGCGCCCGCCGCGGCATCTTTTGCCAGCCTTGCGGTCTCGCTTTTTTCTTTTGACTCAAGATCGACCGCCGTCTCGATCGCGGTGTTCACCGCCTCAAGCCCGGCAACAAGCGCCATAGTCAAAGCGAGGATCGCCGACTCGATTTTTGTCACCCCGTAGACCGCGGCAAAGATCGTCACCGTCACGATCGCGGCGATATGTATTCTGAAATTCCGCTCCCGCGCGGCGCAGTCAAAAATTCCGCGGCCGGCGTATATGAAGCTTTTGAGCAAGTCTTTAAATCCGCTCATCGCTCAAGCCCCATTTTGTCGAGTATCTCTTTTTGATAGCCGAACATCTCGTCCTCGTCCTCGTGGGTCATGTGGTCATAGCCCAAAAGGTGGAGCATGGAATGGACGGTCAAAAAACCAACCTCGCGCTCAAACGAATGGCCGTATTGCTCCGCCTGCTCCCGCGCCCGCTCAAGGGAGATCACTATGTCCCCGAGCACGATCTCGCCCATTTCGTTAAACTCGGCGTAATCCTCATGTATATCGCCCTTCTCGTCATACTCGAACATCGGGAATGACAGCACGTCGGTGGCTCTGTCGATCCCGCGGTGCAGATTATTGAGGCTCCTGATGCCCTCGTTGTCGGTCAGCATAACGCTGACTTCCACGTCGTCGCGCAGACCGAAATAGCCCAAGGACGCGCGCGCCGCCTTTTTTATAAGCTCACGCAGCTTTCGGCTGACCGTGATCTTGTTTTGCTCGTTTAATATCGCGACTTTCATATCTTATTCCTTTGCTTGCCTCTGCGCTGCTGCGCCACGCGCTCGCGCTCCAGAGTTTTCTTTTCGTACGCCTTGACAATCTTCTGGACCAGCGGATGACGCACAACGTCCTTTTCCGAGAGATACATAAACTCTATGCCCTCGATGTTTTTGAGCACTATCTCCGCGTCACGGAGGCCGGACTGCTTGTCCCCAGGCAGGTCGACCTGCGTCACATCACCCGTCACCACGATCTTTGAGGCGAAACCCATTCGGGTCAGGAACATTTTCATCTGCTCGCGGGTGGTGTTCTGCGCCTCGTCCAGGATTATAAACGCGTCGTCAAGCGTTCTGCCGCGCATGTACGCCAGCGGCGCCACTTCTATCTGTCCGCGCTCCAGCACCTTGTGGAACGTCTCAAATCCCAGCATCTCGCCCAGCGCGTCATATAGCGGCCTGAGATACGGATCGACCTTCTCCTGCATGTCGCCCGGCAGAAAACCCAAACTCTCGCCCGCCTCGATAGCGGGACGGGTCAGGATTATGCGGTTTACCTCTTTGTTTTTAAAGGCCGACACCGCCATAGCCACCGCCAGGTACGTCTTTCCGGTTCCCGCGGGGCCGATGCCGAACACTATCGGGTTCTGCTTGATTTTTTCAACGTATTTTTTCTGACCCAAGGTTTTGGCTTTGAGCGGCGTTCCGTTTGAGGTAACACAGATCACGTCTTTGCCGAGTTCCTTGAGCTCTTCCTCGTTGCCGTCGTCGATCTGGCTCATAACATAGCGGACTTCCTGCTCGCCTATCTGCTCGCCCCGCGCCGCGATCGCCAAAAGCTGATTTATGGCGGACACCGCCTTGTCGACCTTTTCGGGCTCACCGCCCACCTTGATTGCCGAGCCGCGGTTGATTATCGCAACGTCCAGCTCTTTTTCTATAATTTTCACATTATCGTCAAAGCTGCCGAACAGGTTAATGACGAACTCCATTTTTTCAACTTCAATAAATCTTTCCATTAAATACCCTCTGTTATCGGGGAGCTTCCTCCCGTGAATTACTACTCTCTATATCATAATCCATATTTTCGGTTTTGTCAATCAGACTTTTGTCAATTTCACGCTCTTCGGCAATATTTTCCAGGCACTCAAAAGTCACGGTGACCTCAACGCTGTCTCCCGATAGTATATTATGCTCGTTTGTCCTGTTTGTTATTTCCGCGCCCTCCGGGACGGACCGCTCCACGATCGGCGTCAGCTCGGCAATGCCCGTGTCGACCGCCTCGCGCACGGTGCGCCGCTTTTCTACCTCCTCAAATTTTCGGTATTTTTTTAAAATTCCGCCGAATGACGAGTTTACAAAAGGCAGCGTGACGGACGCCTCGCTCCGCTCCTCCTCATAATCCGCCCCGGGCGCCGCGGACTTTGGATATAAATTAAACTCCCTTCCGAAAAGCTCAAGTCCGTACAAATTCTTTTCCTCTCCGGTGTACTCCCTTTCGGTATATACAAGCGGGTATTCCCTTGTCTCGGAATACTCGGTCTCGGCGTACACCTCGCCGAAGGCGTGCACCAGCCTGAATCCGCCGTACACGCTGTCCACAACGCCGCTCACGAGCATGTCGCCCGCGCGCACCCCGTCGCCGCGCCGAACCATAGTCTGCCCCTGTCTGACCTCAATGCGGCTGATCACACCGTCTTTTGACGCCACGAGATTGCACTCCTCGTCGGTAACGTGCGGCACGCTCTCGGAATCCAGACGCTCGACTATTTCGATAAAAACTCTGGAGCCGCGGACGTTCACGCCGACCCATGCCAGCGCGTCGTTTTTGAGTATCATCTCGTTGCGCACCCTGTCGGGCTCAATGTCATTCGCGGCGGCTCCGACTCTGACTCCGCACTCGGAAAGCAGCCGCCTGACCTCGTCCTCGGGAATGCGGGTATTTCCCGCGATATCTACGCTCATAACGCGGGTGGTCGTTATGTAAATTATTATCAAAAACAGCAGGATACCTATCGAGGCGGGCCAACGCCGCCTGTACCTCGCGAGCGTGAACACAAGACCGCGGCGCTCGGTGATCCTCGGCCTCGCTCCGGTGACTCGCGCGATACCGCGGACGTTTTTAAAGTCCGACGCCGCCATTTTACAGTGAAACACGCCGCCATGCGAGCGCACGTCCCACACTCTTATCCCGCGGCGAACGCAGATATTTATGAACCGCTCCGGGAACCTGCCGCTTATATCCAGCAGCAGATAGCCGCGCAGATAATTCAGTATTCGAATGAAAAGCATTTGAACCTCCCGGTTATGTATAAAAATTCCTCGGTCATTGTTTTAAGCTCAAGATCCTTTCCGCACAGCGCGACGTTCACCGCCTTGCATTTTATTTTTATGTTCTCGTCGCCGTACTCGATTATCCCCACATAGTTTTCTATCGTCATCTCGCGGTCGCCTATCATGGTGATTAGCGGAAGCCCCAGCACAAGATTTTTCGAAATATCCACCGCGTCGGCGATCTTCTCCCTCAAAGCGGGTTTTTGACTGTCCCCGTCCCGCCGCCTTTTCTCCGACATATCATCACACCTTTTTTATTTAATAATATATAATATGACGGGATTTTAAAAAAATACCAAACCCGCGAACTCAAAAAATCCCTTGATTTATTAAACCGTTTGTGGTAGTATAATAATATAAACCGACCGATGTGATATTATGTCAGACAAAGAAAAGATAGTGCAGCTTTTGGAACTTGTTCCCGAATATAAAATCGGCTACGTTTTAGCGTATATACAAGGTATTACTGCCGACGAGGAGGCAGATGATTTGTTTTGCCGAAACTTAGCCGACGAATATTACAGCAATACCGACCCGGAAAAGGATAAAGAATACACACTCGAGGATTGCAAAAAAGCATGGGGTATTGACGACTGATGTATACAATAGTTTTTAAAAAGAGAGCCAAAAAGTTTATTGACGGTCTTCTCGCAAACGAGCGTCTGCGAATCGTGAAGGCAATTGAAAAACTTCCGGATTCCGGAGATATTAAATCCGTAAAAGGTTATGATAAGCTTTTTCGTCTGCGCGTAGGAGATTATCGAATAATTTATTCCGTTGACAACGGACGATTGGTCATAATGATAATAGACGCAGGAAATCGGGGCCAATTGTCTCATTTTGTATTTTTATGGAGACGGCATCATAAAAAAACAGGGACCGCCGGTAGGCGGTCCCTCGGAATAAATCGAACTTTGGCAGGCGTGGCTTACCCCTGCATCTCTCGGGTTTCCCCTGTCAGTACCTTCGGCGTGTGGATGCCACGAAATTGTCCACCTCAAAGTCCATTTATAGCTTACTCATATTATATCACAATTATTTCTTTTTGTAAAGTATTTTTTTAGTCCTCAGATATCTGTGATAGCGTTTCTCGTTTATTCGTAAAAATGTAATTATAGAATTTTTGTAGTCGTTCGGATCTGACGGTGTTATTATCCGAAGCACCATTTGAAATCGCTTATCATTTTACGTGATCAGTTTTAAAATAAAAGCCGTGTTGGGTTTGTTGGCCTCAAGAATATAATCAGGACTTTCCAATATGTCGCTCATAAATTTGAAGTACTGCTCATAATCATTAGGATGCCGCTCTTTAATATGTTGCACGCGTTCATCGGTAATGATAACCTCATCGGTCACTATGTTATCTGTGATACACTTATATATTTCGCGATTAATTTTACCTATAAATTTCACATTATTCTCCGCCGTTTCAAATATTTATGATTATATTACATCACTATCAGCAGATTTGTCAATTATTATGAAAAATTGTCATAATATTCCTATTTACTTTTTTGTCGCATTGTGTTACAATAGTCTCGCAGCACAAATTTAATACGGAATTATTATAAAAGCAGCATGCGTTTGTTAAAAACGCAAGCTTGAAACTTTTTGCTGCTTTGTAATAATTCAATCAGTTAAATTGTGCTGCGTCAAGCTGCGTTTTTGCGCGGCTTTTGCCGCGCTTTTTTATTTTATCGGCAATCGCGAAAGGAGAGATCGGCGTGCGGTGCGTTAAAACAATAGACGAAAACGGAAGGATAACCATACCAAAATATATGCGCAAAATGATAGGCATAAGCGGCGCGGAAAACCTTGACGTTATGCTTATGGACGAGGTCGGACAGATCGTGCTGCGCCGCAGGGTGCCCAAATGCGCGGTTTGCGGCTCGCCGAAAAACCTCAGAGAGATCAACGGCGCCCACATATGCCGCGGCTGCGCGGCCGCCGTGTCGGCGCTCAATAAAAAAGAGCTGTGAAACACAGCCCTTTTTCATTAACGCAGTCTTATTTTTCTATTTCCCTTATCAGGTTAACCATTTCTATGGCGCCGAGCGCGCAGTCGTAGCCCTTGTTGCCGGCTTTGGTTCCGGCTCTTTCTATGGCCTGCTCGATATTGTCGGTGGTGAGTATGCCGAACATTATCGGCACGCCGCTTTTGAGCGCCTCGGCCGCGATACCCTTTGACACCTCGCTGCACACATAGTCGTAGTGGGATGTGGCGCCGCGTATCACCGCGCCCAAGCAGATGACCGCGTCGTATTTTCCGCTTTTCGCCATTTTTGAGGCGACCAGCGGGATCTCAAACGCGCCGGGCACCCACGCCAGCTCGATATCGTCATCTGCTATATCGTGGCGCCTTAAACCGTCCTCCGCGCCCGAGATCAGCTTTGACACGATGAACTCGTTGAACCTCGACGCCACAATGCCGATCTTGATTTTTGACTCGTTTACAACTTTTCCTTCATAAATTTTCATAAAATACCTCCTAACGTAGTGATTAGAAATTGGTGAATAGTGAATAGGTTCCCCCCTCAGTCGGGCGTTGCCCGACAGCTCCCCCCCGAGGGGGGAGCCGGGACGCCGGGGTCGTCGTCCCCTACGACCAAAGTGTGTAAAATGCCGTAGGGCGGATATTATCCGCCCGCTCTGCCTCGCCCCTTGGGGAGAGGTGGATTTTCGCCAGCGGCGAAAAGACGGAGAGGGGTTTCCCATGCGATTTGGAACACAAACCCCTCTCAGTCACCTTCGGTGACAGCTCTCCCCAAGGGGCGAGCCTATTTTCTCCTACAAATCCAAAATGTGGCCCATTTTGGATTGTTTGGTTTTGAGATAAAACAGGTCCGTGTCGTTGGGCTCGATTTGGATCGGGACGCGCTCGGCTATCTCCATGCCGAATCCCGACAGCTGATATATCTTGTCGGGATTGTTGGTAAGCAGCCTCAGGGTCTTGGCTCCAAGGTCGCGCAGTATCTGAGCGCCGATATAATACTCCCTCAGATCGCCCTCAAAGCCCAGAGCGATATTGGCCTCAAGGGTGTCAAGCCCGCCGTCCTGCAGCTCGTAGGCGCGCAGCTTGTTTATCAGCCCGATGCCGCGCCCCTCCTGCCTCATGTAGAGCAGGATGCCTCGGCCCTCTTTCTCGATAGCGGTCATCGCCGCCGCCAGCTGCTGACCGCAGTCGCAGCGCAGCGAGCCGAACGCGTCTCCGGTCAGGCACTCGGAGTGGACGCGGCACAAAAGATTTTTTCCGTCGCCGATATCGCCCTTGACAAGCGCCACATGGTGCTCGCCGTTGAGTTTGTTGACATAGCCGCAGGCCGTGAAACTGCCGTACTTCGTGGGCAGCTTGGTGACCGCCACCCGCTCGACCAATACATCATACTGCTTGCGGTAATCGCTCAGGGCGCGTATGGTTATATATTTAAGCCCCCACTTTTCCGCGAATTCCGCAAGCTCATCACGGCGCATCATGGTCCCGTCGTCGCGCATGATCTCGCAGCACAGGCCTACCGGTCTGAGTCCTGCCAGACGCGTAAGGTCCACGGTCGCCTCGGTGTGGCCCTGCCGCTCAAGCACTCCGTTTTTCTTAGAGACCAGCGGGAACATATGTCCCGGCCGCCTGAAATCCTCGGGCTTTGAATTTTCGTCCGCGCACTTTATCGCGGTCATAGACCGCTCCGCCGCCGATATGCCCGTTGTCGTGCCCGCGTAATCGGCCGACACGGTAAAGGCGGTCTCGTGGTTGTCGGTGTTGTCATCGACCATCTGCGGAAATTTAAGGCGCCGCGCGGTCTCGGCGTCCATCGGCATACAGATCAGACCTTTGGCGTATTTTGCCATAAAGTTCACGTTCTCGGTTGTCGCGAACTCGGCGGCGCAGATCAGGTCGCCCTCGTTCTCTCGGCTCTCGTCGTCCGAAACGACTATTATTTCGCCGTTTTTGAGCGCCTCGAGCGCCTCGGGTATTTCCGAAAAAATTGTCATACATATCACTTCCTTATTTATTATCTAAAATATCTACCTAAAATCCGTATTTTGCCAAAAACTCTCTCGTTATGCCGCCGTTTTTGACGGACAGAGTTTTCTCGACATACTTCGCGATACAGTCGGTCTCAATATTGACCGCGTCTCCGACTTTTTTGCGGCTCAGCGTCGTGTTTTCCGCGGTATGGGGGATAACCGAGACCGTGAAGCTGCCGCCCTTGACAGCCGCCACGGTCAGGCTTATACCGTCGACCGCGGCCGAGCCTTTTTCGGCAATGTGCCGAGTGAGCTCTCCGGCCTCGATCATGTACAAAACAGCGTTGTCGTCACTTTTTATATTCGTTATCCTGCCGACGCCGTCTATATGTCCGGTCACTATATGGCCGCCCAGCCGTCCGCCGAGCATGACCGCGCGCTCAAGATTCACGCCGCCGCCGACCTTGAGGGCGCCCAGCAGCGAACGGTTCAGCGTCTCGTGCATAACGTCGGCGGTGAAGGTCTTTCCCGAAATCTCGGCTGCCGTCAAACACACTCCGCTGACCGAGACGCTGTCTCCGATCTTCAGATCGTCGAATATTTTGTCTCCCGCTATCGTCAGTCTTGACGAGGCTCTGCCGCGGACTATATTTTTTATCTCGCCTATTTCCTCTATTATCCCCGTGAACACTTGATCTCCCCCTCTACCAGAAAATCATCGCCGATGCGGCTGATCTTCGGTTCGCTTATTCGAAACGCTTCCGACGGCTCGGCAACCCCGACGCCGCCCACGGGAGTTTTCGCGCCCGCGCCTCCGAAAATCTTTGGCGCAATGTAGCACTTGACATAATCGACTATGCCCGCGCTCAACGCCGACCAGGCGATCTCTCCGCCGCCCTCGATAATAACGCTGTCGATCTTGAGCTCGCCGAGCTTTTTCATAAGCAGTTTCAGGTTGACGCGTCCGTCCCTGCCCGCGGCGCAGATCACGCGGCAGCCCGCTTTAATATACGGCTCGGCGCGCTTCTCGCTTTTGGAGCAGGTCGCGATCACGGTCGGTATTTCTTTGGCTGTGCTCACGAGCTTTGAACCGAGCGGAGTCATAAGTGCGCTGTCGCACACGACGCGCGTCGGGTTTGTTCCGTCCTCTGCGCGGCAGGTCAGCTCGGGATCGTCGGCTATAACCGTGTTCACTCCGACTAAGATAGCCGAATACGCGTTTCTGTCGCGGTGGGTGTCCTCGCGGGCCTTTTCTCCGGTTATCCATTTTGATCTTCCGCTCGCCGTCGCGATTTTTCCGTCGGCGGTCATGGCGTATTTGAGCATCACGTAAGGCTCGCCGCTTGTGATGTAGCGCATAAAGATTTTGTTGAGCTCAAGACACTCTTTTTCAAGCATTCCCACGACGACCTCAACTCCGTTTTGGCGCAGCCTTTCGGCGCCGCCTCCGCCCACCTTGGGGTTCGGATCAAAACTGCCGATAAACACTCTTTTTATGCCGCTCTCGATCACCGCGTCGGCGCAGGGCGGCGTCTTTCCGAAGTGACAGCAGGGCTCCAGCGTCACGTACATATCGGCTCCGCTCGGGTCCTCCGAGCAGGCCGCCAGCGCGTTCCGTTCGGCGTGGGGGCCGCCGTATTTTTTGTGATACCCCTCGCCTATTATTCTGCCGTCCTTCACTATAACGCAGCCGACCATCGGATTGGGAGAGGTTCTTCCCCTGCCCTTTGCCGCCAGCTCCAGCGCGCGGCGCATGTACTTTTCTTCCATATATATTCGCCTCCGATCAAAAAAGCCCCGAGCAAAACTCGGGGCCTTATCTCAAAACAAAAACTCCGAGGACCTGCCTTCGGAGCGTTTTTTGCGTAATGAGTTTCTTCTCACATCCGGACTTTGACCGTCGGCTTCGGAATCTCACCGAATCATGCCAAAATGGCTCGCGGGCTTTACCGCCGGTAGGGACTTTCACCCTGCCCTGAAGAAAATATTTTTTCTGTATATTATAATATCACTCGCGGCTGCCTTTGTCAACCCCAAATTTGCGGCGGGATACAAGAAATTCCGCCGCGATAAATAATAATTTGTGTAATTTTAACTTGCAATCGCCGCGGTTTGCCATTATAATTAATAGATGTAAAAATAATACAGTGATCGAATAAGGAGAGAGATATGGTTACACTCGATAAAATCTACCACGGCGCGCACGTGCTCAAGCAGGTACTGCGCCCGACCGAGCTGATCCGCGCGACCAGAATGTGCCCCGACTGCAATCTCTATCTCAAAAACGAGAATTTGCAGGTGACGGGCTCGTTTAAGGTGCGCGGCGCGTATTATAAAATTTCCCAATTGACCGACGAGGAAAAGGAGAAAGGCGTTATCGCCTGCTCGGCGGGCAACCACGCGCAGGGAGTGGCGCTTGCGGCGTCCATGCACGGTATAAAAGCCACGATATGTATTCCCGACGGCGCTCCGATTTCCAAGGTCGAGGCCACAAAGAGCTACGGCGCGGACGTCGTTCTGGTGAAGGGCGTTTATGACGACGCATACGAAAAGGCGCTGCAAATGGTCGAGGAGACGGGCGCCACGTTTATCCACCCGTTTAACGACGAAAAGGTTATCGCGGGCCAGGGCTCGATAGGCCTTGAAATAATCGACCAGCTTGACAATGTTGACGCGGTAGTCGTTCCCGTGGGAGGCGGCGGACTTATCGCCGGGGTGGCGTTCACGCTCAAGTCGCTCAATCCCGACATCAAGGTGTACGGCGTGCAGGCAGAGGGCGCCCCGTCGATGAAAACCTCGATAAAAGACGACAAGATCGAGACCCTGAACGGAGTTCACACTATCGCTGACGGTATCGCTGTGAAAACCCCGGGCGACCTGACGTTTGACATATGCAAAAACTACGTTGACGATATAGTGACCGTCTCGGACGACGAGATCTCAACGGCGATACTCGAGCTTATCGAGCGCGAGAAGGTCATAGCCGAGGGCGCGGGGGCCGCGTCGGTCGCCGCGATAATGTTTGACAAGCTGCCCACCAAGGGCAAAAATGTGGTAGCTCTGGTGTCGGGCGGAAACATAGACGTTACTATCCTTTCGAGAGTTATAAACCGCGGCCTTCAAATGACGGGACGCCTGACCGAGCTGGTTATCGAGCTCACCGACAAGCCGGGTCAGCTGCTGACCGTTTCGGAGATCATCGCGTCGTACGGCGCGAACGTTGTGGAGCTCGACCATAACAGGGGCGACAGCCACATAGACATCAACGACTGCATCCTCAGGATATCGGTCGAAACCAGGAACCGCGACCATCTCAACGAGATAATAAACGCCCTGACAAAGAGCGGATTTAAATTAAGATAAATTATTATACGGAGGTATTATTATGGAAAAGATACACACAAACGGCGCTCCCGAAGCCATAGGCCCCTACTCCCAGGCCGTCAAGATCGGCGGCACGGTTTACACCTCGGGCCAGATAGCGATAAACCCCGCTACGGGAAACATTGAGGCCGACGACATCAAAGGCCAGACCAGGCAGGTCATGGAAAATCTGACAGCGGTACTTGAGGCTGCGAGCTCGTCCTGCGAAAAGGCGCTCAAAACCACCTGCTTTTTGGCGGACATAAACGACTTTGCCGAGTTCAACGATATATACGGCGAGTATTTCACTTCAAAGCCCGCCCGCTCCTGCGTGGCCGTCAAGGCTCTGCCCAAGGGCGCGCTGGTCGAGGTCGAGGTCATAGCGGCCGTATAGCCGTGAGCAGGGGTACAAGGCTCTCGGCGGTTGACTGCGTTCGGGCGGCCGCGATAATAAGCATGATATTATATCACGGTTTTTGGGATCTGTGCTCGCTGGATTTTCTGCCCGGCGGCCTTATTGCCTCGCGCCCGGCGGTCATCTGGCAGCGCAGCATAGCGTTCACTTTTATAGCCGTGTCGGGATTTTGCTTTTCGCTGAGCAAAAAGCCGATAAAAAACGGGCTGATACTGTTTCTGCTCGGCGCGGGCATCACGGCCGTGACCGCTGTTTTCATGCCCCAAAATATAATAATATTCGGAATTCTGACATTTTTGGGCAGCGCGGCGCTCGTGACCGCGCTGTTTGATTTTTCCCTTAAAAAAATCAGCCCGTGTATCGGGCTGATCATATCGCTTATTTTGTTTATTTTAGCGTTTGACATAAACGCGGGTTATCTCGCGGGACTTCCGTTGCCTACGGCGCTTTACAAAAACTATATTACCGCGTTTTTCGGGTTCCCTTTTAGGGACTTTTTCTCGGTCGATTACTTCTCGTTGTTCCCGTGGTTCTTTTTGTACCTCGCGGGGTATTACCTTTTCAAATTATGTAAAAGGCTGAACCTGCTGTGCTTTTTGAGAAAGCCCGACATAAGACCGCTGACGTTTATCGGCAGACATTCGCTTGTTATTTATCTTATACATCAGCCGATAATCTACGGGATATTATGCCTGATCCCACGCCTTTAGCCAAACTCTTTTATTCAAAGGCCTGCTCAAGGTCCGCAATTATGTCGTCAACGCTTTCGGTTCCGATCGAGAGCCTGATCGTGTTGGGATTGATTCCCTGATCGAGCAGCTCCTCGGCGGTCAGCTGCGAGTGGGTGGTGCTTGCCGGATGGATAACCAGCGACTTAACGTCGGCCACGTTGGCAAGCAGCGAGAATATCTGCAGTCTGTCGATAAAGTCGCGCGCGTCCTTTTCGCCGCCGTCTATGTCGAACGTGAATATCGAGCCTCCGCCGTTCGGGAAATACTTTTTGTAAAGCTCATGGTCGGGATGATCGGGCAGCGACGGATGGTTGACCTTCAAAACCTTGGGATGATTGCTCAGATACTCAACGACCTTTTTTGTGTTTTCGGCGTGACGCTCCACTCTGAGCGACAGGGTCTCAAGGCCCTGGAGCAGCAGGAACGCGCTGAACGGCGCAAGCGTGGCTCCGGTGTCGCGGAGCAGTATGGCGCGTATTTTTGTCACAAACGCGGCCTCGCCAACGGCTTTCGTGAACGAGATGCCGTGATAACTGGGGTTCGGCTCGGTCAACGACGGGAACTTGCCGCTCGCCTCCCAGTCAAATTTTCCGCTGTCAACTATAACGCCGCCGAGCGTGGTGCCGTGGCCGCCGATAAACTTTGTGGCGGAATGAACGACTATGTCCGCGCCGTGCTCGATCGGGCGAATAAGATAAGGCGTGCCGAAGGTGTTGTCTATAACCAGCGGAATTTTGTTCGCGTGAGCTATCTCGGCCACCGCGTCGATATCCGCAATATCGCTGTTGGGGTTGCCCAAAGTTTCAATAAATATCGCCTTGGTGTTGGGCTTGACCGCGTTTTTAACTTCCTCTAAATTATGTATGTCAACAAAGGTGGTGTCAACGCCGTACTGCGGCAGAGTGTGCGCAAGAAGATTATACGTGCCGCCGTATATGGTCTTTTGCGAAACTATATGGTCGCCCGCCTGCGCCAGATTCTGTATCGTGTAGGTGATGGCCGCCGCGCCCGAGGCCGTGGCGAGCGCCGCGACGCCGCCCTCAAGCGCCGCAATTCTGCGCTCGAAAACGTCCTGCGTCGAGTTTGTCAGCCTGCCGTAGATATTGCCGGGATCGGCAAGTCCGAAGCGCGCCGCCGCGTGGTCGGAATTTTTGAAAACGTACGATGTGGTCTGATAGATCGGAACCGCTCTCGCGTCGCTGGCGGGATCGGGGCTCTCCTGTCCGATATGCAGCTGTTTTGTTTCAAATCCCCATTTTGATGTATCTTTTATATTTGCCATAATAAATATCTCCTTCTATAATATATTTTATTTTAAAAAATCTCAAATCGGTTTGCTGAAAAACTCACATTCGCCCGAACCGCCAGTTGAATCTGAGAAGCTTTGTAAACAATCTCACATATTCTTGTCTCATGGTTTTCTCCTTTTGTCACTATTCCTATAGATTTAGTATGTTTTAGATAATAGCACATAATGATATGTTTGTCAAGGACTTTTTTTAAATTTTTTTAATTTTTTTGCAAAAAATTGGCGATAACCCCTTGAATCCTATAAATCCTATGGTATAATAGTATATTAGAAAAAAGATTTTTGTTAGGGGTGACATAATTGAAGATTTCAACAAAGGGTAGATACGCGGTCAGGATGCTTCTGGATATGGCGGAGCATACTCACGACGGATTTATTTCACTCAAGGACATAGCGGAGCGCCAGGGAATTTCAAAAAAATATCTGGAGCAGATCATATCCCTGTTCAACAACACTGGGATCCTGCGCTCGAGCAGAGGTTTTAAGGGCGGATACAAGCTGTCGAGGCAGCCGTCGGAATACACCATCGGGGAAATACTCAGGATCACCGAGGGCAGCATCGCCCCGATCGCATGTCTTGATCAAAAGCCCAATCAATGCGAGAGACAAGCCTCGTGCAAGACTTTGTTTGTCTGGGAGGGCCTGAGAGACGTGATCGCCGAGTATCTTGACGGGATAACCATTCAGGATATCATAGACAGAAACCGTGAATACTCGGGCCAAGACTATGTGATATGATATAATTTATCATATTCGATTATTTGTAACAAATTTTCATACCGGCCATAGAATATATTGAAAGCGGCAAAGGCCGCGAAATATTCAGGAGGTTTGATTATGAGTTATAAAAATACTTACGGCAGACAAAACGGCTGCGGCTGCGGCTGTGACAACGACGTTGACACTGATGTTGACGCGGCGGGCATCGCCGAGGACTGCGCCGCTGAGGCGGCCGAAACAAGCGAGAGGCGCCGCGAGGATTTCTCGGATCCCATATGCGTCAGCGCCAAGAAGATCTATGACTCGTGCAGAGAGAGGAACTGCGTCGCGGATTCGAGAGTGTATTTCACCGCCGAGAACCAGCAGCTTATTGAGGACGCGATAAACGTTAAGCTCAAGAAGGCTGAGATCATCTGGGTATACACCGATATCGAGCCTCTGCTCTATAACTCGGGCTACTACTCGATCGACATAAAATTCTTTATCGACGTCACTCTCGAGGTGTTCACCGGCCTCGGCGCTCCCGAGGAGATACACGGTCTCACCACCTACGACAAGCGCATAATCCTCTACGGCAGCGAGGGCAGGACCAAGACCTTCACCTCGACAATGCAGCCCGGCGATGAGATCGAAAGAGTCAGAAAGTCCACCAACATGCCCACCGTCACGGTTGAGGCGGTCGATCCCATCGCTCTCGGCGCCAAGCTGGTAGACAAAGAGAACTGCTGCGGATGCTGCAATGCCGCCGCGATACCCGAGAACATCTGCTCCTGCTACGGCGATGATCTTGTGGTCGATGACGACGCGAGACAGGTCCGGGTAAGCTTCGGCCTGTTCACGATCGCCAGAATAGAGAGAGACGTCTCGCTGATGATCGACGCGTGCGACTTCTGTGTTCCCGAAAAGGTCTGCGCGGCTGCGGGCGACGACGATCCCTGCGATCTGTTCAACACTATACGCTTCCCGCTTGACGAGTTCTTCCCTCCCGCCGGCGATAACACGACCGGCAATCCCTACTGCGAGGGAAACGGTTGCGGCTGCGGCTGCAATTAACACTAAATACCATAAAAAATATGGCGCTTTTCGCGCCATATTTTAGCTTATCTGCTGCTTTCTTTAAGCTGGTATCTGGACAAGATATGCTCACGGAAAAAGAACGTGATCGACCATATGGCGCCCAGACTGACCAGCGTGTAAATAATACGGCTGATTATGCTCATGCTTCCGAAGATGAACGAAACCAGGTTGAAGTCGAACAAGCCGACAAGACCCCAGTTGAGACCGCCGATTATTAACAAAATTAAAGCTAATATATCCATAACGTCAAAGTCTCCTTTTAATTTTGGATTCACAACTATTATGCCCGACCGCGGATTTTATATTCAAAATTTTTATTTCCGATATTTTAGCTTTTTTGATTTTAAAAATTTTTCTTGAAAACAGATATTGATTTATGTTAAAATAATAAATCAGACAGGAGTGAAACAAATGTGGAAATACATACGGCCGTACCTGCCGTACGCGGTGTTCGCGGCGCTCTGCATGGTGGGAGAGGTCTCGATGGACCTGCTGCAGCCCGACATAATGAGCCGCCTTGTGGACGACGGCGTGCTAGGCATTTCAAGCGGCGGCGTCAGCGACCTTAATATGGTGCTGAGAATGGGCGCAGCGATGCTCGGCATCGCGCTTTTGGGCTGCGTTTTCGGCTCGACCAACAACGTTTTTGTGCAGTACGCGGGTCAGAGCGTGGGCAACGACATGCGCAAGGACTGCTTTAAAAACATACTGAGGTTCTCGTTCCCGCAGGTGGAGCGGTTCGGAACAGGCTCGCTTATCACCCGTGTCACCAACGACATAACGCAGGTGCAGGGCTTTGTTAGCATGTTTGTCCGCGGCCTTATCAGAACGTCGCTACTCACTATCGGAAGCGTGTTCTTTTTGTTCAAGCTTAACACTATGTTCGGACTTATCTCTCTGTGCGCGGCGCCCCTTGTTCTGCTTATAATCATAATCTCGATACTCAAAACAAATCCGCTTTTCCCGAAGCTCCAGCAAAAGCTCGATAACATAAACTCGATCATGCAGGAGGATATATCGGGCATACGCGTCATAAAGGCCTGCGTGCGCGAGGTCTACGAAAAGATCCGTTTCGGCAAGGCCAACGACGAGCTGATAAAGACGCAGCTAAAAATTTTAATTATTTTTGCCTTTATGAGCCCTCTTATGAATATGCTGCTCTACGGCGCGATAGTGCTTATTCTCTACTCGGGAAACGCGCAGGTAATGACGGGCACGGCGAGCCCGGGCGCTATCATGGCGGCGATAACATACGCTACGCAGCTCTTAAACGGAATACTCATGCTTGTCATGCTGTTTCAGACCATATCGCGCGGATACGCCTCGTGGAAAAGAGTGCGCGAGGTATTAAACTCCGAGCCCGACCTCAAGGACGGGGATTTTGACGGCAGGACCGAGCTTCGGGGCAGCGTTGAGTTTAAAGGCGCGTCGTTCGCGTTTCCCGACAGCGACAAAAACGTGCTCGACAGCATAAGCCTCAAGATCGACCCGGGTGAGACGATCGCGATAATGGGCGCCACAGGCTGCGGCAAGACCTCGCTGGTGAGCCTGATACCCAGATTTTATGACGCGATAGAGGGCGCAGTTTTGGTTGACGGAGTTGACGTCAAAAAATACAATCAGACCGCGCTCAGGCAAAAAATATCGGTCGCCCTCCAAAAGAGCGAGCTTTTCAGCGTGCCGATAAAGGAAAACATCGCCTGGGGCAGGCCCAACGCGAGCGACGATGAGATAATAGAGGCCGCCAGGATCGCGCAGGCTCACGATTTTATCATGAACACTCCCGACGGGTACGACACAATGGTGGCCGAGAGGGGCACAAGCCTCTCGGGAGGACAGCGGCAGCGCGTGGCGATCGCAAGGGCGGTGCTGAGTCCCGCCGAGATACTTATATTCGACGACGCGACCAGCGCTCTTGACCTTAAAACCGAGGCCGATCTGTACGCGGCGCTCAAAAAGCACAGACCCGACATGACAAAAATCATCGTTGTGCAGAGGATCGCGTCGGCTCGGTTCGCAGATCGGATCGCGGTCTTGGAGCACGGCGTGATCGCGGCATGCGGGAGCCATGAGGAGCTTTTGAAAACCTCCGACACGTACCGCGACATATACCGCTCGCAGATGTCGGACGAGGAAAGCGGGGTGAGCGCGGATGCCTGAGCAAATTAAAACCCAAAGAGTGGTGGTTGAGAAAAAGCTGCCCGGCAGGAACCGCGGCAACAGATTCGCCGAGGTCGAGCACGCCGACAACGTAGGCGCGACCTTAAAGAGAATTTGGAAATACTTCGCGAAAGAAAAGGCCGTGGTTATATCCATGCTGGCGATAGTGGTGCTGGGGACCCTGTGCGGCGTGTACGCGCCGAGTGTCCAGAGCCGCGCGATCGATATAATCGCAGACGCCGCCGAGGGACGCCTGATAAAGACTCTGGCGCTGATGCTGAGCGTTTATCTCATATACAGCGTCTGCCAGCTGTTTCAGGGTATGCTCAGCGCGCGCCTGAGCCAGAGGATCGTCAGCCGTATGCGCGGCGAGCTGCTGAGCAAGATCGTTGATCTGCCCGTTAAATATCTTGACACCCACAGCCACGGCGACGTTATGAGCCGAATGACAAACGATATAGAAAATATCTCAAACACGGTCTCACAGTCGCTTCCGTCGCTGTTTTCGGGAGTGTTGACCGTGACGGGCACGGCCGCGGTCATGCTTTGGTTCTGTACCCCTCTGGCGCTGCTCAGCTTTATAACGGTTATCCTGACATTCCTCGCCACAAAATTTTTATCAAAGCGGGTGCGCAAATTTTCAAGAGAGCGCCAACGCCTGCTGGGCGAGATGAACGGCACGGTAGAGGAAATGATAGACGGATACCGCTCGGTCGTGGCGTACAATCACCAGAGCGCGACCGCGAAAAGCTTTACCGACACCTCAAACTCGCTGACCTCGGCGGGGATCAGGACCGAGGTTTTCAGCGGCGTTATGGGCCCGATAATGAACTGCATCGGAAATATCGGATTTGTGATAATAGCCGCCTTCGGCTGTCTGTTCGCGATAAAGGGCATGATCTCGGTCGGCGTTATCTCGGCGTTTATCATATACGCCAAGCAGTTCAGCCGCCCCATAAACGAGATCGCGCAGCTCTACGGCCAGCTGCAAACGGCGGTTGCGGGAGCCGAGCGCGTGTTCATCGTGCTTGATGAACAGCCCGAGAATATGAGCGGCGAGCCGATAGGCGAGATCGAGACCGCCGAGGTGGAGTTTAAAAACGTGAATTTCTCATACGAAAAGGGCAAGCCCGTTATCCGCGACTTCAGCCTCACGGTGCCGAGCGGCAAAAAGGTCGCGCTGGTCGGAGCGACCGGCAGCGGAAAAACCACGATCGTCAATCTGCTGATGCGCTTTTATGACATCGACAGCGGTGAGATACTTATAAACGGCAGAAACATCGCAAATATGTCGCGCGGCTCGCTCAGAGAAAACGCGGCGATCGTGCTCCAGGACACGGTGCTGTTTTCGGACACCATCGAAAACAACCTGAAATACGGAAATCCCGACGCGGACGACACTTTGATCGAATCGGCGATAGAGATGAGCCGCTGCCAAAGCATGATACGCAGAATGAAGGGCGGTATCAAGGCCAAACTCAAGGCGTCGGGGTCCAACATCAGCCAGGGTCAGAGGCAGCTGTTGGCGATCGCCAGAGCCTTTGTTACAGACCCGAAGATCCTGATCCTGGACGAGGCCACCTCAAACGTCGATACCAGAACCGAGAAGGCGATCCAAGACGCGATGCACACGGTTATGAAAAACCGAACAAGCATAATTATCGCCCACCGCCTGTCGACTATACGCGACGCGGACATGATCGTGGTCATGGATCACGGCAGGATCGTGGAAAGCGGCACCCACGACGAGCTGCTGAGACGAAAGGGCAAGTACCACGATCTGTACATGACCCAGTTCGCGGGATTCGCCACGTAATATTTTCTTGACGCCCGATAAAGAATAAAGTATAATAAAAGCAAATATATATGGAGGTATGATCATGGACACAAACGCTATCTACAAAGTGGGCTACGGGCTGTATGTGCTGTCGGCTAACGACGGCGGAAAAGACAACGGCTGCATAATAAACACGGTGATGCAGATCACGTCAAACGAGCCGTTTAAGTTTATCATATCGGTCAACAAGGCGAACCTGACCCACGACATGATAAAAAACAGCGGCAAGTTCAACGTTTCGATATTGACCGAGGAAACTCCGTTTTCGGTGTTTGAGATCTTCGGCTTTAAAAGCGGCAGAGACGCCGACAAGTTCTCGGAGATCGACTACGCGAAAAGAGCCGAAAACGGCCTGCTTTATCTTGACAAATACACGAACGCGTATCTGTCGTTTGACGTTATCGACGCGGTCGACTGCGACACTCACACGATCTTTGTCGCCAAGCTCAGCGACGCGGTATCACTCTCGGACGGAGAGAGCCTGACATATGCGTACTATCACAAGCATACCAAGCCGCAGCTAAAAAAATCCGAGAAAAAAGTCACCGGCTGGCGCTGCGTTATCTGCGGATATATCTATGAGGGCGAGGAGCTTCCGCCCGACTTTATATGTCCCTGGTGCAAGCACGGCGCCTCTGACTTTGAAAAGATCGAGGCATAAAACAAGCAGGAGCATCCGCTCCTGCTTTAGTTTTATTCATTCGAAAAGGCTTTCGCGGTCCGCTCCAGAATTTTTCTTATTTCCAGATTCTGGGGACAGGCGGCCTCGCATCTGCCGCATTTCACGCAGTCCTCGGGCCTGCCGCGGTTCGTGGTGTACACTTCGTAGTAGAATCCGCCCTCGCCGTATCTTATCCTTGAGTTGAGGCAGGATATCAAAAGCGGTATCGCTATATCCTTGGGGCACACGCGGGTGCAGTACTCGCAGCCGGTGCATTGAACCGTCCGCTCATTTTTTAAAATTTCGCAAACTTTTTCCACCACCTCAAGCTCGCGCTCGCTCAGCTGCTTTAGATCGCCGAAAAGTGCGGTGTTTTCCTCGACCTGCGCCATGTTTGACATGCCCGACAGCACAAGGCGCACACCCTCAAATCCCGCCGCGTAGCGCAGAGCGTAGGCAGCCGGGCTTCCTCCTCCGCCTTCTCTCAAAACGACTTTCGCCTCGTCGGGCAGATTTACAAGCCTGCCGCCCTTTATCGGCTCCATGACAAACACGGGCTTTCCGTGCTTTCTGCACATCTCGTAATTCGCGCGGCTGCGTATGCCCGGATTGTCCATATCCAGATAATTCAGCTGTATCTGCACGACCTCGATCTCGGGGCGCTCATTTAAAATCATGTCAAGGGCGTCCTCGATATCGTGGAACGAGATGCCGATATGCCGTATCCTGCCCTGAGCTTTCAGCTTTTTCGCGGCCTCGAACGCGCCCAGCTCGCTGTATTTTTTATAGCTCCTCGACGACAGCGCGTGCATCAGATAAAAGTCGAAATACTCAACGCCGCAGCTCTTTAGCTGTTTTTCAAACGTCTCGTAAATATCTCGCTCGCTTTTGAAAAACTCGCTTGACAGCTTGTCGCAAAGCGCGAAACTCTCCCGCGGGTACCTTGAGGTGAGGCATTTTTTTAGCGATTCCTCGCTCCTGCCGCCGACATAGCCGCGAGCTGTGTCAAAGTAGTTGAAGCCCGACGACATATATTTGTCGATCATGTCGGCGAACTCGCCGAGGATCACGGCGCCGTTTTTGTCTCTGGGCGGACGCATGGCGCCAAAGCCCAGACCGCCCTTTATTTCTTCAAAACAATTTTTCATAATTTATTTACCCAGCGGCGCTATCGCGTCGGTTCCGCTCCAGATAAACGCCTTTGCCGAGCCGCCCTCGGGAACCACTATATCAAATCCGTCAAACGAGGCCGCGCCTGTGCGTATCTCCGATATCGGAACCGCTTTTGTATCCGCGCCCGAAAGCGCGCCGTCCGCGTTGTACGCTGCGGCAATAACCGTCACGCTGTCAATATCGGGAACCTTGTTCACATCGGCGGTCACCGCGGTGATCCTTCCGTCGATTACAACCGGAGCGATATTTTTAAACGGATTCGACGCAATATGCACAACCAAGCTGAGCATCTGCCCGCTGTCGGTTATGGCGGTCAACACCGTGTCGCCAGGTTTGGCGCCGTATATTTTACCCGAGGCTTTGCCGTCTTTCACGGCCGCTCCGCGCGTGTCGGTGATAAGCACGCCCCTGTTTCCCGAAACGAAGCTCACCAAAGACGTGGTGTCGGCGGGCTCGACGCTAACCGGGATCTCCATCTCCGAACCCTCGGAGAGCGTGATCTCTCCGCTCAAATCCGAACTGATCGAAGTCGCGGGCCTGCCCTCCTCCGCCTGCGTGAACGCGAGATTTTGAATGGTAAAGGTTATCTCTATCTTTGTGGGGTTCTCGATATTCTTAAAGTTTACAAGATAGTTTTTGGTGTCGGTGGTTATCTCGTCGCCTCCGACAACAGAGCCTTCCCACGCGTTGAACGGGTCGCCGGTGTCAAGCACAGCGCCGTTCATGGCTGATTTGAACTCCTTGTCGGTTATATTAAGAGGTATGCCGTTTACCTTGATCTCGTCATATCGGATCTCGCAGCCGTCGATCGGACTCTTTGACGCGTTGCCCATGTCAACATCATAATCCTTGATATAGAGCGAGCCGAAGTTTTCGATCGCTTTTATGCCCGCCTTTTTGCCGGCGTCGGAAATGTCGGCGTCCAAGTCAAACGACACCGTGTATTGTCCGTCGCCGTTTATCGCCACGGGCTTGCCGCGCTCGGTCCCGAAATAGCCTTTGTTGTAATAGACATTAGCCGCCACGTTTACCTTTTTGTCTCCCGCGGGCTCCGAGACGATAACGGGAACCGTCTTTGTATAGCCTGTCTCGGCGGCTATCGTGATATAAGCCGCTCCGGGCGCAATTCCCACGACCTTGCCCTCGGCGCTGACCGTGGCCACCTTCTCGTTTGAGCTGTAGTAAAGCAGATTTTCGCCGTTATCCGCTTTTGCGTCCAAAAACATATATTTGCCCTGCGTGACATTATAGCTGTTTTGCGAGACAATATCGGCCGCAGGATTGTTTGACTCTATGGCAGAAACGATGACCCTTACTCTCGCCATAGCGGAACCGCTCTGAGAAAACGCGGTAACATATGTCGCGCCTATCCTCGACCCTTGAACAAGACCGTTGTATACGGTGGCTATGTTATCGTCGTCCGACTTCCAGAGCACAACGTCGTTGGTGTTTGAGGGCTGAACCGAGACGGTTAGCTTCGCGCTTGAGCCGACTTCGATATTGACCTCGCTCTCGGACGGAATTATCTCGGTTATCGGAATTATTTCGGGACCAAGTACTATGTCAGACATGTCAAAGCTCTTGTTCTTTGAGCTCGGCGTCAGGAACATTCCGCGCATCATGGCGTCGGTTATGCTCTTGAATACGGGCTTGCCGCCCTCTCTGTCCCATACGGTATAAACGCCCGTCTCAAACAGCGGCTGACCCGAACCGCGGCTGTCGTCCCACGCTACCGGCACTGTCATTCCGACCTGTCCCGCGCGCGTTGCGCACTCATAGACATACGCTCTGCCTATATCGTTATAGCCGCTCGGATTTCCCGAATAGCTCTTGTTGCGGTAGCCGTACTCGCCGAGTATAATAGGTATGTTTTTAAATTTATTGTGCGCCTCTTTTATGACCTTGACTGTCTCGTTGGCGCGGCCCGTGTTTTCGGGCGGATTACTCATATCCCAAACATAGGTTTCCTTGCTGGTGTCCTTATAAATATGCTGCGCGAACATCAGACGGTTCTCGGAATTATAGCTGTCAGTCGGCAGCGCGAAACCGTTGCTCGTGCCCCTGCTCGCATAATGCGTAACGGCCGCCAGCCAGCGCCTCGAATTGTTTGAGCCCGTGGCGCGGACGGTGTTCACAAATATCTGATTGAGATTCATTATTATCGGAGTGTCCTTTGCCTGCGCCGCGGACGAGTTTTTGTTATCTCCCGCCATGCAGGTCAGCTCGTTCGCCGACTCAAATATCAAATGCTCGTCATAATCCTTGAACCGTTCGGCGATATTGCGCCAAACGCCCTCGTATTTTTCATAAACAAAATCAATATTGTCCGAGGCCACACGGAGCCAGCCGTCCTGCTCGGCGCCGTCATGGTGAATATTTATGATCGCGTACATATCCTGCTCAACGCAGTAATCAACTATGTCCTGCACGCGGCTTATCCAGCCGTCGTTAATGGCGTAGTTGTTATTATCGTCGATCATGTCGCCCCATGTGACGGGGATCCTGATCGTGTTGAAGCCCGCGTCGTGCAGGGCGCGTATCATCTCTTTGGTTGTGGTATAGGGCTGCCACGAAGTCTCGCTCGGATGGAATCCCGCGTGTCCGTCCATGGTGTTGCCCAAATTCCAGCCGACACCCATTTCCTTGACCGTGTCCTCGCCCGAGATAACTCTGAAAGGCTGAGGCTTGCCCTGTTCGGCGCTGTCCTTGAACAAAAGCTTCGCTTTCACTTTTTCCAAATTATCTCTCGCGGTCTGAAGCTGCGAATCCGAGGCGGACGGATTGTTTAAAACTCCCTCGGCGGTCGTGATCGCGCTTTGGAAATTCTTAAATGACTCTTCTTGATACTTTGACGCGTCCAAAGCCTTTGAATAGTTTATCGAATATTCAAGCCAACCTCTTATCGTCTCGGGAAGTCCGCTCGGCTCGGTCAAAGCGCTGTAGCCCGTGAGCTTGACAACAACTCCCGCCGGCGGCTCTGTAAACGAGATGTTTATTCCCATAGCGGAAACTCCCTCGCCGAGCGACGCTTTCACATCGTCGACCGACACGTATGCGGTGTAGGAATCGCCGTCTTTTACAGAGTCGGCAAGAGTCACAAAGTTGTTCTGCCAACCCTGCCAGCCGGAGTCAAACGGCTGAAACGTGAAAAGATCAACATTCTCGTCCACATCTCCCGTGACCGTATATGTGATCTTTAAATATTTGGCGGCGAGAAAATCCGCTCCCTGACCGCTGTGGATATAACCGTTGAAATTGTCGCCCTTTCCCGTTTGGTCTGTCGACGAGATGCCGCCGCTCGCGGGGAAAGTGATCGCGGTCTCCTTTAGTCCCGAAACGTCGGGGACCTCCGCGGCGCTTGCCGTCGTTATGCCGACAAGCGGCAGGACCATCGCGCAGATTATCGCAAGCGCAAGAATTCGTCTAATCTTCATATTGTTTGCCTCCAATCACAAATTATTTTTTAATATCTGTATATAATTATAAACGAATTATATAAAATTTTCAATATAAATATATCAATAATATAACATTAATTTTATATTAAAAATTTTTTAAAAAATTATTGCATTTTCTGTCATGTTCATGTAAACTATATATTAGTATGTATAAAATTAACTATAGCGAGGAGACTGAATTTTATGAAGGTATTGGTTATCGGCGGCGGCGGCAGAGAGCATGCTATCGTATGGAAGCTCGCGCAGAGCGATAAGGTCAGCAAAATATACTGCGCGCCCGGCAACGGCGGCATATCCGAACTTGCCGAATGCGTGGACATCGGCGTTATGGATTTTGAAAAGCAGACCGCTTTCGCCAAAGAAAATGAGATAGATCTGACGGTGGTCGCTCCGGACGATCCTCTGGCGGCGGGCGCTGTGGACGCGTTCAAGGCCGCGGGTCTCAGAGCCTTCGGCCCCGACAAGGCGGCGGCTATCATAGAGGGCAGCAAAGCGTTTTCGAAAGATTTGATGAAAAAATACGGAATACCCACCGCGGCATATGAAACGTTCGACAACAGCGCGGCGGCGATCGGCTATATAAAATCGCGAAACAAATTCCCAGTCGTTGTCAAGGCTGACGGGCTGGCGCTCGGCAAGGGCGTTATAATCGCCAAAACTCTCGATGAGGCCGAGACCGCCGTTCACGACATCATGGACGACAAGATCTTCGGAGCCGCGGGCGGCAAGGTCGTTATTGAGGAATTTTTGACCGGCCCCGAGATCTCGGTGCTGGCGTTCACTGACGGCAAAACCATGAAGCCCATGGTCTCGGCGCAGGACCACAAGCGCGCATACGACAACGACGAGGGCCCCAACACCGGCGGAATGGGCACGTTTTCGCCCAGCCGCGTCTACACCCCCGAGGTGGCCGACGAGTGCATGAACAACATTTTCCTGCCCACAATGAAGGCGATGAACGCCGAGGGCAGGACATTTAAGGGCGTGCTGTACTTCGGCCTGATGAAAACGGCGGACGGCGTTAAGGTTATCGAGTACAACTGCCGCTTCGGCGACCCCGAAACACAGGTAGTGCTGCCGAGGCTCAAAACCGATCTGTTTGACATAATGAATGCGGTCGTTGACGAAAAGCTATCCGACATCAAGATCGAGTGGTCTGACGAGGCCTGCGTCTGCGTGGTTATGGCGTCGGGCGGATATCCCAAGTCATACCAAAAGGGCTACAAGATCGACGGCATCAAGCAGGCCGAGAGCTTGGGCGCAACGGTTTTCCACGCGGGAACCAAACTCGACGGCACCGACGTGCTGACAAACGGCGGCAGGGTACTGGGCGTGACCGCTATGGGCGAAGATCTAGACAAAGCGATCAAAAAAGCATATGAATATGTTGACGTGATCAGCTTTAAGGACGCCCACTTCAGACATGATATAGGAATTAAATAATTTTGCATTAACATAAAGGAGAAAGCTATCTATGGAAAAACTTAAAAAACGCGAAGATATACATAAGGTGCTGATCATCGGCTCGGGTCCGATAATCATCGGACAGGCCTGCGAGTTCGACTATTCGGGAACCCAGGCATGCAAGGCGCTGAGAAAGCTGGGCTACGAGATCGTGCTGGTCAACTCAAACCCGGCCACGATAATGACAGACCCCGAGACCGCCGACGTTACCTATATCGAGCCCCTCAACCTTGAGCGGCTCACGCAGATCATAGAAAAAGAGCGCCCCGACGCGCTGCTGCCTAACTTAGGCGGACAGTCGGGCTTAAATCTCTGCTCGGAGCTTGCGAAAGCGGGCGTGCTCGACAAGTACGGCGTTAAAGTTATCGGCGTTCAGGTCGACGCAATCGACCGCGGCGAGGACAGGATCGAGTTTAAGAACACGATGAATTCTCTGGGCATTGAGATGGCGCGCAGCGAGGTCGCCTATTCGGTCGATGAGGCGCTGAAGATCGCCGATGAGCTTGGCTATCCCGTTGTATTAAGACCCGCCTACACCATGGGCGGCGCGGGCGGCGGCCTGGTTTACAACACCGAGGAGCTCAAAGTCGTGTGCGCCAGAGGCCTGCAGGCCAGTCTTGTGGGCCAGGTTCTGGTTGAGGAATCGGTACTCGGTTGGGAAGAACTTGAGCTCGAGGTCGTGCGCGACGCGGCGGGCAACATGATAACCGTATGCTTTATTGAAAATATCGACCCGCTTGGCGTTCACACGGGCGACTCGTTCTGCTCGGCGCCCATGCTGACCATACCCGAGGACGTTCAGGCCGAGCTCCAAAGGCAGGCCTACAAGATCGTCGAAGCCATTCAGGTCATCGGCGGCACCAACGTTCAGTTCGCCAGAAATCCCGAGGACGGCAGGATCATAGTTATAGAGATCAACCCCAGAACGTCGCGCTCGTCGGCTCTGGCGTCAAAGGCGACAGGCTTCCCGATTGCTCTGGTATCGGCCATGCTGGCGTCGGGCCTTAATCTCAGCGACATTCCCTGCGGAAAATACGGCACGCTTGACAAATACTATCCCGACGGCGACTATGTCGTTATAAAGTTCGCGCGTTGGGCGTTTGAAAAATTCAAGGGCGCCGAGGACAAGCTCGGCACACAAATGCGCGCCGTCGGCGAGGTAATGAGCATAGGCAAGACATACAAAGAGGCGTTCCAGAAAGCGATACGCAGCCTTGAGATCGGAAGATACGGTCTCGGCGGCGCCAAGGACTTCGGCGAAAAGACCAAGGAGCAGCTTTTAAAAATGCTCAAAACTCCCACCAGCGAGCGCCAGTTCATTATGTACGAGGCGCTGCGCAAGGGCGCGGAGGTCGAGGAGATATACCAAATCACAAAGATCAAGCACTATTTCATCGAGCAGATGAAAGAGCTTGTCGAGGAAGAGGAAAGCCTCAAACAGTACAAGGGCAGCGTTCCTCCGACCGAGGCGCTCAAGACGGCCAAACAGGACGGATTCTCGGACAGATATTTGTGCGAGCTTTTGGATGTGCCCGAGGAGGACATCAGAAACGCGAGGATCGCCGCGGGCATCACCGAGGCGTGGGAAGGCGTTCACGTGAGCGGCACGCAGGATTCCGCCTACTACTATTCATCCTACAACATGAAGGACGAGAGCAAGGTCAATACCGACAAGCCCAAGATCATGATCCTGGGCGGCGGCCCCAACAGAATAGGCCAGGGCATTGAGTTTGACTATTGCTGCGTTCACGCGGCCATAGCGCTCAAAAAGCTGGGCTTTGAGACGATCATTGTCAACTGCAACCCCGAGACGGTCTCGACCGACTATGACACATCGGACAAGCTGTACTTTGAGCCCCTGACCCTCGAGGACGTGCTGAGCATACACGAGAAGGAAAAGCCGGTAGGCGTTATAGCTCAGTTCGGCGGCCAGACGCCTCTGAACTTAGCGGCTGAACTCAAGAAAAACGGCGTGAATATTCTGGGCACGACCCCCGAGACAATAGACCTTGCCGAGGACAGAGACCTGTTCCGCGCGATGATGGACAAGCTGGGCATACCGATGCCCCAGTCGGGAATGGCGGTCAACGTGGATGAAGCGATCGCGATCGCCGAGGAGATCGGATATCCCGTTATGGTGCGCCCCTCATATGTTCTGGGCGGACGCGGCATGGAGGTAGTGCACGATGAGGAAAGCCTGCGTATCTACATGGCGGCGGCCGTCGGCGTGACGCCCGACAGACCTATACTGATCGACAGGTTCCTGAACCACGCCATGGAGTGCGAGGCGGACGCCATCAGCGACGGCGAGAACGTGTTTGTGCCCGCCGTTATGGAGCACATCGAGCTCGCGGGCATCCACTCGGGAGACTCGGCGTGCATACTGCCCTCGATGAACATACCCGAAAAACATGTAAAAACGATCAAAGAATACACGGCGAAAATCGCGCGGGAGATGAACGTGCGCGGACTGATGAACATGCAGTACGCTATCGAGGACGACGTGGTTTACGTTCTGGAGGCCAACCCGAGAGCGTCAAGAACAGTGCCTCTGGTTTCAAAGGTGTGCAACATACGCATGGTACCGCTCGCCACGGACATCATAACCGCGCCGCTGACGGGCAGAAAGTCGCCCGTTCCGGAGCTTAAAGAAAAGAAGATACCTCACTACGGCGTTAAAGAGGCGGTGTTCCCGTTCAATATGTTCCAGGAGGTCGACCCCGTGCTCGGACCCGAGATGCGCTCGACCGGCGAGGTCCTCGGCATGGCGCCCACCTTCGGCGAAGCGTTCCTCAAAGCTCAGGAAGCCACCCAGATCAAGTTCCCTACAAGCGGCAAGGTGCTTATCAGCGTCAACGACCGCGACAAGGACGAGCTTGTGGAAGTTGCGCAGGGCTTTAAGGACTGCGGCTTTGACATAGTGGCGACCGAGGGCACCGGAAAAATGCTGCGCGACAACGGTATCGACGTCAAGATCGTCGCCAAGCTCGGCGAGGGACGTCCCAACGTTTTGGACATAATTACCAACGGCGAGGTCAACATAGTTATCAACACGCCCACCGACAAGAAGGGCGCGGCCGACGACAGCTATATCAGAAAAGGCGTTATAAAGGGCAGGATATCCTACGTCACCACAATGGCCGAGGCCAAGGCCGCGATCGCGGGATTGAAAACCATCAAAGACGCGACCGGCGGCGTGAAATCCTTGCAAGAGCTCCACGCCGAGATCACCGACTAAAATAATTTGTTCGGCATATAATATTAACGGAGGAACGCGTTATGGAATATACGATCAATCTTATATGGGACGATGAAGCTCAGGTATGGATCGCGACAAGCGACGATATACCGGGACTTGTGCTTGAAAGCGGCTCGTTTGACGCTCTTCTTGAGCGCGTGAGATTTGCTGTTCCCGAGCTTCTTGAGCTTAACGGAACCGAAAAAATGCCCCTTAATCTCTTCTTCGTATCAAAGCGCCATGAAAGGATAGCACTATAATGGCGGAATATGAGAAAAGAGTGCGTGAAATCCTTAAAGAACATAACTGCTCATTTGTAAGACGCGGAAAAGGCGATCACGATATATGGTACAGTCCTCTGAACAATCGTCATGTTACGGTAGACAGCAAAATAAAATCACGTCACACGGCTAACGCGATTTTAAAACAATCCGGAATTGATTTCAGATTCAGATAACATAAAAGCCCCTACTTCGGGGCTTTTATAGTTCTCTTTTAAATTCGGAAATTCTGTGGCGAAAGTCGGGAATTTCGCCGCGTAGTATATCTTTACGATGGAGCATTTCGTCAAGACGCAAAATATAGTCCTTCGGCTCCTTGACGTTGAATATACGCTCTATGCGGTCGGTCTCCCTGTCGACCGTTTTGGTAACTCCGCCGCAGCCCATTGAAATGATAGTCTGTATCTCCTCCATGATATAGAGATTATACAGCGACTCGTATCCGGGCAGGGCATATCCCACATTTTCAAGGTTGCCAAGCTGATTCTTCTGACGGTACATATAATACGGGCGCTTGCCCTTTGAGGCCAGAAACTCCCGGGCGTAGTCTACCATTCTGCTGACGGTTCCGCCGTCGGTCAGGTCGTAATCGCTCAAATACTCGTTGAGCCTCGATGAGCGCTTTATGCTCATAACATGCACCGTGGTATCGGTCGGCTTTAGCTTTTCAACTTCCTCAAGAGTGTATTTGAACATATCGAGGCTCTCTCCGGGGAGCCCCGCGATAACGTCCATGTTTATATCATCAAAGCCGCGCTCCCGCGCCAGCGCCATCGCGCCGCATATATCCTGCGCCGAGTGCGCCCTGCCGATAACATGCAGCGTCTCGTCGTTCATCGACTGGGGATTTATACTTATGCGGCTGACACCGTGCCGTTTCATAACGTCCAACTTTTCTCGGTCGATCGTGTCGGGCCGTCCCGCCTCGACCGTGAATTCCTTAACTCGTGACAGATCGAACTCGTTTTCAAGGCAGATCAGCATATCGTCCATAAGCTCGGCCGAAAGCGAGGTGGGCGTTCCGCCTCCTATGTATACGGTCTCGACGGTGTTTTTGTTTTCCATGACTATCTCAGCCGTGTAGGCGATCTCCTTTTTGAGAGCCTCAACATAGTCGGGCTTGAGCTTCGCCGCCTGCTTGGTGCCGTTTGTGACGAATGAGCAATAAAGACAGCGGCTGGGGCAGAACGGGATCCCGATATATAGGCTGACTCCGTTTTCGTACATTTTTTCGCGCACGGGAACAAACGCCCTCGCGCATTTTAGAGCAAGGGCCGCTTTTTGGTATTCGGTTCCGCATTCGGTCATAAAATAGTCTATGACCTGCTCATCGGTCATGCCGCGCGCCAAAAGCTTGGTAGCGATCTTGGCGGGGCGTATGCCGGTGAGAACTCCCCATGGATTGTTCATAAAATTTATAATTTGCCTTTCTGAATCATTATAACGGGCGGCCGAGGTCGTCCTTTGCTAGGCTTTTATTATCTCAAATAAAAATTATGCTTTCTCTCATAGCCGACCGTGGTGGCCTCGCCGTGGCCTGGGTAAAGCGGCGTTTCGTCGCTCAATACCAACAGTTTTTTCTTTATCGAATTAAGCTCGGTCGCCATATCTCCCGTAGGCAGATCAGTTCTTCCGACGCTGCCGCAGAATACGGTGTCGCCGCAGAAAACCATTCCGTCAAGGGCGAGGCACATGCTGTCGATCGTGTGCCCCGGAGTGTAGATCACCTTAAACTTCTGATCTCCAAAGGCTATCTCGTCTCCGTCTTCCACAGTCTCATCCGCCGCGAATGTTTCTATCCTGCCGCCGATATCCTCGCAGCAGTTCTTCCGCGGGTCGCCCAACACGTCGACGCCATTTATGTGGCAGTAAACGGGCGCGCCGGTCATTGATTTAAGGCCCTTGAGCCCTCCGATATGGTCATAGTGGCCGTGGGTCAGGATTACCAATTCTATATCGCAGCCCTCGTCCTCCGCGGTTCTGTATATGAGCTCCGGTTTGTCGGCCGGGTCAATAACAGCCGCCTTTTTCCGCGCGGTGTCACAGAACACATAGCAGTTTGTCGCGACCGGGCCGAGGATCAATCTTTTGATTTTAATATTTTTGTTCATGACTATTTATCCCCCCGTTTAATGCCTGCGCCTGTTGACCGAAATAATGCCGCTCAAGTTCTTGATACTCTTGATTATTCTGTCAAGCTGGCCGGTATTCGCGAGCTGAGCCGTGACCTCGACGATCGCCAGATCGTTTTTGCCCGTTCTGGCGTTGACGTTGGTTACAGGGGCTTTTGTTTCGTTTATTATATTCATAATGTCGACCAAAAGATTTACGCGGTCTGAGGCGGTAATGGTTATGGTTGACTTATACGAAAGCGGTGTTTCGGAATCCTCTATCCAATGCACCGAGATCAATCGTCCGCGCTCAATCTCGTTGTTTTGCGCGTTGATAATGTTGAGACAGTCGGCTCTGTGGATCGCCACGCCCCTGCCTCTTGTCACGTAACCGACGATATCGTCGCCCGGAATGGGATTGCAGCAATGGGAAAAGCGAACCATGCAGTTTTCGATACCCTCGACCGCAACGCCGCCCGTGCTGCTCTTGGGGCCCTGCTTGACCTTGATCGGAACGTCAAGCTCCTCGGGCGTAACCTCGCGCTCAAGCAGCCGCCTGCTCTTTGACTCGGTTATAAAACGGTTTACAAAGCGCGTGCCGTTCACTCCGCCGAAGCCCACCGCGGCGTACAGATCGGTGATTTCCTTAAATCCGTAGCGCTTCAGCAGCGGATTGACAAAATCCGCGTCCTCGATATATTTCTGCGGTATGTTGTTTTTGGACATCTCTTTTTCGATGGCCGTTCTGCCCTTTTCGATGTTCTCCTCGCGGTTGACCTTTTTGAACCACTGGTTGATCTTGTTGCGCGCCTCGTTGGTCTTGCATATCTTGAGCCAGTCGATATTGGGGCCGTGGGGCGTGGAACTGGTGATTATATCCACAAAATCGCCGTTGCGAAGCTCGTGAGACAGCGGCACGATCTTGCCGTTGACCTTGGCTCCGATCATCTTGTTTCCGACCGCGCTGTGTATCTTGTACGCAAAGTCTATCGGCGTGGAGCCCACGGGCAGCGCCTTAACGTCGCCTTTTGGAGTGAACACAAAAACCTCGTCGCTGAACATGTCGATCTTGAGGGTCTCCATGAACTCGTCGGGATTGGTGGTCTCCTTCTGAAGCTCAAGCAGATTCTTTATCCAGGCCAGCTTCTCGTCCATATCGTCGGTGCCGCTTTTTCCCTCTTTGTACTTCCAATGTGCCGCGATTCCGTTCTCGGCGATCTGGTGCATCTCCCATGTTCTGATCTGTATCTCAAACGGGGTGCCCCCGGGGCCGATAAGCGTCGAGTGCAGCGACTGGTACATATTGGGCTTTGGCATAGCGATATAATCCTTGAATCTGCCCGGCATTGGGGTATACAGCTCGTGCACCATGCCCAGCACCGCGTAGCAGTCGGCCACGGTGTCAACTATCACGCGCACCGCGAACAGGTCATACAGCTCGTCGATCGTCTTGTTTTGCATAAACATTTTTCTGTATATACTGTAGAAATGCTTGGCTCTGCCGTATGCCGTCGCCTTTATATTCATTTCGTCAAGCTTCTTTTTGATTATGTCTATGATCTCGCTGATATACTGCTCGCGCTCCTCGCGCTTCTGAGCTATATTGTCCACTATCTCATAGTAGCCTATCGGGTCGATATAGCGCAGAGCCAGATCCTCAAGCTCCATTTTGATCTTCGCCATACCCAAGCGATGAGCCAGAGGCGAGTATACCTCAAGCGTCTCGCGGGAGATCGCGCGCTGGCGGTCCTCCTTCATAAAGCGCAGGGTGCGCATGTTGTGCAGCCTGTCGGCGAGCTTTATTATAATTACGCGCACATCCTTCGCCATCGCGAAAAACATCTTGCGCAGCGTCTCAACCTGCTGCTCTTCCTTTGAGGAATAGGGAATTTTGGCAAGCTTGGTAACACCGTCCACCAGCATTGCGACTGTCTCGCCGAACTCGCGGACAAGGTCCTCGCGGGTGGCCTCGGTGTCCTCCACAACGTCATGGAGCAGAGCGGCGCAGATAGACTCGGTGTCAAACTCCATCTCGGCGATGATCGACGCCACTTGTATCGGGTGGTTGACAAAAGGCTCGCCCGATTTGCGCTTTTGGCCCTCATGATGCTCAACGGCATAGCGATAAGCCTTCTCCACCTGGGATAGGTCGCCGTTTTTATTATATTTTCTGATCAGTTCGATTAAAGTTGAAAGCTCGTTGCCCTTCATCGTCGCGTCTCCCTTCGCTTATCGCAAAACCCGCGAGCGGCTTTTGCTCACCGCTCCGGGGCCGCTCCTCCTTCCCAAAAACGCTTGCGTTTTCGGGAACCCTGTCTGTTTTCTCCCTTCGCTAATCCCTAATAACTACGTTGGCGCAAGGGCTCTTGTCCCTTGCGCCCTTTTTTATCTTGATTCCGTGGGTCTCATGTCTTTAAGTATCAGCTGCACATTCTGGAACCCCTTGTAGTCGTTTATATCTAGCGCGAACGCCACATCCACAAAGTCGCCTTCCTCAAAGCTGTTATAATATTCTCCCATGCCGAAGCCCACAGCGTCGAGGTATTTACCGTCTTTGTAAAGTGTCATCCTCAGATGCTTGCCCTCGCTCATCACGCTTATCCTGTGTATTTTTATGTTGCGCACCGAGAAGGCGGGCGTGGGATTGTTGACGCCGAACGGCTGCAGCTTGTTGATGTCATGAACGGTGTCGAGGGTGATATACGTCACCTTTATCTGCGCGTCCAGCGAGATCTCGGGTATGCGGTTAACGTCGCCTGTGTTGCCCTTGGCGTACTCGTTGATCTTTTTTCTGAACGCCTCGATGTTGTCAGACTTTATCGTGAGGCCCGCCGCCAGCTCATGGCCGCCGAATTTTTCAAGCAGGTCAGCTGAATTCTCAAGCGCGCCGAACAAATTAAATCCCGTGACGCTTCTTCCGCTGCCCTTTGCCGATTCCCCGTCAACCGCGAACAGGATCGAGGGCTTGTAATATTTCTCTGTTATTTTTGACGAAACTATGCCGACTATACCGTGGTGCCAATTTTCGTGGGGAATAACCAGAATATCATCGTCCTTGATCTCGGGGTGCTGCTTGATATACTCAAGAGCTTCTTTAAACATCTTTTGCTCGGTCTGCTGGCGCAGGGTGTTCTCGTGGCAAAGCGATTCGGCGAGCTCAGCCGCCTTGTCCTTGTCGTCGGTCAGAAACAGCTCGACGCTGGTCGACGCGCAGCCCAGTCTGCCGCTGGCGTTGATCCTGGGCGCTATGGTGTAGCCTATGGTCGATGTGGTTATCGCCTTACCGTTGGTTGAAACGTCGATAAGCGCTTTAAGGCCGATATTTTTTGTGGTCTTGAATTTTTTGAGACCTTCGGTTACAATGACGCGGTTCTCGTCGATCAGCGGCGAGATGTCTGCCACGGTGCCGAGGCACATCAGATCGGCGTATTCATCCATTATATTTTTAAGAGGCTCACTCTTGTTGAGCGCCTGTATAAGCTTAAACACGACTCCCACGCCCGCGAGACTTTTGAACGGGTAGGGGCAGTCTTTGCGCTTGGGGTCGATCGCGGCGTACACATCGGGGATCTTTTCTTTGCACTCGTGATGGTCGGTTATGATAAAGTCAAGCCCTATAGACTTGGCGTACTCCGCTTCCTCCACCGCTGTGATTCCCGTGTCGACTGTGACAATGAGCTTGGTGCCGTCGGCTTTGATCTTATCCAGCGCCTCACGATTGACGCCGTAGCCCTCTACCATGCGGTCAGGAACATAAAATCCGACTTCTATGCCCATTTTTTTGAGCTGCTTATAGAGTATGGCGATAGATGTGATGCCGTCCACGTCATAGTCGCCATAGATCGTTATCTTCTCCTTTTTCTCGCCCGCGGCCATGATCCTCTCGACCGCCTTGTCCATGTCCTTCATTAAAAACGGATCATGGAGCTCGCTCAGGTCCCTTGACAGGAACTTGCGTATATCTTCATCCTCCCTGATGCCGCGATTATACAAAATAATAGCCGTTAGCGGCGAAACCTTGAAGGTCCTGGAAATCTCGAGCACCCTGTTTTTGTCAAACTGTTTAAGAATCCATGTCTTTTTTAGCATACCTGTTATATCTCCCCAAATCAATTAATTTACATAAGAAACAACTATCTAGTAATTTTAACATTAGTTCCGCAAAAAATCAACATATTTTTAAAAAAAATATTAATTTTTTTACTTCACCTCGACCACGGTCACACCCAAATCGCCCTCTCCGAATCGGCCGGGTCTGAATCTGCGCGCGTGCGGATGGTGCCTTAAATAATCCTGTATCCCCGCGCGAAGCGCTCCCGTGCCCTTACCGTGGATAATGCTGACCTCGCTCAGGCCGCTGAGCGCCGCCTCATCCAAAAACTTATCGACCTCAAGCTCCGCCTCACCTATCGTCATGCCGCGAAGATCGACCTCGGTCCTGCCGCTGCGCTCCGCCTTGACGGTCTGCGTCCTAGGCGGCGTGTAGCTCTTGGGTTTTTCGCCCTGCTCGTCCTCAAGCACGATCAGGTTCGACAGATCGGCGGTTATTTTCATGATACCCACTTGTATCACCGCGGTCTTGTTGTCCTTGTTTATTGACAGCACCGAGCCCTTGTCATTGAGATCCATTATCAGCACGTTGGCGCCCGGCTTTAAGGTATTGAGGTTCACGTTGCTCTTTCTGCCGTCGTTCCTGCGGCTCTTGGGGCGCACGTTTTTCTTTTCTTTAAGCTTGAGTTCCTTGCGCACCTCCTCGATAGCGCGAGCGGTCTCCTTCTCGCGGTTCTCGCGGCGGAGCTTGTTGATCTCATCTAACATACGCTCGGTATCCTCCTGCGCCTGTCTGATGATCTTGTCCGCCTTTTCGCGGGCCGAATCGTATATTTTGTCTTTCTTTTTGGTGATCTTATCTCGCTCGCGGGCCAGCTCGTTTCTGAGCCGCTGCGCTTCCTGTCTGAGCTTTTCCTGCTCGGCGCGCGCCCTCTCGGCCGACAGGCGGTTCTCCTCTATCGAGCCCAGCACATCCTCAAACTTAAGGCTGCCGCGCGACAGCTTATCCTTTGAGCTTTCGATTATATCGGTCGGGAGTCCCAGTTTTTTCGATATCGCGAAGGCGTTGCTCTTTCCGGGAACGCCGATAAGCAGCTTGTACGTGGGGCTCAGCGTTTTTACGTCAAACTCACAGGACGCGTTCATTACGCCGTCGCTCTCAAGAGCGTACAGCTTCAGCTCGCTGTAGTGGGTGGTGACCGCGATCTTCGCGCCCGCCCGCCGCACGCGCTCTATTATCGAGGCCGCCAGCGCCGCTCCCTCCACGGGGTCGGTGCCCGCGCACAGTTCGTCAAACAGCACCAGTGACTTCGCGTTCATATTTTTTACTATATGCACTATGTTCTTCATGTGTGACGAGAACGTGGACAGGCTCTGCTCGATGCTCTGCTCGTCGCCTATGTCGGCGAAAACGTCCTCAAACACCGCGGTCTCGCTCTCCTCTGCGGCAGGGATATGCAGGCCCGCCATCGCCATCAAGCAGAACAGGCCTATGGTCTTGAGCACTACCGTCTTGCCTCCCGTGTTGGGACCGGTTATTATGAGCGCGTCAAAATCGCCGCCGAGACGCACGTCCACCGGAACAATTTTGCTCCTGTCTATAAGCGGGTGCCTGCCGCGTATTATATTTATCCTGCCGTCCGAGTTGAGCTTCGGACAGACCGCCCTCATCTCAAGCGCCAGCCGCGCCTTGGCGAACACAAAATCAAGGTACATGACCGTGTCGTAGTTATACTTAAGCTCTTCCGAAATGTCCGCGGCTTCGGTCGAGAGCTCGTAAAATATCCTCTCTATCTCGGTCCTTTCTTTAAGCTCCAGTTCGTGCAGGTCGTTGTTTAAGCTGACCACGCTTTGGGGCTCGATAAACACGGTGCTGCCGCTTGAGGACATATCGTGAACTATGCCCGGGACCTCGCTCCGGTGCTCCGCCTTGACCGGGACCACATAGCGGTTGTTGCGCATGGTGACGATCGCGTCCATCAGATATTTTTTGTAATGCGGTGAGCGCACCATTCCGTCAAGGCTGCTCTTTATCTTCGCCGCGGCGTTTTTCATCTTTCGCCTGATGTTCGCCAGAGCGGGACTGGCCGTGTCGGCCACCTCGTCCTCGGATATTATCGAGAGCGTGATCTCATCCTCAAGGGACTTGAAGCTTGTCAGCTCCGAAAAGTAGCCGGATAGTATTCCGGTCTGCTCCTCGGTGCAGCGGCCGAGAGTCCTGGCGCACCTTAAAACCTTCGCGATATTCAAAAGCTCGGGCGCGCTGAGGCTGCCGCCCACCGCCAGGCGCTTGAGCGAGCCTTCCACAGGCTCCAGCCTCGATATCTCGGGGAACCCGAATTTTTGCGACATGGTGACGGCGGCGTCGGTCTCAAGCAGAGCCTGCTCCGCTTCTCGAAGGCTCGGCGACGGCTTTAATCCCTCGGCGATATTCGCCGCGCCGTGATTTTTGCAAAGCGACGCCAATGATTTGATTATTTTATTAAATTCAAGAATAGATAAAGTTTTCTCATTCATAATAATTCTCCCAACGTAGAGATGAACAGCAAATAAAAATTGCCGCTGTTATTGTTATATTATACTAAACGTAGGCGTCTTAGTCAACAACAATTTATCACGCGTTCGCCCGTCTCGTATATAATATATCAAGGAGTTGAGTTTATGATCAATCAAATTCTAATGGTATTTATGGGGGTTTTCGCGGTCATAGGGATAATGACGGCGCTGTACGCGGCGACAGAGTCGATAGGACGAACGCGGCGCAAACACGCGATCGCGGCCGAAGTGGTGCTGTTTGTCAGCGCGGCGGACAGAGAAAGCGTTGAGACGGCGGTCCGCGAATACGCGTCGCGTCTGTGCTCGGGAATGTGCGGTATCAGAGCACGCGCCCTCTCGGTCGTCATTTCGGACGAGGCTGAGACGCGCGAATATTTTGAAACACGGGAAATTCTCTCAAAGCTTGAGCGGGACATAAGCATAATAAAGGTTTACACCGAAAGCGATTACATCAAACACATTAAAAGCGGCGCGTAGGAGAGCGCCCTGTTTCGGATCGCTTGACATAAACCCGAGATCGGTGTAAAATAAAAAAGGCGGCGGACAGCGCCGTTAATCCGATTTACGGGAGACAAAAACATGAAGCCTGTTATTATATTTATGAACGTCGGCAATGACAAGATAAGCAAGCTGCGCCCTATCCTGAACCTTATGGGGATCGGGATAAAAATAATCGACCAAAGCCGCATGGGCGACTCGGTCGGATACATCGCATACCCCGACAAATTCGAAAACAAGCCCGAACCGAGCGGAAATGAAAACTTCGGCGAGGAATTTATGCTGCTCTGCGGCATGGATCCGAAAAATTTGGACGCGGTGCTGAACTTTATGCGCAAGGGAAAAATGAGCATCGGGCTCAAAGCGATGCTGACCGAGACCAATTCAAGCTGGACCCTCGGCCGTCTGATCTCCGAAATATCCGCCGAGCGGAAAATGATCGCAGCGGGCCTTAAAACCGGGCGAAACAAATAATCTAATCGGCGTCCTCGTCGAGAGCCTCGATCAGAAAGCTGACCGGGCGGAATCCGTCATTGCACGATATCATGGCGGATTTTTTGTTTTTCATCCAGCCGCCGAAAAAGTCACCGCCGCCGCAGGCCAAAGTCAGCACAAAGGGCGACATGCTCTCCCACGCGCTCTCGCAAAGCCCCTCGGGCCTCTTGTGCCCGTTCGCGACAAAAACCATCCCCTCGCGGATATCGCAGGGATGCTCGATCGGATTCTCGTATTTCTCTATCAGATCGTCGTATCTCGCCTGCCTTATAGCCGTTATTCTGCATTTTTTCATGATCTCGCACCTCGTTTCATATGTCGGACAAAAATATTTTTCTTCGGTTTTTAATTATAACACAGGTTTTGTCTCGAAACAATACACAAACTTACCGCGTTTGAAAAAACTTTGAAAATTCATTCCAAAAATGTGAAAAATATTCAAATTAATGCTTGCTTATTGTAAAAACTTGAGGTATAATATACATGAAAAATAAAAAATACGCAAAAGAATTATTTTTAATATTTAATTAGGAGGAGTAAAAATGGATAAACAACAGGTTTTAACAAAAATGACAGACGCGGGTCTGGTTGCGGTTGTTCGCGCGAGCAGCGCTGAGGACGCTATCAGAATTTCCGACGCATGCCTGGAGGGCGGCTGCCCCTCTATCGAGCTAACATTCACGGTTCCGGGCGCGCACAAGGTTATCGAGGCTCTTGCCGCAAAGTACCCCAACGGCGAGATGCTGCTGGGAGCCGGCACGGTTCTGGATTCCGAGACAGCGAGACAGGCTATTCTGTCAGGCGCTAACTTTATCGTAAGCCCCGGCTTCAACGCCGAGGCGGCCAAACTCTGTAACCGCTATGCGGTGCCCTACATGCCCGGCACAATGACCTTCACGGAGATCCTCACCGCTATGGAAGCGGGCGTTGATATCTGCAAAGTATTCCCCGGCGACATCGTGGGCCCCAACTTCATCAAGGACGTTAGAGGTCCTCTGCCCCAGGCCAAGCTGATGCCCACAGGCGGCGTTGACGTGAACAACGTTGACCAGTGGATCAAGGCGGGCGCCGTTGCCGTAGGCGCGGGCTCGGCTCTCACAAAGGGCGCAAAGACAGGCGATTATGCCGACATCACAAAGACAGCCAAAGAGTTCATCAAGAACATCAAGGCTGCGCGCGCGGCTCTGTAATCATTGACGCGAATACTTAAATTTTAAAAAAGGAGAATTTTTTACAATGGCAAAAATTGTTACTATGGGCGAGATCATGCTCAGATTATCAACACCTAACAACGAGAAATTTATCCAGGCCGACGAGTTTGACGTAAACTACGGCGGCGGCGAGGCTAACGTTGCGGTATCGCTGGCTAACTACGGCCATGACGCCGAGTTCGTTACGGCTGTTCCCGACAATCCGATCGGCGAGTGCGCCGTTGCGGCTCTGCGCAAGATGAACGTTAAGACCGACAACATCGCGAGATGCGGCGAGAGACTGGGTATCTACTACCTCGAGACAGGCGCTTCGATGAGAGCGTCGAACGTTGTTTACGACAGAGCTCATTCCTCGATCTCAACAGCCACAGAGGCTGACTTTGACTTCGACAAGATCTTTGAGGGCGCCGACTGGTTCCACTTCACGGGAATCACACCCGCCGTTTCCGACGCGGCTGCCGAGCTGACCGAGGCCGCTCTGAAGGCCGCTAAGGCTAAGGGCGTTAAGGTTTCGGTTGACCTCAACTTCCGCAAAAAGCTGTGGTCGAGCGAGAAGGCTCAGAGGATCATGACAAACCTGATGCAGTATGTTGACGTTTGCATAGGCAACGAGGAAGACGCTGAGAAGGTTCTCGGCTTCAAGCCCGGCAACACAGACGTTACAAGCGGCGACCTGGAACTCGCCGGCTATGAGGATATCTTCAAGCAGATGGTTGACAAGTTCAACTTCGAGTATGTTATAAGCTCGCTGCGCGTAAGCCACTCGGCTTCCGACAACGGCTGGTCGGCCTGCATCTACTCAAGAGACACCAAGGAATTCTATCACTCCAGAGAGTACAGAATTTCTCCCATCGTTGACCGCGTAGGCGGCGGCGACTCGTTCGCGGGCGGCACGATCTGCGGCTTCGTTGACGGCAAGAACTTTAAGGACGCTCTCGAGTTCGGCGTTGCGGCTTCGGCTCTCAAGCACACTATCCCCGGCGACTTCAATCTGGTTACCCGCGCGGATGTTGAGAACCTGGCAGGCGGCGACGGCAGCGGCCGTGTTCAGAGATAATTTTATCGCAAACTTAAAAGCGGCGCACATCGCGCCGCTTTTTTATTTGCCTTCCCCTCGAGGGGAAGGTGGCAGGCGCAGCCTGTCGGATGAGGTGTCCTTCACAGTTTACGCGTCCCATTTGTGTTTTTTCATATCGACACGGCCGCTCGGGGTAAAGCCGACGCCCTCGTCAAGCAGCCGCTGTCTCTGCTCCGAAAATCCCGGAGCAAGCCGCCCGGCGCTGTTTACCACCCGGTGGCAGGGGTAGTCGCCGTAATGCTCCGACATGCTTAAAATCTTGCCCACGAGCCGCGCGTTTTTCTCTCTGCCGATCAGACGCGCGATCTGCCCGTAGGACGCGACTTTTCCCTCGGGAATTTCCTCCACGGCCGAAAGCACCTCGTATATCAGCTCATCCGAGATAACAGCGGACATTTTTCTCACTCCTTGTTGATCCTGTTTAGTATTCCGTCCTCGTCTATCCCCGGATGGGTCGCGATCATGCGGATCACCTGCTCGGTAAAATCGGGGTCAAGGCCCAGTTTTTTAGCTATTTTATACGAGCTCTCGCCTTTGCCCAAACGCTTGATGATCCCGCGGATCGCCGCGCTCGGGTCTTTGGGCATTTTGAGGATTTGCGCTGTTTCGGAAATGTCGATAGACTTCACGGAATATTCTTCGTTTTCTACAGTAAGCTCCGCCCAAGTGACCGGAAGATTGAATCTGCGCCTGCCGCAGCTGCCGGGATTCAGCCAAAGCCTGCCGCCGCGGGTCTCGCAAAAATATTTGTGAGTGTGCCCGAATATAACAATATCGGCGTCGATTTTATCGGGCATGTCTTTTTTGTTGTGGATCAGAAAAAATTTTAAGCCGCCCAAGGTAAACTCCAGCGTTTCGGGAAGTTCGTCCAAGCGGCGGTCATTGTTGCCTCGAACGGCAAAGAAAGGCGCGCCCGGTTTGAGAGCCGCCTTGATATCGTTATAGTTTTTTTCCGTGGCGAAGTCTCCGCCATGGATGACCGCGTCCGCGCTGTTTATCGCGGACTCGACCTCCGGGCGCAAAACGCCGTGAGTGTCGGATATTACAATAATTTTCATGGTGCTAGGTAGACCCCTCTCCGTCTTTTCGCCTTTGTCGGAAATCCACCTCTCCCCAAGGGGCGAGGCAGACAATCAGCAGCAGTCACAGTCGTGATGATGCTCATGATTATGATCATGATCGGACAATATCACGCTGTCGATCTTGATCTCGTTGTATTCTTTGCCGGTCTCAAGGCACTTGCCGCAGTTGTCGCACAGCTTGAGCGGATTTAAGTCGCAATAGTCGCACTCGCCGCAGCCGCTGCACAGTCTGTCATATAAAACGCATTGCTTTGCCATGTTCGGACCTCCTAAAACTCCGAGGCGGCGCGCAGTATGGCGATCTTGGCGCTGTCGTATATAACTCCGCCCTGCATGTAGGCCGTATACGGCTCGCAGATCGGAGCGTCAGCCGAGAGCTCGATCGAGGCTCCCTGCACAAAGGCGCCCGCCGCCATTATGACCGGATCGTCATAGCCGGGCATATCCCAAGGCTCGGGCGTCACATAGCTGTCTATCGGCGAGCCCTTTTGTATCGCTTGGCAGAATTTTATCACATTTTCGGCGCTGCCGAATTTTATCGCCTGGATTATGTCGCTGCGCTCAGCCGTGCTCGACGGGCAGACCTCAAAGCCCAGCTCCTCAAACATCGCGGCGCACAGCGCGGCTGTCTTTATGCTCTCGGCCACGATATGCGGCGCCTGAAAAAGGCCCTGGTACATATTGCGGTTCATGCCGAGGCTGGCGCCCACATGCTTGCCGAGACCGGGCGCGGTCAGCCTGAATCCGACCCTGCGCACGCACTCTTTTGTTCCTGCGACATAGCCGCCGCTAAGCGCCAGACTGCCGCCCGCGTTCTTTATCAGCGAGCCTACAATCAGATCGGCTCCAAGCTCTGTCGGCTCCTTTGTCTCAACGAATATTCCGTAGCAGTTGTCCACCACACAGAGCGTTTCGGGGCTGATCGTTTTTACCAGCTTTATGATCTTTCCTATCTCGGCAACCGAGAGAGAGTCGCGCCAGTCGTAGCCCCTTGAACGCTGGATAAGCACGGCTTTTATTTTCTCGGCTTTGAGCAGATTTTCAATGCCCGAATAGTCCGGCCTGCCGTCCTTCAGATCGACTTGGCGGTAACCGACGCCGAAATCCTTGAGCGAGCCGGGATCGGGATGATCGCCCTCGCGTATCCCGATAACTTCCTCCATCGTGTCGTAGGGCGCGCCCGCCACCGACGCCATAACGTCGCCGGGACGCAGCACCGCGAACAGGCAGGCCGAGATCGCCTGAGTTCCCGACACGATATTGTGCCGAACCATAGCGTCCTCGGCGCCGCAGATCTCGGCGTAGACCTTATCGAGGGCATCTCTGCCCAGATCGTCATAGCCGTAGCCCGTGGTCTCGCCGAAGTGGGCGTACGAAACGCGGTTATTTTGAAACGCCTTGAGCACCTTCGCCTGATTTATCTCTGCGGTTTGCTCGATTTTTTCAAATACGCCTTTCAGTCGCTCCGACGCGGATTCGTAGATACTCAGTGCCTTGTCGCTTATTCCGAAATTATCTTTGAGATAGCGCGCGTATTCCCGGTTGTTATTCAGCATAATTAAGCTCGTTCACATCCTTGGCCGACAGAACATTCACGCCGCCCTCTTTGAGCGCCGCAATCGAGTTTTCAAGGTCGTTTGTCTTGATTATTATAACCGCCTTGCTCGACTTCTCGCCTATGAACGAGTAGATATAGTCAATGCTGATATCCTTGTCTTTAAGGAGCGTGATAACATCGCTGAAAGCGCCGATGTTGTCGTCGATCGAGATAGCGATAACGTCCGCGGCGTTGGCGGTCATATCATTGGCGCGGAGCACCTGCTCGGCCTTTACCGGGTCGTTGACGATCATTCTCAGTATGCCGAAATCGGTCGTGTCCGCGATGTTGATCGCGCGGATGTCAATATTGTTGTCCTTTAATACTTTGGTTATCGCGGCAAGTCTGCCGGGTCTGTTTTCCATAAACACGGAAATTTGTTTTACATACATAATATTTTACCTCCTAACGTAGTGATTAGCGATTAGTGAATAGCGAATAGGGAACCCCTCTCAGTCAGCTTCGCTGACAGCATTAAGGTTGCTCTTAGTCAAAATTGCAAGCAATTTTGAAAGATAGCTTTGAACCCGCAAGCAAGCTTGCTGATTATCCCCAAGGGGCGAGCCTATTTTTATGCCTCGCGGCCCAGGGTGAAGGCTTTGAGGTTCACGTCGACCGCCTTTTGGGGAACGGTGGATTTTATCGTGTCTACCCACGCCTGCTCCGGGATATCCATGCGCTTTGACAGCACTCCTATGAGCGCAACGTTGGCGCATCTGATATTGCCCGCGGTCATCGCCAGCTCCGCCGCGTCCGCCGGAACTATGTCGGCGTTCTTCGCCTTTATTTTTTCGATTATGTTTTCGGGATATTTTTTCGCGCCGATTATGACCGGCATCGGGTCGATGTTCTGGGTGTTGCAGATAATTGTGCCGCCCTTTTTGAGATACGGCAAATACCTGTAGGCTTCAAGCTCCTCAAAAGCCAGTATCAGATCGGCCTCGCCCTTGTCGATTATCGGCGACGCCACGCGCTTGCCGTATTTCACGTAGGTCACAACGCTGCCGCCTCTTTGGGACATGCCGTGCACCTCGGAGACTTTGACGTCAAAACCCTCGCCCAGAAGCAGATTTCCCAATATGCGGCTGGCGAGCAGAGTGCCCTGTCCGCCGACTCCAACGATCATAATTGATTTGCAATTTGTGTTGTTCATGATCCGCCTCCTAATCTATCGCGCCGAAAGCGCACACGCCGCGGCACAAGCCGCAGCCCACGCACTGGGTCTTGTCTATCTCTATTCTGCCGCCCTTGTCCACAATGGCGGGGCAGCCCAGCTTCATGCACATTCTGCACTTTTTGCACTTGTCTTGGTCTATTGCTATGGGGCCCGGGAACTTCACCGATTTAAGCAGCGCGCACGGCCTTTGAACTATTATCAGCGACGGTTCCTCGGCCTCCAGTTCCTCTTTTATGACCTTCTCGGTGCCCTTTAGGTCAAACGGGTCAACTATCGCGATCCTGTCGATACCGACCGCTCTGCCCAAATGCTCAAGATCGACCTGCTTGGTCATCTCGCCCTTCAGGGTCTTGCCGGTAGTGGGGTTGTCCTGATGCCCCGTCATTCCGGTGATCGAGTTGTCAAGTATCATAACGGTGTTTATGCCCTTGTTGTAAACTATGTCAATAAGGCCCGTGATACCGCTGTGGATGAACGTCGAGTCGCCCAGGACGGCCACCGTCTTTTTGGCGTAGTCCCTGCCTCTAGCCAGCGACATGCCGAACGCCATGCCGATCGACGCGCCCATGCAGACAACCGAGTGTATCGACTGAAGCGGCGCGGCAGCTCCCAAGGTGTAGCAGCCGATATCTCCGCACACATTGACGCCCAGCTTCTTTAATATATAGAACGTACCTCTGTGGGGGCAGCCGGCACACAGCACCGGCGGGCGGACGGGGATCTCCTCGTCGGGCTCGTCAAACGCGGCGCCCTTTGTTCCGCTGATAAGCTCCTTTATCTGCCTTGTCGAGAACTCATAGCACATGGGGAACAGCTCTTTGCCTATCGGCTCAAGGCCGATATTGCGGCAGTGCTCCTCGATGAACGGGTCGAGTTCCTCAACCACGTACAGCTTATCCACCTTGGCGGCGAACTCTTTTATAAGCTTTGTCGGCATGGGATAGGCCATGCCCAGTTTCAGCACCGAAACGTCGTTTCCGAACGCCTCGCGCACATAGTTATAGCACATGCCGCTTGTGATTATTCCGATTTTTGTGTCGCCGTATTCCGCGCGGTTGAGCGGGGATGTTTCGGCGTACCCCGCAAGCTTCTTTGTCCGCTCCTCTACTATCGGGTGGCGGCGGATAGCGCTCGAGGGCATCATAACATATTTTGAAATATCGGTTTCGTAATCCCGAAGCTCGGGCACCTCTCTGTCCTCAAGAGGCGTCACGCTCTGGGAGTGCGCCACTCTGGTGGACAGTCTGAACAGCACCGGGGTGTCGTATTCCTCGCTGATCTCGTAGGCGAGCTTGACGAATTCCTTACACTCCCTGCTGTCCGACGGTTCGAGCATTGGGATCTTCGCTGCCTTGGCGTAGTTGCGGCTGTCCTGCTCGTTCTGAGACGAGTGCATGCTCGGGTCGTCCGCGACGGCAATAACCATACCGCCGTTGACTCCTGTGTACGACGCGGTGAAAAGCGGGTCGGCGGCCACATTGAGACCGACGTGCTTCATCGCGCAGAACGATCTGGCTCCGCCGACCGCCGCGCCCAGCGCAACCTCTGTGGCGACTTTCTCGTTCGGCGCCCACTCGGCGTATATCTCATCGTATTTCGCGGCGAACTCCGATATTTCGGTGCTCGGCGTGCCCGGATAAGCCGAGGCCACAGTCACTCCGCACTCCCAAAGTCCGCGGGCGACAGCCTCGTTTCCGAGCATAAGCTTTTTTTGCATATTTTAATTCTCCCCTCTCAAGTCAACTATTCTCTTGGCCTTGCCCGTGGTGCGCTCGATCGACTTGGGCTCGGCCAGTCTGAGCTTGGCGCGGAGGCCCAGCACGCTGTTAAGGTGCTCCGACATCTCGCGGGTCAGCTTTTCGATCTCGGAATATTTCTCGAGCAGCGAGCCGTCTATCAGCTCGACAACGATCTCCAGATTATCAAGCATATTTTCGCGGCGGAGGATAAGCTGGTAGTTGGGGCTGACCTGCGGGAACTCGAGCACAACGCTCTCGATCTCCGACGGGAACAGATTTACGCCCTTTATCTTTATCATGTCGTCGGTCCTGCCCTGGATCGGAGCCAGACGATACGACGTTCTGCCGCACTTGCAGGGCTCCTCGATCAGGTATGATATGTCGCGGGTCCTGTAGCGAACGACGGGCATTGCCTCTTTGGCAAGTGTCGTTATAACTACCTCGCCGGGCTCGCCGGCGGGCAGCGCCTCGCCGGTTTTGGGATCGATGATCTCAACTATGAACATGTCCTCGTTGATGTGCTCGCCGCACTTGTAGATACACTCTCCCGAAACGCCGGGGCCCATGACTTCGGTCAGACCGTAGTTGGATGTGACAAGCATGTTGAGAGAATGTTCAAGATTGGCGCGCATGTTCTCGCTCATCGCCTCCGAGCCGAACAGACCATACTTGAGCTTCATTCTCTTGAGCAGGTCTTTTTCTTTTATTATCTCGGCCAGATATGTAGCGTATGACGGGGTGGCGACCAGTCCGGTGGCGCCGAAGTCCTCCATCAGCATCAGCTGACGCTGAGTGTTGCCGCTGGATATGGGCACGATCGTGGCGCCAACCTTCTCGATTCCGTAGTGAAGGCCGAATCCGCCCGTGAACAGGCCGTAGCCGAACGAGATCTGCACCACGTCGGTCTCGTCTATTCCCGCGCCCATAACGATCCTGGCGATCGCCTCGGACCAGGTGTCAAGGTCCTTTTGGGTATAGCCAGCGACAACCGGCTTTCCGGTCGTGCCCGACGAAGCGTGTATGCGGACAACCTTGTTCATGGGCTCGGCGAACAGGCCGAAGGGGTAATTGTCGCGCAGATCGTCCTTTGTGGTAAAGGGCAGGTTTTTGAGATCGTCAAGGGATTTCACCATCTCGGGCTTGATACCCAGACTGTCGAAACGGTCGCGATAAAACTTGACGTTGCGATAGGCTTTGTCGAGCATGTAGCGCAGCCGCTCCAGCTGGATCTCCTCGATTTTCGAATGATCCTTTTCACATTCAATGTCTTTGTTCCAGATTTTTACTTGTTCTTGCATGTTTATCTCCTTTTTTCGGGCGGCACAGCCGCCCACTTATACTTATAAATATACATTAAAAACATTATATCATTATGCGACACATATTGCAAGCACTATTTTAATTTGACCCGCGTTCCGATTTAAAAATAATATTTTTTTAGCCCGAAGAGCGTTTAAAATAACTATTCGTGTCAAAAAAGCCGCATTTCATGCTCCGGGTATTGAAAATTTAAAAATATTGTAGTATAATATATCGGATAAAACCGAAATAAATAAAATTTTAAAATATTTTAATTGGAGGTATTTATTATGTTATTGGTAAACACGGACTACGTAAGCGGAAAGGAACTGGAGACGCTGGGCCTTGTTAAGGGCAGCACCATTCAGTCAAAAAACATCGGCAAGGACCTGACTCAGAGCTTTAAAACGCTCGTTGGCGGCGAGCTTAAAGCGTACACGCAAATGATGAACGAGGCGAGAGACCTCGCGACGAGCCGTATGGTCGCCGAGGCCGAAAGTCTCGGAGCGGACGCGGTCGTGAACATCAGATACTCATCCGCCGCCGTTATGCAGGGAGCTGCCGAGGTTATGGCATGCGGAACCGCGGTAAAATTTATTAACAAGTAATAATGAAACTGAAAAAAATTATTGCCGCGCTTGCCGCGGCGGCAATCATAGCTCCGCTCCCCGCCCACGCCGAGGCGGAAATGTTTTATGTATGCGCCTACTACGGCGAGGACGGAAATCTGGTTGACGCGGTCGGCATAAACGACGCGGCGAGCGACGATGAAATGAAAAACAGGCTTGACGCCTACGCGCCGAACGGCGCGGCGGCCGCCAAGCTGTTCCGTTGGAACTCAAATCTGGCCCCCGTAGAGGTCCCGCTGGAATCGGATTATTTAAGCGGCGCCGACACTCGGGGCGACACAAATGACGGCACCGTCAAGGCACCCAACGTCATAAGCGAAATGTGTATCCCGTCCTACTGGATATCAAAAAACGCCGATGCCGACGATGTTATTATGAGTGAGAATGAGATCAAGGCTCTCAACCGAAGAATCCTCGACACGCCCGACACAAACACCAACAATCTGGCGGCGCAGAGTGACACATACAACGGTCGGTATATGGCGGACCTAAACGCCGATTTTGAATCGCCGACGGGGCTTTACCTAAACGGTGAGCCGGTGCCCGAAAGCTACTATCAGGCCATACGCGACAACATCAAAAACGCGCCCGTTTCGGAAAACATGAAGCTCAAATACGGCTTCGCGGTCAACAGGACGGTCATGAAGGCGTATCCTTACGAGGATTATCTCTCGGACGACCCGAGCGACCCCGAGTGGGACAATTTGGTTTCAAGCGCGATACTTGTGAACGAGCCGCTTGTTATTTACTTCACGACCGCTGACGGAAAGTTCAGCCTTGTTAAAAACGACTGCTGCTCGGGCTGGGCGCCGACCGAGGATATCGCGATATGCGCCGACAAGGCCGAGTGGCAGGCCGCCGCGGACCCGGAGCAGGTTTTGGTCGTCACCGACCAGAAGGTTTATCTTGAGCCGAGCGCCGATGAGGACTTAAACGAAAAGCTGCTGACTATGGGAACCGCGCTTGAGCTTGTCACCGACTGTTCCGACGCCGTGGCGCATAGGCTGCCCTGGAACAATTATGTCGTTAAAATGCCCGCGCGGAACGAGGACGGAAACTTTTATCAAAAGCTCGCGGCCATCCCCGCGAACAGGGGCGTGAGCGTCGGGTACCTGCCCTATACCGAGGCGAATGTTATAACCCGGGCGTTCCGCTCCCTCGGCAACCGTTACGGCTGGGGAGGCATGATGAACTCTCAGGACTGCTCGTCGTTTGTTCGAGAGGTGTACAAATGCTTCGGCTTTGAACTTCCGAGAAACACTACATGGCAGTCGGCGATACCCGCCGAGGTGACCGACATGTCGGCCATGACCGTTCAGCAAAAGAAAGATTTGCTTGACACGCTGCCGCCGGGCGCGATATTGATCTTCCCCGGCCACGAGATGCTTTATATCGGCAAGGACAACGGGCTTTACTACACCGTAAGCGACGTGAGCTCGCTTGTCAGCCCCGCGGATCCGTCGGGAGGTATCATCAGACCGCGAGGCGTTATACTGAACGATCTTTCGACGCTCCGCGCAAACGGAACCACATGGCTCGACAATCTGTCGCACGCGCTTGTTATTAAATAAAATTATATCTTGATTTTTATTTTGACGTGTGCTATAATATTATTAAGATAAACAAAATTACAATAAAGGAGTGCTATTATGAACATTAATTTAAATAAAGATGGTTCGACCGCTAAGATCGCCCTCGAGGGCAGACTGGACACCAACACTGCCCCCGAGCTTGAGAACACGATCGGCGAGCTGGACGGAATAACCGAGATCGATTTTGATTTTTCCGATCTGGTTTACATATCGAGCGCGGGCCTCAGAGTTCTGCTGGCGGCTCAGAAAAAGATGAACGCGGCGGACGGCAAAATGGTTATCCGCAATCCCAACGAGCTGATAACCGAGGTGTTCGAAGCCACGGGATTTGACGAGATACTTGATATTCAAAATTCGTAACATAATTTTTTAACGTCTCATCCGTAGTCGCTATAAATCCTCGATATCCCGGCTCGCCACTTGGAGAGAGGCAGACGGGTGGATTTGACAAATTATTCAGGGGCGCCGATCGGCGCCCCTATTAATATTGCATTTTTTAAACGCTTTTTCTTATAGCAGCGCCACGGTCAATGTCAGAATATTTTTGTCGTCCTCGCGGACGTATTCCATCGACTCGGTCATTTTGCGAACGAGCAGAATACCGAGACCGCCGATTTGCCTATCCTCCGCGGAAAGCGTTATATCGGGCTCGGGCGCGTCGAGCGGATTGTACGGAATGCCGTTGTCCGTGAATTTAAGATACAGCTTGCCGCCGTCTATCGACCAGGTGATAGATGCCATTGTCGCCTTGCTGTGATTTAAGATATTTGCGTATATCTCGTCGATCGCGATGCTCACGCGGTTGCCGATCCTGGGCACCACGTCGAGCTTTGACTTGATCCTGTTTGTGAAGTCTATGACCGCGTCGGTGGATTTCTCGCCCGGAATAAACTCTATCGAATTGTCGCCGCTGACATAGTTGAGCGTGAAGCACAGCATTGTTATGTCGTCAAACTGCGGCGCGCCGCCCGCGAATATGTCTAAGTCCGACTTGACGGCATGGCAGATGCCCTCGGGCCCCATGGCAGCGTTTGAGCCTACCACCTTGAGCATGCGCTCCTCGCCGTAGAAGTCCTCGTTTTCGTCATTGGCCTCGGTCACGCCGTCGGTGTACACAAATATCTGATCTCCGGGTTTCAGCTGCATTTCATGCTTGCGGTACTTCATGCCTTCCATTCCGCCCAGAACGAAGCCGCTCTTTTGCTTTATCGCCTCACAGGTCCCGTCCGCTCGGCAGATCACCGGCGGGTTGTGGCCCGCGCTGGCGGATGTGAGCATTCCGGTCTTTAAGTCAAGTATTCCTATCCACGCGGTCACGAACATACCCGCGTCGTTGCTTTCGCAGAGCCTCTCGTTGGCCTCGGCCAATATCCTCTCGACCTCGACGCCGCTCTCGGCCATGTCTTTTATAACCGATTTAGCGCGCATCATGAACATGGCCGCGGGTATTCCCTTGCCCGAAACATCGGCAATAACGAAACCGACGGAAGAATCGCTCAGCATATAGAAATCATAGAAGTCGCCTCCCACCTCTTTGGCGGTGAACATCTGCGCGTAAACGTCAAACTCCTTGCGGGCGGGGAACGGCGGAAATACCGTGGGCATCGCCGAATACTGTATCTGCTTGGCAAACTCAAGCTCCTTGTCTATTCTCGCCTCGGCCTCGCTGATATAGCGCTTTAAAGTATCGACGGTCGAGTTTATGTCATCCGAGAGAGACGCGAACTCGCGGTTGGTGCGCACATCGACTGTGACGTCAAGATCTCCGCCCGTTATTCTCGAGAGCGCGCCGTTGATTTTGTTTATATTGTTGAGTATGACGCTCTTTATCAGAAAGTAGATCAGGATAAACAGCACCGCGAAAATGAGTATTTCCATAAACAGACTGAGGTATACCGAGACGTTTCTCATAAACTGCGCCTCGGATATCGGAACGGCTCCGAAGATATAATATCCCTCAACAAAGGCGTACTCGCAGAAATATGAGGTGTTGCCAAATTTTGTTTCAAACACGCTCTGCTCCGTAACCGCGTCGGTGTCGACCCATATGCCAATCTCTTTAAGATTTCGGCCCTCATACTCGCTTCCTGTGGTGACAATGTTCCATGCGCTGTCGCATATCACAATGAAGCCGCTGTTGTCGATATGGCGGTTCCTGGCGATCTTGCCGACGAAGCTGTCGATATCCGATTTAAACTGCTTGTAGTCATATCCCGCCTGGATAAAGCCACCGCCCGGAAGAGCGACGCCCGCGTATTTTCTGTACTCACCGTCGCTGTGTGTATGAGGCATATACGGCTGAACGTAGTGGTCGACGCCGCCCTCATTAATAACAAGAAACTCGTTTGACTGTTCTCCCGAGCGCATGTCAAAGCCTATATAATCGGCAACGCTGCTGTTTGATATAAAGCCGTCCGCGCCCACGATATTAATTTCTTTTGTGTTGCTCGCTTCGGCCAGACGCACGAGGAAGTCGGCGCTCTTGTCGGACGAGGCTATATAGGCATTCGCTATCACGCGCGTTTTTTCGAGCAGATTTTCGTCCGACGCGTCGCTTATATCGTTCTTCACGTCATTGATCGAGGTTGTTATGACCGACTCTGTCTCGGTGTCAGACATTCTGCTCTGAAGAATATATGTGTACGAGCTCGTCAGAACATAGGCTATCACAACAAAAATAAAGAGCCACTTTTGAAAGGTCTTGGATATTCGTCTGTTTTCTCCGGTCCCAAACGAGATCAGGGCTCTCTCGCGGCTCACAAGCGTCACCGCGATGATCGAAAAACCGACCGCCAGCGCGTTATACAGAACCATCGGCAATGTCGCGTTCTGAACGAAAGTAAAAGCGGTGTCCGCGTCGTTCATATTTGTGAAAAAGATCATTAGCATATGAAATACTTCGCAAATAACCGCGGCGCCTATGCCGTATATCCATGTGGCCTTTTTGTCGTCAAACATAACCTTTCTGAGCCACGCGGCAAAAAAGCTGGCTACGATCGTAGATATCGTGCAGGCGACCTGAGTGTATGTGCCCGCGAGACCGAAAAACGGCGCGGTAAAGCGATAGACTCCCGCGATAAGTCCGGCGATTATTCCGGCGGGGCCGCCGAAGATCAGCGCCGCGCATATCGGGGACGCGTCTCGCACATTGATTATAACTCCCGAACCGATGTCAACGCCGATAATATTCGTGCTTGACAAAATCGCAAGCAGACCGAAAACAACGCCGATTGTGATCTGCCTTGCCTTTTTGCTCAAGCGGCCGAAAGGCGTCTTTTCCTCCGCGAGATAAAACAGCACGGCGGCGACGGCGTTATATAAAACCGGAAGAACCATGGTCAAGGTCATAGGTTTATCACTCCAAACATTTTATTATTATGATAATTATACCATAAATCAATCGTTAAAAGCAAGACATTTCGCGTCCGTTCACGTCAAAATCCGAACATTTCACGTCAAAATTTAATATTTCTATTGATTTTTAAATTAAAATAATATATAATAACCAATAAGATAATTTTATGAAATGAGGTCAAAAAATGAAATCTGATGTATGCAAGCTGACAAACGATAAATCAACGCTCAACAATATCCTTGCCGAGGCCGAAAAATCTGCGTCATATAATAAGCTGAGCGCCAAGCAGTCACTCCAGCTGCGCCTTCTGGCGGAGGAAATGGTCGGCATGCTGCCCGAGCTTTTGGAGATCGGAAACGGCGAATTCTGGATAGAGAACGACGGTCCCGAGTATGAGCTGCACGCGGCTATCAAAACAAAGCGCATGACGCTTGACAAAAAAGAAGAAATCATGTCGGTCTCAAAATCCGGCGTTAACGCGTCCTCGAAGGGAATCATAAACAAGATCAAGCTTATCGCGGAATCCATGGCGGACGGCTATGTCGAGGCATCGAAAATGTCAAACACCGCGGGCTATGAGTTCTACGACATGGGCTCGGCAACGGGACAGCTGCAAAATGAGATCTGGTCGGAGGCGTGGTCCCTTAAAAATTACAGAGACAACGCTCAAGATAACAAAGACAAGGAAACTTGGGACGAGCTTGAAAAATCGGTCATTGCCAACATCGCGGACGACGTTATAGTCGGCTATATAGGCAAAAAAGTTAATATAATAATCAAAAAGGTTTTTAAATAAGTTTAATACGCTTTATCGGCGGTAATTATACCGCCGATTTTTTTAATATTTTGTGATCTATGCCCGCGGCGTAACACTACATAACCTATAAATTTTGTAGTAATTTTATCTTTTTGCTTGACTTTTTGATAAAATGTGATAAAATATTTTTAGCGCTGTAAAAGAAGAGAAAGATTGAATTGAGGTGTTTGTCATGGTAAAAATCGCTATATGCGACGACGACGCGGAGTTTTGCAGCAATGCGTCAGAATTTGTGCGCGGCTTTTTTTCCGATGTGGAAACTGACTGCATCATTCGGTCTTTCAATGATGTGTCCGCTCTTGACAGCTCAATAAAGAGCGGCACCGAGTATGACCTGCTGCTGCTTGACATATTCTTCGATAACGAAAACGGCATGAGCTACGCAAAGGAGTTTCGCAGGAACAACCAAAACACCGATATCATTTTTATAACGACAGCCAAGGAATACGCGATCGAAAGCTTTGACGTTGATCCCATATACTATATTTTAAAGCCGCTCGACAGCGATAAGCTCGAAGAGGCGCTTAACAGGTACATGAAAAAGCATATGATGGACAATGTCTGCTTTACATCATCAAACGGCGTAATAAAAGTGAAGCTCAACGAGATACTCTATTTTGAGATATACGGACACCGCATAGCCTTACATAAAATCAACGGGACCGAGGTCGTTCTTCACGGCACGCTAAGCGAGATCGAAAATCAACTGCCGCGGGCGCTTTTTGTGCGTCCTCACAGAAGCTATCTCGTCAACATGAATTATATTACCGAGATCATGCGCTTTGACATGCTGCTCTCAAACGGAGAGGTTATCCCGATCAGCAAGCCGCAGTTTAACAGAGTTCAGCTCAGGTTTTTGGAATTTCTCGACAAAAAAGATATATTCGGATAAACTAAGACGCCGCAGTTTAAAACGGCGCCTTTATTGTTTGCTTTATTTTAAAAATTCCTATTTCAGACAGAAGTCGCTTTTCAGCGCGAACGAGGAATTCTTTCTCTCGATATGCAGCATTCCGCCGTACTTTTGAGCTATCCTTTTCATGTTTTCAAGACCGTAGCCGTGGGTTTTGTCTTTTTTGACCGCCGCTTCGCTATTCGGGGCGCTGTTCTCGCAGCCTATAAACAGATATTTGCCCTGTATGTACATTTTCACATGAATATACCGCTTTTGGCCCGGGTCAATTTTTTCGCAGGCGTTCAAAGAATTTTCAAACATGTTTGTGAGAAATACGCAAAAATCGGTGTCCGAGATCGGGATCTCCTCGGGAATATTAAGGCTGTGTTTGACCTCGATCCCGCGCGGCTTTGCGCGGCCCAGATATTCGCTCGCGATAATATTCACCATCATGTTTTTGCTGTATTGACCGTCCGGCATATCGTTGTATTCGCTTGTCAAAGACTGCGCGTACTCGCCCGCTCGGTCGATCTCGCCGTTTTTCAGCATGGCGGACAATGTGAGCATATGATGACGTACCTCATGCCTTATCGAGTATGTCTCCTCCTCCGACTCCGCCATTCGTTTGTAGCTGTTCATCGCGCGTTTGTTTTGCTCCTCAAGCACGCCCAGCATTACTCTGGAATAGAGCGTGCGCCTCACAAACTCGACAATAACTACCGCCGTGATAGTAAAAATGCCGATGAAAAATACATACTGAATAAGCGGATAAAAAACTCCGTGCATCGGGCTCACAAACAAAAGCTTTAAATAGCCCGCCATATTTCCGTACCATTTAGAGCTCAGCCTGATCAAGCGCACAACGGCGGCGACCACCGCGATAATAATATATATGATATAAGATTTTTTGAATTTTATCTTTTTATATCTCATCTCAAATATTAACAAGATCAGCGTGAGTATGATCAGAGCAAATACTATCGGAGCCGTCGGTTCCCCGTGATACAAACCGCTCAGTACCCATTCCCTTATCAACTTTACGGCGTCGAAAACAAACCAAACTCCGGTCGCGGCGGCAAGAACAACGCGCCGCCAGGATGTGAGATACAGCGCTACGAACAGCAGCAGCGGCGCCATGCGCAGCTCGCATATAAACTCAAGCGCGCCCAGCTTTTTAGGCAGCAGACTGTAGGTTCCCGCGTTTGACTCAAAGCCTTGCTGCATAAACAATATCAAATAAAACAGCGTCAGGAGCAGTATCCTTTTGTCCGCGTTGCCGTTTTTTATATCAAGCAGATAGATAAGCGCGGTCAATAGCGTCAAAAAAGAGCACAACGTCATGTGGGTGATCGGCGCCACATTTTCGACCGAGGTCAAGGCGAACAGCGTTTCGCTGCTGCACAAATACGGGAATATCGGGACTATATTCTCTGTCTCGGACGGAAAATACGAGATAACGGTCAATTTGCGGCCCACATAGTCGTCGGGCAAAAATATTTCGATCTTCTCGGACGGGCAGGGCTCAAAGCCGTCGGTCAAGGCATAGCCCGACTCGTCTCTGGGAGCGCCCTCAAAGCTTGTGTATATCATATCATCATCAAGGTATACGTCCGCTCCGCACACGGCGTCATACAAAAATATCCCGATGTGCGCGCCGTCAAGCTGCTCGCGCAAAGTTCTCTCGGCCTTAACGGCTCTGCCGCTCTCTCCGGGAAAGCTCACGGTGTATTCGTCAAGAAGCTCGGGCACAGCGGGCCTTGAGACCGAGCCCGAAATTATTTCATAGCTCCAGTCCATATCGGCTCCGGGGTCCATGTTTATGTCCTTAAGATCGGTTCTCTTAAGCAGCGAGTTAACGGCAAAAATAAATAAAAACACGCAAATAACGACCGCGCCGCCCAGAATATACTGTCTTTTATCATATGAGCTCACAATTCCACCCCCCAGCGGTTATTATATACTTTATTATAATATATTTTTATTCTATCACAAAATCCGATATATGTCCATAACAATTCATGTCAAAAAACGCATGTTTTGTGTAATCGGCGCGCTTTACTCTGCTGCGTATTACATAAAATAATATTTTCATGACACGAATCGCCCCAAATCTGACACGAATAATATAGACACACCTGTTTTTATATGCTATTATTATGTTAGAAAAAAATTAAACAACAAAACAAGCTTAAAGCGCGGCGCCAAAAAATGCCCGCGCCGGATCAAGAAAGGAGAGTTTTATGGACATCAATTATTTGCTTATGCTTCAAAACTTCCGCGAAGCTACCGGAGGCGCTTTGGACACGATCATGGAATACATAACGAAGCTGGGCGAAACATCGACGCTGCTGTTGATCCTCGGACTTATTTACTGGGCGATCGACAAGAAAAAGGGCATTTATTTAATGTTCACGCTGTTTACGAACCGAATTATAAACGGCTTTGTTAAAATAACCGCCTGCGTCTATCGCCCGTGGATACGCGACGCCCGCATCGAGCCCGTGCCCGCGGCCATGGCTGACGCGACCGGATACTCGTTCCCGAGCGGCCACACGACCAACGCGGTCAGCTTTTGGGGCGGACTCGCGATGAACACCGACGACGGCATGAAATTACCGAGATTTTTCCAAATCATTTTGTGGGTAGTTGTGATTTTGATAGCGTTCTCGAGGAACTATCTGGGCGTTCACACGCCGCAGGATGTTATAGTCGCGCTCGTTATCGGCGCCGCGGTGCTGTTCCTTATCGCGAAGCTTTTGCCCGTTGTTGAAAAAAATCCCAAAGCGGACATCTGGGTAATGCTCGGCGGAGTGGCGCTGTGCGCGCTGCTTATCGTATACGCCGCGCTCAAGTCGTACCCGACAGACTACGCGGCCGACGGTTCGGTTATCGTCGAGGGCTCAAAGATGGCGGTCGACTCGTACAAAAACGCCGGCATGGGTATAGGATTCTTTATCGGCTGGTTTATAGAGCGCCGCTTTATAAACTTCACGACCGACACCGGAATTTTGGAACGTTTCATAAGAGTTTTTGTGTGCGTGTTTATCTTTGAGATGCTTAACACGGCAGCAGGCCCCGCTGCGGATATGCTGAAAGGCGTGCTGGGCTCGGGCTTTTCAAAGGCGCTTGTTCAGTTCGTGCTGATCCTGTACTTCACGGCGGGCGCCCCCGCGATAGCAAAGCTGATCGCGATACCATTTAAAAAGCTCGCAAAATAATTTTTGCTATGAAAATATCCCGTCCGCGACCGCGAACGGGATATTTTTTATTGTTTTATTTTATCACATAAAATCAACAAAGCAAATACTGTTCGTGTTAAAAAAAGGGGGTTTCGTGTAAAAATATCAAAATATTTTCTTTCGCGGCTCCTCTCAGGGCGGCAAAACGCAAAAAATCATTCTTGAAATTATTCAGTTATTGTTATATAATGATTTTATTCTTAACACGGTGAGGATATTTGAGTTATGATAAACAAAACGAAAAACTCGAGCGAACCGACCGATATCGAGCGGCTGTATCGAAAATACAGGAACATGATCTATAAGATCGCGCGGGGCATACTTTCGGACAGCGAGCTTTCGGAGGACGCCCTTCAGGAAACGATCATCAAGATCATGAAATACTATCCGAAGATCGAGCCGCTGAGCGGAGACGCGGAGCGGAACTACATAGCGGCAGTCGCTCGGAACACGGCGATAAATATTTACAACAAACGACACAAAGCATCAGACTTTGAACGTCTCGACGAGACGAAAATATGCGACGAGCGGCGCTCGGTCTCTCCCGACGATTACGCGATAACCGCAGAAAACATGCGGAAGATCTCGGAGGAGTATAAAAGTCTCGACCTTAAATTCCGCGATCCGCTTACGCTTTGCTGTCTGTGCGGCTACGGATTTAAGGACATCTCGGAAATCTTGGGTATATCCGAAAGAGCCGCCCGATACCGCGTGAATCGCGGAAAACAAATTCTGGCCGAAAAGCTGAAACGGGGTGACGAGGATGAATAATAATGAAAACGATATTTTATTCGATAGAATTCTGGACAGCGCGCTGGAAACGGCCGTCAAAAACGCCGCCTCGGAGCCCGATCCGGAGCTGCCCGACGACTCGCCCGTCGAGTTTTCGAAAAGGCACATCAAAAACATGGATCGGATATTCAAAGAGGCGAAAAAGGCCGAAAAGAAATCGGCGCCACGCAAAAATTCAAAGCGTCTGCTTATTTGCGCCGCGGCAGCCGCGCTTATAGGAATAATAGCGATAAGCGCGGGCGCCAACAGAGACAGATTCGCGAACTTTTTCCGCAATATCGACGAGCAGGCCGCGGAATTCGGGACCCCCTACGGACTCACCGGCGAGACATACGAGGATGAAAATTTAAAGCTTGATTATATCCCATACGGATTCACTATGCAGAAACGCGAAAAAGGCTTTGTCAGATTTGAAAAGCCCGAGGAAGAAAAAACGCCGCAGGAATACGCCAATTTAAGCATCAGAATTCTCCCTGCCGACGGGCAAGGCACGGTCGACACCGAGGGCGCCTCGATCGAGCGCATGACATTAAACGGCAGCGAAGCGTATTATATCGAATCCGACAAGGGAAAAATCGTTATGCTTTACACGGGCGACTTTATAATAATGGTCACAAGCGAAAACTTAAGCAGAGATGAGACCATAAAAACAGCCGAAAACATCGAAGCAAAAGCGGCCGTTTATTAACGGCGTTTATATATTGGCGCGGCTCAACTGTTCGCCGCCGCGGCCCTGATATTATTCATGAACGCGAAATAGATTTTAAATAGGAACACCTAAAATACATATAAATTTAATAATGTATTTGCGCGGAAGTTAGTAAAAAATTATTATTGCATATTTTGAAAAAATGTGATATATTAAAAAGAACGGCTTTATTATAGTCTTGACTAATTTAATAAACAAAAATGTATGAGGTGATTTATATGGCTGAAAATATAAAAACGATCGGCGTGCTGACATCGGGAGGCGACGCGCCGGGCATGAACGCCGCAATCAGAGCGGTCGTGAGAGTCGGAGCGCACCACGGTCTTAAGGTTATGGGCATAAAGCGCGGATATTCGGGACTTATCAAAGGCGACATAAAAGAAATGCGCCCCCGCGACGTTTCAAACACACTCCAGCGCGGAGGCACCATACTTCAAACCGCGCGCTGTCCCGAGTTTAAGAACGAGGAAGTGATACAGCGCGGCGTTGAGATGGCCAAGATATTCGACATCGAGGGCCTTGTGGTGATCGGCGGAGACGGCTCTTTCAGAGGCGCGGCGGGGCTTTGTAAGGCGGGGCTGCCCACTATCGCGCTGCCCGGAACGATCGACAACGACATAGGCTGCAGCGAGTATACAATAGGTTACGACACCTGTCTGAACACGATAAAATCCGCGGTGGATAACATAAAAGACACCACCGAGAGCCACGAGCGCTGCTCGGTCATTGAGGTCATGGGCAGATCGGCCGGATTTTTGGCGCTCGACGTGGGCATCGCCTGCGGCGCTGACGTTATACTGGTGCCCGAGATAAATTGGTCGTTTACCGATGATGTTTTAAAGCCGATCCTCCACAGCAAGGCCAACGGCGAAAAACGCTTCATCGTGATCGTGGCGGAAGGCGTCGGCGGCGTGGTCGAAATGGCTAAAAAAATTGAGGAAAAAACAGGTATCGAATCGAGAGCGACGATCCTCGGACACGTTCAGCGCGGCGGAAGCCCGTCCGTGCGCGACCGCGTTACCGCCTCGGAAATGGGAAGCCTTGCGGTCGAGCTCTTAATTGCGGGAAAGCAAAACAGGATAGTTTGCATGAAAGACAACAAAATTATCGACGTCGATATCAAAGAGGGTCTCGCCATGCAAAAAACGCTTTCCGAGCAGCATGTTTCCCTCGCCAAAAAGCTTTCATACAAATAAATACTTCTAAATATTTCGGCGGCGCGGCTTTGGTTGCGCCGTTTTTTGTATATTGAAAAATGATAATACAGAGACAAATTCTCTATATAAAATATCAAATAGCGTGAAATGCCTGTTTTTGAACTTAAACGGCATTGAAACGCCAAAATTTTTATGATAAAATTATTATGAAAAATTAAATTTTATTTTTATAATCACACAAGGAGGTTCAAATTATGAAACACTTTAAAAAGTTTCTGTCACTGTTTATAGTGGCGGCAATGACCTTATCGCTCATGCCTGCGGTATCGTTTGCCGCGCCAGAAGGCGAGAATACTCGTCCGTCGATAACAAATCCTGTCGAAGCCGGAGAAAACTATACCGGCGGTATTGACGCGATCGACTGGGGCGCTACCGACTGGGGCGCGTTTAATGACGTTGACTGGACGGGAGCCGAAAACAAGACAGCGGACGAACTTGCGGCGATGCTTGAAAGTGCGGATGTAAATGTTCTGAATCTCGGCGATAATCAGCTGGTATTCAGTGAGACGGACGGGGAGTCCGAATCGACGGATAATTTGGGCGGCATAACGATCGATGCCGACACAATAAAATTTCCCGAGGGCGACATGGCATTAATTACGTCGGCAGATACGGATATTTGGTTACAGTCCGACGCCGAAATCAGCATTCCGGATAATTCGTCCGTACTGATAATCAATGTGTCACAGGAAAGCGAAAGCTCAAGTATTTTCGGCAGTAATTTGACAATAAACACGAATAACAGCGGTAATCTGGCTGCTGTCAATTTTCACGCCGAAGAGTCAAGCTACGGTATTATCGCGGACAGTCTGAGCATTTGCGGAGGCGGAGTTGTCGCGGCGGTAAGCGGAAAAGCGCCGACGTTTTCTGTCGGCATATTCGCTTACAGCTCGATAAGTGTAAATAAAGCAGCGCTTATAGGCACATGTTTGACAAGAGACGCTCAACAGTGCACAGGTATCGTAATACATGATCAATCTCCCGACATTTTATCCGCAAACTGCGTTTTATCCGCCGAGGACGGCGCTCTTGTCATCGGCGCGGGCGGCGAGTCATCGCTGCTCTCACATGGAATACAGACCGACAGTATATCGGCGAAAAACGGCTCGGAAATTTACGCCTACGGCGGCAACGTGCCGCCCGATGACGGAGATCCCGACAACGACATGCGCACCATAGGTCTCGAAATTATGGAGGGGACAAACAAAAGAAAAATAACCGCCGATAACGGCAGCGCGATTTACGCGCGCGCCGGAAACGGCGAATACGGATACGGCATATCCGAATATTACAACAACTATGGCGCGGAGGACGCCTCGACCATAGAATACGGAGGTGTGGAGTTCGTTGTTGACGTGAGCGAAAACGCCGAACCGTCGGAAATAATCGCGGCAGGCAACAACGACGCTTATCATCAGCGGCGCGTATATGATGTCGGAATCAGCAAAACACAGTACAAAGATCCGACGGGTAACGTTACCGTAATGGGAAGCCGCAAAACGGACGGCAGCAACGCGATCGTGACGTATTTCAATTCCCGTGAGCACAAGTACATGTACGCTTACCATACAAGCGTAGACTATTTAAAAATCACACGCGGAGAAGCAGCCGACTACTATCTTATGTATAAGCCCGATGAAGGAGCGTTATATAAAAATAACGGCGAAAAGCTCGAAAACTTCCCCGGCGCAATATGCGAGGGCGATACCCTTACGCTTACGAATGATTTTCACTTTGAAACCAACTGCGAAACGGGATTATATCTGTTCCCCGGCACAACGCTTGTAGTTCCGGAGGGCGTAACGGCAAGCGTAATGAGCGGAGATGATCCGGATAATATGAACTCCGCAGCTCTTGTGTACAACGGCGACTGCAATCTTGAAATTGACGGCTTATTTACCGCGACAAGCAGAAGTGCACGTATGGAGAGCAGCGGCATTCTCGGCGGCGACGGCACACTATCCATATCCGGAAAAGGAAAAATATACGCGACAGGCGGGGATATGATTGACGCATCGGATCCGACTGTGATTTCGGCGGGTATAAGCTCAGACGACAATATAAACATACGCGGTACAGCCGTACGAGCATATTCGGGATATGTTTCGCTCAAGCCTCAGGAAGAGGAAACGGAGCCCCAAAACGGGGTGAGCATAGGCATGTATGTCAACAATGTTTTTGCCGGTGACGGCGCGGATGTGCACGCTGAAGGCGAAGGCGGCGGAAAGAATGTAATAACATACGGCTGTCTTGCAAACAATGTCACGTCGGATGGGAGCAATTTTGAGGCATACGTCACCGAAGATTCTTACTGCGACCTTTCCGCGGGGCTTGCGCTGAAACAAAACGAAAAATCTTTGAGCGCCTTTGACGGCGGCAAAATCGACTGTGAATCTTTTAATTATGCTTCTACGGAAGCATTCGGATTGTGTGAGCACGGCTCGTCGGCGGAGAGCGGTCCCGTTTCGATTATAGTTGGCGACGACGGGTCGTCTGTCAAATTTTTAGGAGTGGGTGCTGCCGTAAAGCTGCAGGGTGAGCCCGTGGGAAGCTATACCGTGAAAGGCAGTCAGGCGGATGACAGCGTTACATTTGATAAGGATCAAGCGGGTTACATTCGCTCTGACGGCAGTGTGGATTACATGGTGGAGTTCACAGCCGCACTGATAGCCGATTACAGCATATATTATGACGCCGAGGCGGGATTTCGCAAAAACAATAAGGACGGCGAGGCACTTTCCGCCGAGGAGATTCCCAAAGGAATGAGCGCGGACGGCAGCGTTCTCACACTTGACAATGTTGTGTTCGAGTCAAGCAGCAGCGGCGCCCTCAGGATCGGCGAAGGCGTTACGGTAAAGGTGCCCGAAGGCAAGACTGCCGCCTTAGCGGCGTCTCCGACTGCCGAGTCCGAAATGACTTTCGCGCTGGGCGGAGAAGGCGGCAACACCTTGGAAATTGACGGACGCTTGCTCGCCGCGGCTTACGGCTTCGGCGACAGCGCCACTAATGTTGTGGGCATATTCTCATATGATGATATGACGATAAAGGGCTCGGGAGATGTTACAGCCTATGAAAAAACCGGCACGGGTTACTCATACGGAATGATGTCGAACAAAAATTTCATTTTTGACGGCACGGTCAACGTATCCGCCTTCTCTGTCGCTCCGGAGGTCAGAGAGAATAATTCCCCGATCTGCGGTGTCGCGGCAGAGGGCATTGAGATGAAAGGCAGCTCTCATCTTGACACAAGCCGCTGCGAAAACTCAAAAGCGATCATGATAATGAACGGCGGAAACATCACAGCGGAGGGCACATCATTTATCGAGGCGGAAGGCGGCATAGTGATCTACGGAAACAATGAAGAATTCCCCGGCTATGTCACGACCAAGGATAACGCGGTAATATCGGCTCACGCTGACAGGATCAACTTCGCGGACGCTCCCGATGATGACGACGCTCCGGGCATAACCGCATGGATCTACGACGCCGAGACAGGGAATTTTGAAGACGGCAAGGCGACGATCACCGCGATGAACAATTCGTCTGTCACCGCGACCGGTCAAGGCTCGGCTGTTTGGGGCGCGAGCGGCTCGGACGGCGTTACCGTTACCGGCTCGAGCGGCGATTATGAAGGCGAGGTTGAATATGACGGCTTTACATATGTCATACCCGGCACGGACACCCCTGTTGAGAGCGTTAAGTTTACCGACGCGATCAAGCCCGTGAATCATCTGCTCTACTTTGACGGCGAGACAGGCAAGCTCTATGACGGATATGACTACGAGACCAAAGAACTCGGAAACCCGATCGAGATGCCCGGCGCGACCTGCGACGGAAAAACGCTGACGCTCACATCGGATTTCAAATTTGTCACAAACCGCGAGGACGGTCTCTGCTTAAGCCCGGGCACGACGCTTTATGTTCCCGCGGGAGAGAGTCCCATGATCTACAGCGCGTATTCGGGATTTGACAAGCCGGAAAAATATACGGATGGAGCCGCGGCGCTTTACTGCTCGGGCGACAACACTCTCGAAATAGACGGAAATCTTACGGTGACATGCGGCAATGTCCGAAACACCAACAGTTACGGTCTCATAGCCGAAGGCGTTGAGATAAAAGGCAGCGGAACGCTCACGGCTCGAAGCGGAAACGCGGTATATGACGAGTCCGTCGGCGGATTCGATGAAATCAATGACGGATATTCCTGCGGAATCATATCCTACGGTGACATGAGCATCTCGGGAACCACGGTAAACGCTTACGCGGGAGACTCGGTATCGGGCAGCATAGGTCTTGCGCTCAATATACCCACAAAGCTCACGCTCGACGGCTCAGCTCACGTCACAGCGGTATGCGAGGTTGGCGGCGAGCACATGGGCATAGGCTGCGGCGTGCATAACCTTGAGATCAAAGACTACTCAAGTCTGGACGCTTCGGCGTCAACGTCGGGCACAAAGCGCGCGACGGGACTTGTTCTCTATCATGACGATCAGGGCGCATACGGCACGATCAAGCTCTCAAACAACAGCTCGATAAACGCCTCGGCGACAGGCGACACAGCCTCAACCTACGGATTCGAGCCCTTTGAGGCCGAGACTTCGACCATTAATGTCAGCATGGACAGCACCAGTAAGTTTACCGCGGAGGGCGGCACCGCCGCTTCGATCTACGCGAAGTTCAGCGGCGTTAAAACAACATCCGACGGAACCTCGGTATCTTACAATGATGAAAAACAGACCTATGTTGACGCAAGCGGAGAAGATGTGAAAAAGCTGACGCTCGGCTCGCTCACGTCCTCCGGCACCGGCAGCTACGGCGGCGGTGGCGGCGGCGGAGGCGGCGGCAGCACGTTCTCCTCAAGCACGAGCGCGACGTCAACGCCCGCTCCCACAGATACATCCTCTCAGCAGGCTCCCGCTGAAACAACAACTCCTCAGACGACCGGCGGAATGCCGTTTACCGATGTTAATACCACGGATTGGTTCTATGACGCGGTAAATTCGGCCTACAGCAAGGGCCTTGTAAACGGTATCAGCGACACCGAGTTCGGACCTCAAATGACGATGACCCGCGGAATGCTCGTGACGATAGTCGGACGCATGGAGAACGCGCAGTCATCCGGAAGCTCATTCGGCGACGTTGACGCGAGCATGTATTACGCTCCGTATGTGGCCTGGGCGGCCGAAAACGGCATAGTGACCGGTTTTGAGGACGGCACCTTTAAGCCCGATCAAAACGTTACGAGAGAACAGACCGCGGCAATACTCTACAGATACATGCAGTATAAGGGCATTGACGTATCGGTTGGCGAGGACACGAACATCCTGAGCTTCACCGACGCGGGCGACATAAACGACTATGCCGTTCCCGCGATACAGTGGGCTTGCGGAGCCGGAGTTATGAACGGCTATCCCGACGGCACGCTGGCACCCGCGGCAAGCATAACCCGCGCAGAGTTTGTGACAATGATCGACAGATTAAAAGTATAACTTGCTGTTATATTCTAATATTCTAAAAATGAGCGCGGCGCCTTACACGGCGCCGCATTTCTATATTTGGGATACTATGGTCGCAGGGTCAGGCTCGCCCCTTGGGGAGAGCTGGCTGCGGCTTGTCCGCAGACTGAGAGGGGTTCCTAGTCACTATTCTCTAGTACCTATGTTAACCCCTCTCCGTCAGGCTTCGCCTGACACCTCTCCCCAAGGGGCGAGGCAGACGGCCTCAAAATTCGGTGAATATCACTGGGTCGCACAGCGGGGTCAGTTTGTCGTGTTCCCAGATAAAGAGCCGTGCCTCGGCTGTGGTCGGCGCGTTTTCAAAGCTGAAGGCGAGCGAAATCTTCTCGCCGCTGTTTATAAACGCGTTTTGCACGTCGGCGCCGATCAGTACGCCGTCACTGTCATATATCGCCATCATAACATCAGCGTCGGCATCCGCGGCGTTGTTAGCGACGCTCGCTATAAACGCGGCGCTGCCTCCGCCCGTAATGCTGTCGGTTATCTCGGCGTTTACACCGCCGATCTTAAAATCGTATGTGTTATAGGCATAATCGCTTACCGAGAATTCAAGTGTTTCTTCATTCAAATCCGTTATATCAAGCGTTATTTCCGCCTCTTTTTGAGCTTTGACCGCCGCGCTGACCGTATTGTTTCCGTCATTTGCCGCGGCGCCCATCAGATAGCGGTTATCGCTCGCCTCAAACGACGCATATTTTTTGCCGTTCTCCTCGTAGATCCTCGGGTCTCTGATCTCGGGCAGCTCGGAGTCGATATAAAACTTATACGTCTTTTCCTCGGTCCTGATTTTGTCGCCGTACACGAAATTGCCTGACAGGACCGCGGTATAGTCGCCTTCGGGAAGGCCGAGCCCATCCAGCGAAACTTCCTCAAAGTAATCATTGCTTTCGATCTGGCGGCACAGGCCGTTGTCCGGTTTTTTCTCATACACAACATTGCCGCCCGAGTCTTTGACGGTCAAGACCGTGTCAACAAGGCTGCGCAGCATTCGCACATTTATCTTATAGTCACTGTTGTTTAAGCCGGATATGCCCGCGTAGCTTTCGCTTTCATATTCGCTTTGATCCTCGGCTGCGTCCGCAAATATATTCGTTCCCAAAATAGAATTGCCGTATGCCAAATATCCGTTCGCGGTGCTGCCGCCTTCTTCAAAATACGAGGGAGAAAATGCGTCAGCGGCTGTCCAGTCGCCGTAAAATCCCGTGTAGGGCATGCTCGATTTTGTCACCGAGCCGTCCTTCGCGCTCAGGATTATATATCCGTCCACCCAAAAGCCGTTTGTGAAAATTTGCTTATTCGCCACGGTCTGCTCGCCGTTTAAGGTTATTTTTACGCTTACCTCCGTTTCGCCGTTTGCGGGAACCGTCACGCTTTCGGGCTTTTCGACCGCAGTAATATCAAGCGGCACCGAGTCAGTGATCATGTTTTCGCCATCTATGCTTTCATATCCGTCGGTGAGCGCGCAAACCGATATATCGTCATAGGTCACGTCGTGATCGGTCAGGTTCTCGGCTGTGAAATTAAGCGTTATCTCATCGCCGAGCATGTCGCCCAGGCTCAGCTTTGATTTACCGCTGCCGCCTTTCAGTATCACGGGTATCGTCAGCGCGTCTTGTAAATTCGCGAGGCCCGCGCCCTGCCTGCGGGGCGACACGGGAAGCGTATTTTCCTCGTCACTATAAAAAAGGCTCGCCGAGCTCATCAAAATGTTTTCCATAAGCGCGACCTTGTCCGCGCCCGCTGTCTCGGGGTGTTCTGCCTCCATAAAACCGCTCATGAGCGCCATAGCGCCCGTAATGTGCGGAGCCGCCATGGACGTGCCGTTTTTGTTTTCATATACGTCGCCGTTGACCGACGACAGAATATTGCCGCCCGGCGCGGTGATCTCGGGCTTTAGGTCAAGATTTGAACCGGTCGCCCAATTGCTGTAATCGGATATTCCAGCATTGGGGAATTCACTGTATAGTGTGCATATTTCAGCGTCGGTCTTAAGCCGCTTGTCCTCGGCGTTTATCAGTTTTTCGCCGTAGGACTTGCGCACTATAAGACCCGGCATTTCATCGCTCGCGGTATGCACTATGCCGTCACGCTCATCGGGCGCCGCTATTATCAGGCCTACGACTCCGCGATCTAAAAGATACCCGCTTGTTATTCCGCTGTTCATATCAATGATAACGATCTTTCCTTTCACAACATCCTCGGGCGGAGCTGTCTCGCTGCCCACATACACATAGTCATAAAATTTGTCCGAAAATTTTTTGAAAAACAGCTCGCTGTACACCGCCTTGTCAACGACGATCTTCTCCCCGTCGGCGAGCGTTATCCCGCCGCCTATAAGCCACCTCTTGTTCGTGTCGCACGACGCGACCGCGGTCGACGCGGAACAGGACGCCGGATAGTTGTTGTAGCTGTAATCCGGGTTTTCGGCGGTCTCGGCGTATCTCTCATCGTTTCCCGCGGAGCATATGACCGCTATCCCCGCGTTTCTCAGGTTATCGCAGGCGGTTGTGTACATCGTAGAATCCGAAAACGTGGTACCCACGCTCAAATTGACCGCGCACACATCCATTTTTGACGCGTCGTCCATCGCGGCGATGATAACGGAGTCCTCCGCGTTGCCTTTCGAGTCGGCGACTTTCATCAAGACGAGCTGAGCCTCGGGCGCGACGCCGGAGAATGTCGTTCCCTCAAACACGCCGTTTTTGCCCGCCGCTATACCCGCCACATGAGTGCCGTGCGTCATTTCGGCGTAATACACATCCGCGTCACTGTCACCGTAATCATAGGCGAACGGGATCTTCGCGTTTTTGTAAACCTGATTTGCCTCAGCCTTCGCGTTAAGCTCGTTGTTTTTGATATAATTCCTTATGTCGCTTTTGGACAGCCTCGGATCTTCAATATTCGCTGCAAAAAAGTCGTGACTGACGTCGCATCCCGCGTCTATGATCGCCACGGCTTGCCCTCTGCCGTTATAGCCCTTGTCGTACATCGCCTGCGCGTTCATCATCTGCGCGCCGAAACCGGGTGCGCTTTCCTCGTCCGAGGCGGGCGGATCGGGGATATCTACCGTTTCGGATATATACACGTTTTTGACGCCGTCTGTCGACTTTATTTTTTCAATATCGCTCTCGCGGGCTTCCATCGAAAATCCGTTAAAAACGCTTGTGTAGGTAAAGCCCTTGTCGGCGTCCGCTCCCGAGCGCCTTTTTACCGCCGACTTGACTTTATCCTGCGCGCTCAATAGCCGCGCCTCGGTCTGCTTGGCCTCGTCGGTTTTTAAAAATTCTGACGCGCCCATCAAAGCGGCCTCTTTGGCTCCTAAAAGCGGAGCGCCCTCGGTCTCGACGATAAGCGTAACTTTTTCGTCATCGGCCAGCACGGGCATGTTTAGCGCTCCGAAAAGCAGCAGCGCGCTCAAAATTGCCGAGATTATCTTTTTATTCATAAAATCCGTCCTTTCGGAATTTAATATAATCGATATTTGCTAGTCACTACGTTAACCCCTCCCGTCAGGCTTCGCCTGACACCTCTCCCCAAGGGGCGAGGCAGACGGCGTCAAAATCCGGTGAATATCACGGGGTCGCACAGCGGGGTCAGTTTGTCGTGCTCCCAGATAAAGAGTCGTGCCTCGGCCGCGGTCGGCGCGTTTTCAAAGCTGAAGGCAAGCGAGATCTTCTCGCCGCTGTTTATAAACGCGTTTTGCACGTCGGCGCCGATCAGTACGCCGTCACTGTCATATATCGCCATCATAACATCCGCGTCGGCATCCGCGGAGTTGTTGGCGACGCTCGCGATAAACGCGGCGCTGCCGCCGCCCGTGATGCTGTCGGTTATCTCGGCGTTTACCCCGCCGATCTTGAAATCGTACGCGTTATAGGCATAATCGCTTACCGAAAATTCCAGTGTATCTTCATTCAAATCTGTTATATCAAGAGTTATTTCCGCCTCTTTTTGGGCCTTGACCGCCGCGCTGACCGTATTCTCTCCGTCGTTCGCCGCGGCGCCCATCAGATAGCGGTTATCGCTCGCCTCAAACGACGCATACTTTTTTCCGTTCTCTTCATAGATCCTCGGATCTCTGATCTCGGGCAGCTCGGAGTCGATATAAAACTTATACGTTTTTTCCTCGGTCTTGATTTTGTCGCCGTACACGAAATTGCCTGACAGCACTGCGGTATAGTCGCCTTCGGGAAGACCGAGCCCATCCAGCGAAATATTCTCAAAGTAATCATTGCTTTCGAGCTGGCGGCACAGACCGTCGTTACGCTTTTTCTCATACACGACATTGCCGCCCGAGTCTTTGACGGTCAAGACCGTGTCAACGAGGGCGCGCAGCATTCGCACCCTTACCCAATATCCCGTGTCGGTCAGGCCCGATATGCCCACATAGCTTTCACTTTCATACTCGCTTTTATCCTCGTCGCCGCTCATAAACAAGTTTGTGCCGAGAACATCCGAATTGTATCCGATATAACCGTTCGCGGCGCTGCCGCCTTCTTCAAAATACGAGGGAGAAAACGCGTCAGCGGCTGTCCAGTCGCCGTAAAAACCCGTGTAAGGCATGCTCGATTTTGTCACCGAGCCGTCCTTCGCACTCAAGGTTATATATCCGTCGACCCAAAATCCGTTTGTGAAAATCTCTTTATTGGCCGCTGTCTGCTCGCCGTTTAAGATTATTTTTACGCTTACCTCTGTTTCGCCGTTTGCGGGAACTGTCACGCTTTCGGGCTTTTCGACCGCAGTAATATCAAGCGGCACCGAATCCGAGATCATGTTTTCGCCGTCTTTGCTTTCATATCCGTCGGTGAGCGCGCAAACCGATATATCGTCGTAGGTCACGTCGTGATCGGTCAGGTTCTCGGCTGTGAAATTGAGCGTTATCTCATCGCCGAGCATATCGCCCAGACTCAGCTTTGATTTGCCGCTGTCGCCCTTTAAGATCACGGGGATCGTCAGCGCGTCCTTTAAATTCGCAAGTCCCGCGCCCTGCTTGCGCGGCGACAATGGGAGAGTCTTTTCCTCGTCACTGTAAAAAAGTTTCGCCGAGCTCATCAAAATATTTTCCATAAGCGCGACCTTGTCCGCGCCCGCTGTCTCGGGATATTCCGCTTCGACAAAATCGCTCATTAGCGCCATAGCGCCCGTGATCTGCGGAGCCGCCATGGACGTGCCGTTATTGTTTTCGTACTCGTCACCGTTGACCGACGAAAGAATATTGCCGCCCGGCGCGGTGATCTCGGGCTTTAGCTCAAGATTTGAGAATGTCGCCCAGTTGCTGAAATAGGATATTCCCGCATCGGGAAATTCCTCGTAGAGAGTGCATATTTCCGCGTCGGTCTTAAGCCGCTTGTCCTCGGCGTTTATCAGCTTTTCGCCGTAGGACTTGCGCACCACCAAACCGGGTATTTCGTCGCTCACGGTATGCAGTCTGCCGTCGATCTCGTCGTTTTCCACAAACATCATTCCAATGGCGCCGCAATCTAAAAGATACCGGCTTGTTATTCCGCTGTTCAAAACAGAGATAACGATCTTTCCTTTCACAACATCCTCGGGCGGAGTTGTCTCACTGCCCACATATACATAGTCATAAAACTTATCCGAGAATTTTTTGAAAAACAGCTCGCTGTACACCGCCTCGTCAACGACGATCTTCTCCCCGTCGGCGAGAGTTATCCCGCCGCCTATGAGCCACCTCTTGTCCGTGTCGCACGACGCGACCGCGGTCGACGCCGAGCAGACTGCCGG
>CANRHV010000002.1 GCA_947630505.1 uncultured Monoglobus sp. | reverse complement strand
GTTTTGCCTAAGTTGTCAAGGGTGACGGCGTTTTTTATTCTTCTTTTATTTTTCATATCCTACTTTACAGTATCTTACTTTAAAACTATATCAATAAAAAAAGAACGCTGTCAAGCGTCCTTTGGCACGAAACGCGCCGAATCGGGCACGAAGTGAAAAAATATTTTTATATATCAAACAGAACTATATTTGTCTCATAAAATCCGTTATGGCACGAGGCTCTGAATATACCGTTATATCTTTCTACCACTTCGATAATATTATTAATGCCGATCCCGTGATTTATTTTATCGCTCTTATCGGTCAACGGCTTTCCGTTCGCAAACTCAACTTTTTTATCGGTTGTATTTCGTATTCCTATAAACAGCTGACGTTGACGAAATAATATATCAAAAATTATTTTCCTATTTTCGGGTTCTGATTCTAAACACCCTTCAATGGCGTTATCAAAAAGGTTTCCGAGCAGCATACAACACTCTACACCGGTTAATTTTAAATCACAAGGCAGCTTTTTAATATTTAATTCTGTTGTAATATTATTTTTATGCGCCTGCGATATTTTTGAGTTTATTATGGAATCAAGCGACAAATTTCCCGTATTCATTACTTCATCGTCATTGTCGAGCTGCTCAACGCCCAATTCCAAAATATATTTTTCTGCTTCATCAATATTTTTGTCTTTTAATAGTGAAAACAGAATTTGCAAATGGTTTTTAAAATCATGTTTTATTGAAATCATTTTTTTATTATCATAAGTTTGCTTTTTCATATATTCGTTCTGTTCGTCAACATGACTTTCCAATAAAGCGTTTTTTAATTTTGTTTCAAATGACTCAATTAGTCTGTCAAATAAATAAAAACTGATAACGCTGCTATACATTGTGCATATCATCAAAATTAACATCGGCACTTCACTTTCAGGTGAAACTGATTTGAAAAAATATACAACAGACATCACAATTGCCATATTCATTATCGGCAAAGTCATAAGCGCTATCCAATAATTTCGATAAATATGCGAATACTTTTTATTCCAAAATATACAAATAAATTTAATTGCTATAAACAACAGTATTTTAGAAGAAATCATTCCTACTATGCGGTATGTTGTTTCATCAATCAAGTCAATGGGCCGAATTTGATTTAGAATTAAAAGCAACGCTCCCGCTATGTACTCCATCGCATCGGAAATCAGCGCGATGCCGAGCGCGCAAAACAATTTCGATTTCCAATCAGCGTCATAGCACATTGTTCCTATGAGCGCCGCGGCTATATAAATTACAGTAGTTACAATCAGACCTCCGCCAATAAGATAATTTGTCAATAAAATCAGAATAAAAAATATTTTTAAAACGTTCTTTAATACCTTCTTATTACACTCCATAAAATTGTCATATAACATATATGTCATGATCATTTGAAAAGTAATAATCGCAATATTTAAAAATAAAAACATAATCTATCACCTCATTCCGATAACAAAATTTAAATATGTATTTTCAAAGTTTTCTCTGCAGGAGTTGCTTATCGGGATAACATCACCGTTTGACAATGTCACTTGGCTTTTGGTGCGCTTAACGATATAAGCCGGATTTACGCAAAATGAATTGTGGGTTATAACAAACCCGTGCTTCAAAAGTATATCTTTATAGTCTTTTAATTTTCCCCAAAATTCATATATTGTATCGTGTGTATGTAAAACTATCTTACGCTTATCGCTGTTTAAATACAAAATTTCATCATATGTTATTCTGTATTCCTGTCTGTTATTTTTAAATGTAAAGTAATTTGAACTGACAACATCTATCGCAACCCGTTCCAATGTGCTTTTAAGCTCCTCATAACTCACGGGTTTGTCAAGAAATCCGGATGGAGCGCATTCAAAGCAATCACGAATATATTTATCATAATTCGTCAAAAAGATAATTATTATCTTTTTATCCATTTTCCGAATTTTACGGGACAATTCAATCCCGTTTATGCCGTCTAATTCAATATCCGCGATTAAAACATCATATTTACTACCTTTAGTATAACAATCTAAAAGTTGTTCTCCGGAGTAAAATACATCCCAGGTAATGTTTTTATATACTTTATTTAACCGAACAAGATGATTTTCAAGATGATTTATCCAACTGTTCTCATCATCACACACAGCTATCCGAAGCGTCATGTAATCACCTCTCTCTTTTTTTATTTTACAGCTGAAAAGAGGTTTTGTCAATTTAGAATTCAAGCGAGCGGGGGATTTTATTTTTGGGGAATATGGATCAATACAAGTGTTCTGAAAAATTTATTTTCTTTATCGTAACTCCAGTCCAGGCTGCTGCTATATTTTTTCAGGGCATTATTTATGCTCCTTATTCCGAGGCCGTGTTCATCGGGATCGTCTTTTTGCGTTTGAGGCACACCGTCTAAAACAACAGGCTCCCGATCCGCGTTGTTTTCCACTTTCACAACGGAAAAAGCTCCGTTTACCGTATATAAATCCACAAAAATTTCTTTCTTTTCCGTATCGGCGGAGGCTTCTATGGCGTTGTCAATTAAATTTGAAAAAACAGTCACGGTGTCAATATCCGATATAAATGACAAAGTCGGCGAATCGGAATGAATATGGATATCTATTCCCGCGTCACGGCACTCCCGCGCCTTTTGGGCAAGTATGACGTTCAAAATATTATTATCCGTGTAGCGAGCGTAATCCAGATTTCTTTGCGAAAACTGTAATTCCCGCATATACTTTTTTGCCTTTTCGTTATCTTCCGAGATCAAATCACTCAACACGGCCAACAGCTTGCGAAAATCATGGCGCATAATTTTTGTATTCTCATATTTTTCCGCCAAAATCCGATATTCGACCAATTCGGCCATGTTTTTTTCTCGTTCTTGCTGAAGTAGTTTAAGCTGTTGATTTTTTTCACTCATTCTTGCGTGGATATAAAATGTTATTATATTTATAATCAGCAATACCGAACACAGGACAGAAAAAATCGTATAATTTATCTCCGCCGTTACCAGTATTATGACACAAATAATCGTCAGCAAGGGAATAATTATAAGCCCAAAATTAATTTCGGCATTGGGAAACGCTTTTCTTTTTGATAAATGTTTTAAAATTATAACTTCCATCAAATAACTTAGTTTGCTTCCTGTCAAAATAGTGAAAACCTGCTGCGCGGTGTAATCATCGCGGGAAAAATGAAAGCGGACTCCGTACCAATATGACAAAGCAAATTCACTTAAGGTTGAAAAGGCGTCCAAAAGTATACCGTAAAATATCGCGGTTTTAAGCGAAATTATATACTCAAACCGCAACAGAATAACATTGATCACGAAAAAAGCCGCGATAGAAATTACCACGCTGCTTAACAGACCCGCCATCCATATTATAACGTAACCCAAAAACGCGGCAGCTGTGCTTTTCGGATAACTTTTTCGCGGCGCAAGATTGGTATTCGCAAAATACACAAAAATGAGATATTCGTATAAACAGCCGAATAAATATCCGATATCGATCATCGAAGTTCACTGCTCCATTTCTTGAACTTTTTATCAAATTCGGCATATTTCCTTTTGGAAATATACACGGTGTATTCTTTATCATTGCATCGGCAGATTATATCGGTCTTATTGTATTCCGTAACGTAATTTAAATTGACATAGTAGCTTCCGTGCGTTTGCGCGAAACAATCCCCATCCAATTGCTTTGTTATGTTTTGAAAGGTATCATACGTTTTTATCTTTTTTCGCGCGGTGATAATGTTGGTGAGACGATTGCTGTGATAAACATATATAATTTCCCGCAAAGGAATTTCTATTTTATTCTTTTCCGATGTGGTAACTACCGTTTTGTTTGCCCGCATCTCCTTGAGAGCCGATTGAATGCCGTATATCAGCCGCGTTTTGCTGAGCGGTTTCGTCCAGAACCGAAAAGCGTGTTTGTTCAGAGCGTCATCCATATAATTCTCATGGTATGTTATAAAATAAATAAAGCATTTCGGACTTTTTTGGTGAATGCGTCCCGCCGTTTCTATTCCGTTAATGCCGGCCATCTCCACATCCAAAAACACCATTTGATAGATTTTATCCGAGGCGAGCATATCATCCGAATCGGAAAAAGTGTAAATCTCCCACTCTATATTATCGGGCAAAACGCTTTTGATGAGCGCTGCCTCCTGCCTCAAATCTTCTGTTTCATCGTCGCACACGGCTATCCGAAGCGTCATGTTATCAACCCCCATTTTCTGAATTTGATTATACGTCGCGGGATTTTGGCTGTCAATATGGTATGTCTAAGTGGGAAACGATCATGTCTAAGTGGGAAATTTTAAATTTATATTAAATCCATTATTATAAAAAACAGCTCATATTCATTATCGGTATGTGTTGTTTTGGATATACTTTTATAATTATCAAGGGCTTTCATTATATTATCCGTACCGATACCGTGATTTTTCTCATCTTTTTTGGTCGTGACTTTGGGCTTATCGGTTCTCTTTACGCATGAATTTGTAATTTTGCATATTAATTTATCTCGGTCATACTGCATGTAAACGTTAATATATCTGTTTTCTTTTACTTTATCGCAGGCCTCGATAGCGTTATCCAAGGCGTTTCCGAATATAATGCACTCATCATCATGGGACATCGGCAAATCTTTCGGAATACATATTTTCAGGTTAAATTCAATATTTTTTTCTTCCGCCACGGTTTTCTTTAATGTTAATATCGCGTCAAGGACTGTGTTCCCCGTGTCAATATACGTGTCGCTTTTTGAAATGTTGTTAAGAAGTTTTTCGATATATTCAAGGCAGTTTTCGCGTTCGTCTTTTCCAATATAGGCTTTTATTGCGTATAAGTGATTTTCGAGGTCATGTCGGGTTTTCTTTACTTGGCCCTGCGTCATCATTATATTGTCATAATGTTTTAACTGCTCTTTAAGCTGGACTTCAAGCATATTGTTTTTTGTTATTACATAACTTTGTTTTGACATACTTTCAAACAAAAACAGGACAATGGCCGTGGCGATATATAAACCCAAAATACAACATAATATCAGAGTTCTTATAGAAGTAATATCGGTCAGTTCGGCGGTTCTGTAAAAGGTGTACATAGACAAAACCGTCACGCCGAACATGATCGCGAAAAGCAGCCAATACCTTATATTTGATAAGACGCGCCGCTCATTTTTAAATCGTATATATATGTATATTATAATTAAAAAATTTACAATTTTTGAAATTAATATACCGATTATTCTGAAATTAAGATCGTTTACGCTAAAATCAATACTCTTATTGCAAACCAGTGAAATGCTTATTAAAACAAGCATTTCAATTACAACTACCATTACGAGATTCACAACCGCGCAAATTACGCGCATTTTAAATCTGCCGCCGTAAAAATACGAGAATATGATATATAAAATAAACATAACCGCCAAATTAATTATACTGATTGAAAAGACAGCATTGCACACATCAATCAGTATTCCCAATGACAATACACCGAGTATAATAAATTTTTTCCCGAGCCGAGGACGCTTTTCTAAAAAGGTGGAGCACAATATGAATAAATATGCAGCCTCACATAAACCGGTAAAGCAATTCGCAAGTATCAATAAATTCATATCATAATTTCTCCTTATCTTCATAGTTCATGTAGCTCTCGATAAGATTATTTTTGTATGTCCGCGATAACGGTATTTTTTCGTTAGTGTTATAAAGATTGATCCATGTGTCGCCGATTATGTGTATATACGCTAAATTAACAACATGGGTTTTACAAACTCTGACAAATGATTTTGTATCTAAGCTGTCATTAATACTGTAAAGCGCCCGGTTGGTTTTATAAACATGATGCGTTGTATGAATATATGTTTTGCGCTCTTTATTCTCAATGAAAATAATGTCACCGGTCTTAATTCGCACTTTACGGCGGTTTTCAATGATCTTGATAAATTTTGCTTCGGTTTCTATTCTATCATATATCCGATTAAAATCATACAAAAAAGTATCGTATGATAAGGGTTTAACCCAAAAATTCATAGGAAACGGCTCAAAACAATCAAAAACATATTCCTTATAACTTGTCAAAAAGAAAAGTATTACGGAATAATCGGCTTTTCTTATTTTTTTCGCAGTTTCTATACCCGATATATCTTTCAGCTCTATATCCATAATTACAACATCATACGGATTTTTGTTTTTATCATAGGTATTCAATAAATCCGTGCCGGAATAGAACACATCCCATTCAATATCATTATGCGTTTCTTTAAATTTTAAAAGATGTTCCTCAATTTGATTTATCCAATAATTCTCATCGTCACACACGGCTATCCGAAGCGTCATATTATCACCCCTATTTTTTTATTTTACAGCCGAAAAGAGATTTTGTCAATTTAAAATTCGCGCCGAAGGCGGCGGACCCGCATATATTTTTATAAAACAGGCGCCCCGAAACGGGACGCCCTGCGTATTTATTGGGAAGATTTAATTTTTTCTTATTTAAAATTTATTTCTTTTGTTTCGGATAAAGGATTCGCCGAGCCGAAGTCGCTCCAGACAAAGGCTTTTATCGAAGCGATCTTCCGGGTCTGAGGCGGAATGTTGAATCCGAAAGAATAGTCATGATCGGGCGCGAAGTCGGCGCGCACATAGTCGATATTCAGCAGTATGCCCTCCTCGTCATATGCCGCGACAAAAACATAGTCCTTTGAGATTTCGTCCTTCAGCTTTTTGAGCGTGACCTCCGCCTCAAAGCTGCCGTTTTCGGGCGGCGCCTCGAGAGCTTCGCCCGCCTGCGTGAGTATCGACAGGCCGCTTATTTCGTACCTATAGTTTTTGCTCGGCGCGTCGATCGTCACTGTGCCGTACGCCGCGCTTCCGTCTGTGTACAGGGCGCGCACGGCATATCTTTGACCCGCTTGGGCTGTAAATGTTTTGTCCGTGATTTTTGTTCTGTCTGTTCCGAGAGCGAACAGATCCTCGTCTGTCAGTTCCGCGATGTCCTCATATTTTTCTTCGCACTTCACATATTCGAGCTTGGCTATATCATCGCCGTCGGGCCGGACATCCACCATGAATTGACTGCCGTCCGATTTTATACTGCACTCAATAGGCGGGCGAATATCACTGCTCGGCGAAAGCGTGAACCGTGAAAATGAATAGTTTCCCCATTCATCCTCAAGGATTATCCTGTATTCGCCCAAATCCTTAAGATAATACACTCCGTTGATCGGCTCGATCATCTGACTGTACTTTTGATAACCGGCGATAGTGTGCTGCGTTGCGCGTATCTCATCAAGCACGCCGGCAGAAGCTAACTCGTGAAGCGCTCTGTAAACATAAATATTCTTTATGCCGGCATTAGGGTTCTCGACAACATTGTTCAGCTTTGCTTCGGCGATATATTCTTCGCTGAAATCCGGGTATACATTCACTTCAACATCCGCAGATGCCGATTTTATGTTTTTTACCTCAAAAAACTTGAAGCTTTTGTTTCCGCTCTTATCCTCGGCATATATGATATAGGGGCTGTTTTGATAAACAGTAAAGGTGTTTCCGATCACTTCGGTTGAATAATCGGTATACTCTTCATCTCCTGTGACATTATCTATGAAGGCGCTTAAATAATAGCTCTCCGCAATAATTCCCTGCTCAAGGCCGCCGCAAATTTTTTCTATCTCTTTCAGTTCTTCCTCACTCGTCTTATCCGAGCCCGGCAGAAAAAGACCGAAGCAATCAACATCATAAGGTACAGAGCCGCTGTCTATCCCGTCTTCGTAGGGCGGATACAATCCGTGCCGACTCTGTAACATTCTGACAAAGCGTACCTGCGCAATATCCTCGTCATCGGTTATGTCAAGATTTACGCTTATCGGGTTCCAAGTGTCAGCGGTTTCCGACAGCGTATAACTGATCTTTGGCGCCTCCGTGGGCTTCGGCGCCGCTGCCGCCGAGGGTATGGGCGATGATGTTTCATCGGGCTCATTTGTCGGTTCGGGCTCATTTTCGATATCCACTCGCTCATAGCTCGCGTTGCCGCTTGTGTCAACGGCGCAGATCACTATGGATCTATCCGTCTTTATAGTTCCGCCGGAAGCCGAAATCGGTTTTCTCTCTGTCAGAAAAAATTCATCCGTGCCGTTGTCGGATCTGCCTATCTGTTTAAGCTCAACATCGGCATAATCAATTCTCGCGACGCCGATATTATCCGCGGCTGTCACCTTTATTTCCGACGGTTCTTTTTCGGACGCGGGTACTTTCACGTCAAAGTCGATCTCGGGCGGCTTGGTGTCAATTTGAGACGGTTTTGACAGCTCCTTCGACACAACCGTGTATTTTCCCTCGGAGTCTTCGATAAACAGGTTGTATGAGCCGGTATATTTTAGATTATACGCGCCGTTTTCATCGGGCTTTACCTCAAGTCCGGAGTTTATGAAGCTGTCCATCAGCTTTGAGATCCTATCATCGTATTGGGCGTTGCAATAGTCGGGCGGCAAAGATTCCGGCCATGAACCGGGCGGCAGCAGATAATCTTTTACGAGAGCGTAACGCTTTATCGTCTTTCCCTTGCCGCACTCCATATTCCTGATCGCGGCCGAGGCGATCGTATCCTTTGAATAATCTCCGAAGCTTTTGAACTCAATATCCGCCATGGGGCGCTCTGTTTCTATCTCGTTTATGTCAACACTCTTTATAAACTGCGGCGCTCCGCTCGTATCGGATATCCAGCCGCAGAATATGTATGTGCCGTTTAAACAAATATCAAGGTCAAACCTTATCTTATAGCTTCCGCCATACCATTCGGACTGTTTTGTGATCAAATTTTCTTTTTCTTTGTTGTCGGCATAAACTTGATTTAAATCCGCGCCGCTTTCAAGCTCGTCAACTCTGAGCCATGACGCTTTTATAAAACGATCCGCGGGGAAAGCGCCCGATGTCTGCCCGCTGTCAAATACCGCCTGGAGCGTGAACGGGTGCATTGTGTAGACATAACCGAGGCTGCTGCCATGCCTCACCGTGACAGAAAGGCTCGGCGCAACATCTTCCGCGAACGCGGCCGGCGCCGAGGCGGCGAATATCATAAGCGCCGCCAAAATTAAACCGATAAATTTTTTCATTTTAGTTCCCTCCGTTTGTATATATTAATTATTATTAAACAAAACCTTGTGTTTCAAGTATAGCGCCTTGCGCCTTTTTGTCAACGGTTGTATCGTGAACTACCGTTTTATATCGTGAACTGCATATTTTGCAATACCTAAAGCGCGAAAATCGGGCCGTCTTGCGGATTTGATATGCCTCTGATATATTTCTTTTGTAATTATATCACATAAGTAATTATTTGTCAATAACTATTTTTGTAATTTTTAAAGCAAAAAAAGCGCCATACGTTGAGATATTCGGGAATGATTACTAAGCCCTTATATCTCAAGTATGGCGTCTTGTATTTTATTTGTCAATCCGATTTGCAGCATTGGTCGTATATCTGCAGTATTGGTCACCTTTTCTTTTTCACGGATTGATAATTTATGATTATTGTGGTATTGAAAACCTTTTTGTCACCGTCATAGCTCCATCTGATTTTTCCGTCATAGTTTTTGAGCGCTTGTTTTATGCTGAGCACTCCTATTCCGTGAGCGGCTTTGTCTTTTTTACGAGTGAGGAGTTTTCCGTCCTCGACCGCAGGCTCGGTGTCGGCGCTGTTGTCAGTCTTTATCACAACGAACGCGCCGTTCATATCGTATATGCTTAAAAATATTTTTTTGTTCTCGGAGAGCTTGCAGCTCTCTATCGCGTTGTCCAAAAGATTGGCGAAGATCGCGACGATATCCGCCTCGCTTATAAACGATATGTCAATATCCTGAATGTATATTTGAAACTCGATGCCCTCGGCGCCGCACTCCTTAGTTTTTTGTGACAGAAGTATGTTCAGCGCCTTGTTGTTGGTATACTCGACCAAAAGGAACTCTTTGTTTTTATCCTCGATCTTGTGAATCAGCGACAGCGCCTCGGTTTGGTCGGCGCTCAGCATAGCCTCTATATTGGCGCAGTATTTGTTAAAGTCGTGTACCATTATTTTAAGCTCGTCGTACTTATCCTTTATCAGACGGTAGCTTTCAAAATCGGTTTTGTTTTTGCTCTCGATCTCCCTGAGTCTTTTGATCTGTATATTTTTATCAATAATCCTGTCGCATACCAAATATGCGACAAAATTGGATACTATCAATATAAGACACATCACCATAAAAGCGATATTCGTCTCATATTTCAAGCCTCTCTTGACATGATTAAACAACAAGAAAAATACAAACGTAAATATCGGCAGGGGCAAAAGCCAGAGCATCTCATAAAATTTATTGCCGCTGTTTCTGCTGACGGTATAATGCTTCAGCATAACGACTAAAATAAAATATGAGGTTTTGGACATAAGCGTAAAAAGCAGATCTTGAGCGATACTTACGTAGTTCGGTTCATCGATGATCTCCACGCCGAGAAAAAATGACGTCACCAATTCGGCAAACATCATAAACACCGTGATAACAATTACTTTTAGTATAATATTCAATATATTTTCGGTAAATCCGATATATAAGACCAAAAAATTGACCGCGATAAATCCCAAAACATTCAGAAGCGGCCGGCCAAGAAAACATAAACAACAGTATAACGCGTAGCCGATCACTATGCAAAGGTTACTTTCAAATCTCGAATGTTTGTAAGTCATAACCGAATTTGTATAATAGAGCAGCACAAAGCACTCGATCGCAATTACCGGCGCCGTTAAAACACAATCAAGTAATTCTATATTCATATAATTTCTTTTGCCGCCTCAAAAAACTTAATGTCAAAGTCCTTGTATCTCCTTCTTGTCATCATAACCTTGTACGCGCGGCCTCCGTAAGACAATTGAACATCGGTTTTTGTGTACCCCGTCACGTATTTCAGATTTACAAAGTAGCTCTGATGAGGCATGGCAAAATAATTCACCTCTTTTTCTATCATTTGTTTCACGGCCGAGAATATCTCGTCGGTTTCAAATTCATATTGCTTGGTTACGATTTTAGCGTGCCGCCCGCTGTTGGAAACATATATTATATCGGAAATGTTGATGTCAACAGAAAGCTTATTTTTAAAATTTTTCACCGATATCTTTTTCGACGCGGACGCAATGCTGTCGAGCACATAATCAATGCCCGAGCTCAGTCTGTCCGGGTCGACCGGCTTTGTGAGATATCTTATCGCTCTGACGTCAAAGGCCTTGTCGAGATACACGGAATAGTTCGTTATGAAAAACACGAAACAATTCTCGTTTTTCTCGCGGATATTTTCGGCAAGCTCAATGCCGTTCATCCCGTCCATCTCAATGTCGAGAAAAACCATATCGTATATTGTGTTTGATTTCAGCATATCCCGAGGCGATTCGAACAGCTCAAGCTCAAACTCGACGCCCTTTTTTCTCAGCAGGTCCGATATCAGATCGGCCTCGCTCGCCAAGGTAACCGCCTCATCGTCGCATAACGCCGCGTTTAGTTTCATTTTTCATCCCGCTTTCCGATCAATAATTAATACCGTGTTTTTATAATTAATATTATATACGTAAACAAAAGATTTGTCAACGTAGTGATTAGTTATTAGCGAATAGCGATTAGGAGAATAGTATACAAAATGCCGTAGGGCGGACGACCTCGGCCACCCGTTTGCCTCACCCCTTGGGGAGAGGTGCCCGCTTGCGGGCGGAGAGGGGTTAACATAGCGATTAGTGATTAGCGATTAGGTTCCCCCCTCAGTCGCTCCGCGACAGCTCCCCCTCCTAAAGGAAGAGGAACCTATTTTTTGCCCCCTGCGATATTGGGGGAGGGGGATCGCAACAGCGGTGGAAGGGGTCTTATTTATGCGGCAGATTAATCACCGTGAGCGAATACGGCTTTAGGGTCAACGTGGCGCGGCGGTCGAAAACTTCCGTTTTCGGCTTTATATTGTCTGGGTTTTCAAAGGTGTTTTTCGCGGTCGGACTGTCGGCGCGGAGAACCGTTATATCGCCCTCCGCCGCTGCGTTAAGCTCGGCGGCGATGTTTAACTCGACTTTGATTTCGTTTTCAGTCGGATTGATAAGCTTTATTATCAAATCTCCGTTTTCTGTCAAAGAGGCAGCGGCGTAAACTCCGTCGCCCGTCTCGCATTTTATCGCGAAAACACCCATATTTTCGGCGAATAGTTTCTGCACATAATAATTCGGAGTTTTGACTATGCCCGCCTCGTCGAACCAGATCATGTCGGGCGCCCAATGACTGTGCGGCGGCGCTTTTGAAAACAGAGGCGCGTATGACGCCATGATAACGTTTTCGGCCCGCTCAAGTCCGCAGAGAAACGCCGCCTCGGAAAGCGCCGATATCATATCGTTAAAGCGCTTCTCTCCGTCCGCCTCATACGGCTTTGCCGCGTACTCGCCCAAATACACCGGTGTTTCGCCGCGGCGATTTTGGTAAAAGTCCGCGTTCTCGAAAAACCATTCCTTCGTGTTGTAGTTATGCTCGTCCACGGCGAAGGCATACGCGGGATTTTTCGCCGCCTTTTCCTTGAGCCGCTTATGCGCCGCCTCATAGCGCGCGTCGCCAACCCGCGGGCCCGCGGAAAAAATCAAGTCGATCTTCGGATATTTTTTGTGTATAGCTTTTTCAAAGGCCTCGTAACGCTCAAACCATTGGTTTGTCTCGGTCTGCCACTGCTCATTGCCTATCGCGAGCATGCGCAGATCAAAGGGCTCGGGGTGCCCCATATCGCTCCGCAGCCCTCCCCATTTCGTGTCGGGCGCGCCATTTGCGAATTCTATCAAATCGAGAGCGTCGTTTAAATACTCCGAAAACTCGGGTGTGTAATTCCCGTTTTTGTCATAAAGGCGCACGGTCTCGGAGGTGTTAAACTGGCACGCCATACCCGCGTTTATGACCGGCAGCGGCTCGCAGCCAAGATATTCGCACAGCAAAAAATACTCGTAAAATCCTATGGCGAAGCTTTGGTTATATCCCGGCTCCTTAAAAGCCCAGCGGCTGAAATCCTGCTTTCTCCCGCGGGCGGGGCCGACCGTATGTTTCCAGCGGTAAGCGTTTTTGAGATCATAGCCCTCCACCGCGCAGCCGCCCGGGAACCTCAGAAATCCGGGGCGCAGCTCCTTCATCGCCTCGGCCATATCGCGCCTGAAAAGCCCCATGACCGCGTCGGACGGGATCAGCGACAGCATTTTTATATCAACGCTCTCGTCTTTTGAGAGGTCGGGTAACGACAGGCGCAGACGGCAGGCTCTCGCATCGCTCTCAGGCTTGAGCGCGCCCACTCCGTTTTCGCCGATAAGGCAGCGCGCCGAGACTTTGCCGCCCGAAACTGCCTCGAGAATTATTTTGCCCGAATATCCGCGCATGTCCGCGGTAAGCGCCGCGTTATAGCTTATGCCGCGTCTCAGCGCGAAACCGCCGAACGTTGAGTTGAGAACCGACGCGCCGCACTCGCCGCCGCGCAGCCGCATAAAATATAATCCGTCCTCGTCCTTAAGATATTCGGCCGAGCCGCGCGTGATCTCCCAGCCGTATCCCGGCTCGGGCGCGGAGCCCGTCAACCGCTCGCGCGTCCTTCCGCTTTCGTCGGCATAAAATTCAAAGTCGGGCGTGATATGCCCGAACGAGCGGTTCTCGATAAGCTCCGCCGAAAGGCCGCCGTCTGCGGCGCAGCTTATGTCCTCAAAAAACAGGCCTATCATGTCGGGAGAGATTTTCGCGGTCTTTTCCGCGAAGATATTGATTTTCATGTTATTACCTCGATTCACAAAAGGCTCCCCAAACGGGGAGCCTTAAACATTTTAATTCATTATTTGCCGAGACTGATGTAGAGGCCGTAGAGCATCTTTGCCGCCTCGGCTCTTGTGGCGGGATTTACGGGATTGAAGTTGCCCTGATCGTCGCCGCTGGCTATTCCGCTGTTGAACAGATAAGAAACCGCATCGACCGCATAGTCGGATATGGCGCCCGAATCCGGGAACTGATGCGCCTCAGTCGCGGGCGAACCCTGAGCTCTGTAGATTATAACGGCTATATCCTGACGCGTGATATCGTCGCCAACGCCGAATGTTCCGTCCGGACGGCCGGTGATGATTCCGTTCTGGACCGCCGCCGCGATATAGGGCGTGTACCAATCTCCCATATCATCGCTGAAATCGGTGGTCGCGCTCTGGTCGATCGTATAGCCCATAACTCCGACGATCATTTTGGCGAACTGCTCGCGCGTTACTTGGCTGCGGGGCTCAAATCTGCCGTCGCCCATGCCGTTTATTATTCCCAGACTGCTGAGAGCGTTGATCGAGGGGATCGCCCACTCAACGTCCGCCAGATCCGTGAACGCGGATGTCGGAGTTCCGGTTCCGTTGATAGGAGCCTCTGTGGGAGCGGCCGTGGCGGTGCTTCCACCGTAGACCGTGCCGTTATAATACGGGTTGTTGTAGTTTGTGCTGCCGCTCGAACTGCCGCCGTATGTGGGGCCCGTATAGCCGTTTTGTCCGTATACAAAATTAACCGTGATCGACATAATGCCGTTTACTACATAATTCTGAATATTGGAGGCGTTTATCGTGAATGTGGTGCCGCTCAGAGCCACGTTTTGGTTATTGATCCTGACATTTCCCACAGTGTAGCCTGTAGTCGAAGTGAATCTTAATGAAAGCCCGATGCCGTAAGGAACATTTAAGAAATAATCACTTGCGCCGGATATGTTGCCGTCGATCGTGCCTTCCGCCGCTCCTTGGAATACAACTCTGCCGCCGCCGCTTACGGATACGTTTATTCGATATGAATCGCCGTCAGTGTTTCCGCCCATTTTATCAATCAAATCGTCGATCTGATCCGTGATATCATCCAGCTGTTCCTGAACCGAAATAATGTCGCTTCTGGCAGCGTCGGTCACGGACTCGTTTCTTACAAGTCCGCCAAAATAGGTGTACTCCTCTCTGAGATCGGGAAGCACTTCTTTGGCTTCACTTATAAGACTTCTCATCTCTCTAATATCGGAAGCGTCATACGCGGACGCATTGTTTACATAACGCGCCGTGTATGTATTGAGATTAGCCGTAACTTCGTTATATTGATCCTGAGCGTCATTATAGAGCTGATTGTCGCTCATCTTTATGACATCAGCACAGATAACTATGTCACTGTCGGGCATAGTAACAGTATCGTTCACACTGCTTGCCGGGCCTGATATAATTTCATAAACCAAGTCGGTATTGTACTTATAATATAACCTTTGATAATTATAGCCTCTTGCCGCGCGCGCTTTGATTCTTATAGTCGCGCCGCTTACCGCGGATGTCGCCACGGTCGAATTAACATAAGTCTTGATTTTCGAAAGACTGTTGGATTCGATCGTTATGCTGTGCCTGCCGCCGGCCGTCGCTGTGGGCGTGGGCGTCGATGTGGCCGGGGCTGCTGATTCCGTCGGTTCCGCAGAGCCCTCGGGAGCCAAAGTAGCGTCGGGTTCGGACGATGCTTCGGGATCCTCGGTCGCCTCGGGAACAGTAGTTCCCTCGGGCTCCGACGTAGCCTCGACATCGGGCGTCTCGGTCGGCGCGGCTGTTGCCTCGTTATCCGAGTTATCCGCGGCGGGCACGAGTATACCTCTGTCATTCGAAACCGCCGCGTCGGCCATGATCGGAACCGTCGAAAGCGCCATGCAAAGCGCCACAAACAGCGCCAGGTTCTTCAAATATTTCATTTCAATTCCTCCATAATATAAAAATTTGTCGTATGTTTTGTTTTGTCATACTTTAATGTTGTACCATACTTTTTATAATAAGTCAAGCGATTTTGAAAATTGTTAAAATTTGTTACCTAAAAGAAACAATTGTCATTTTTTAACCGAATGCTCCGGTTATAATGCGTATTATATCGTTCCACGTGGCGTACAGCATAAGCCCCATCAGAAGCACAAATCCCGCAAAGTGGACATAGCCCTCCTTGTCTCTCGGCACGGGCTTTCTGAAAATTATCTCGATCAGCACAAACAGGATCCTGCCTCCGTCGAGAGCGGGCAGCGGCAGCAGGTTCATAACACCGATGTTGACCGCCAAAAATCCCGCGAAGAATATAAAATCCATAAATCCGGAACGCGCCACCGTGCTCATGGCGGACACCACGCCAACGGGGCCCGACAGGTCGGAAACCCCGGCCTCGCCCTTAAACAGCATGCCGAGCGACACGAACACCAGCTTCACCATCCAGACAGTCTGGAAAAAACTCTCGTGCAGCACGGTCAAAAAATTGACCGGACTTTGCTTTATCGTGAATCCCACCAGATAATAGGGGCTGCCGTCCTCGAGAGTCGTTTGCATCGGAGTGAATTTTTCGGTGTATTTTTTACCGCCGCGCTTAAACTCAAGCTCGCACTCGCCGCTGCCGCTGTACATTCCCAGTTCAAATGAGAGGTCGCGCCTGATGTTGACACGCGTGCCGTTTATCCCCACGACCCTGTCGCCGGGCTGCAGAAACCGCGCCGCGTCGCTCTCGGGCTCCACGCTCTCGATCGTGGTGGACGGCACAAATCCGTTTTGGCACGACGAGCTCGTGACGATTATCGTGACTATCACAAAGCCCAGCAGCAGGTTCATGGCGGCGCCCGCCGCCAGGACTATCATCCTCTGCCACGGCTTTTTGTTGTTAAACGCGCGCGGGTCGTCGTTTTCCTCATCCTCGCCCTCCATCGCGCAGAATCCCCCCATAGGGACCGCCCTGATCGAATAAAGCGTCTCTTTTCCCTGCTTTTTATATATTGCGGGACCCATGCCGATAGCGAACTCGTTGACCTTTACGCCGAATATCCTCGCCGCGATAAAATGCCCGAACTCGTGGACAAAAATTATCACGCCGAAAACCACTATCGCCGCCAGTATGGTTAAAACCGTTGACATATCATCCGCACCTCTCTGTTTGTCTCTATTATATCCTCAATGCTCGGCTCGTCTTTCGGCTCGATCATATCCATGGCCTTTTCCACAAAATCGGCTATCTCGGTGAATCCGATATCGCCTCTTAAAAATTTCGCCACCGCCGCCTCGTTGGCGGCGTTCATGATCGTCGGCATCGTGCCGCCCTCCGCTCCCGCGCGGATCGCCAGATCAAGGCACCTGAATGTCTTTCTGTCGGGCTCAAAAAATGTCATCCTGCCCAGATCCTTAAATGAGACCTCACGATCGGGCGAGGGCAGGCGCTCGGGATAAGTGAAAGCGTACTGTATCGGGTGCTTCATCGAGGGCAGCGACAGCTGCGCTATTATGCTCCTGTCCACAAACTCGACCATCGAGTGGATTATGCTCTCGCGGTGGATAACCACCTCTATATCGTCTATCCCCACGCCGAACAGCCACTTTGCCTCGAGCACTTCAAGGCCCTTGTTCATCATGGTGGCGCTGTCTATCGTTACTTTCGCGCCCATATCCCAGTTGGGATGCTTGAGCGCGTCGGCTTTTTTGACGTTTTGAAGCTCATCGGCCGTCATGCCGAAAAACGGGCCGCCGCTGGCGGTGAGCAGAATTTTTTTGATCTCGGAACGGGCGCCGCCCCGAAGGCTCTGGAAAATCGCGGAATGCTCGCTGTCGACCGGCAGTAGGCGCACTCCGTGCTCTCTGATCTCGTCCATAAACAAGCCGCCCGCGGTGACAAGCGTCTCTTTATTCGCGAGAGCTATGTCCTTGCCGCGTCTTATCGCCTCTATCGTGGGAACCAGACCCGCGAAGCCGACGATCGCCGAAAGCACCATATCGGCTCCGCTCTCCGCGGCGGCCTCGATCAGGCCCTCGTCTCCCGCTAAAACCCTGACGTCGGTATCAGCCAGTCTGACCTTGAGCTCGGCGGCCGCCTTCTCGTCATTGAGCGCCGCGATTTTCGGCTTATATTTCCGCGCCTGCTTTTCGATCAGTTTGGCGTTGCGCCCCGCCGCCAACGCGGTTATCCCAATATCCTTGATACCGCGAAGGTCATCGACAACCTCAAGCGCCTGCGTTCCGATAGAGCCGGTCGAGCCCAAGATCGCGACTTTGAGCGGCGCGCCGCTTTTGTTTATCATACTCATTATATATACACTCCAAAAATAAATTCCAAAAAATTAAACGGCAAAACGGTTCGGACAAATCCCCCGCTTTGCCGCAGCTGTACGTTTTAAAAAAACATGTTTATTTGAGAGGCGAACAGATATATCACCGGCGCCACCAGCACAATGCTGTCGCATCTGTCGAGCATTCCCCCGTGGCCCGGGAAAAGATTTCCGAAATCCTTGATCCCGAACTGCCTCTTTATAAGCGACGCCGTCAGATCGCCCACCTGGGCCGCCAGCGCCGAGATAAGACCCAGCGCGAAGGTCAGAGCCAAACTCATTTCGGCGTTGATTATATCCGCGAAAAACAGATTGATTATCAGCGCGAACAGCAGAAAGCCCAGACCGCAGACTATCGTACCGCCGACCGCTCCCTCCACGGTCTTTTTCGGACTGATCTCGGGGCACAGCTTGTGCCGCCCAAGCAATTTGCCCGAAAAAAACGCTCCGCTGTCGGTCATAAAAGAGCCCACGAACACCAGCCATGCCAGCACCTTTCCGAATTCAAGCTGCCTGATAAACAGCACGTTTGAAAGCAGAAACGGGATATATATCAGTCCCATGATCAGCATCGCTATATCCGTTATCCTGATCCTTTTGTGGCTGAAAAGCATCATCAGAAACAGAATAAGCAGATACAAAAACGCGCAGGTCATGATCATTATCGGCTCCAAAAACGCGCAAAACGGCAAAGCGGCCGTTCCGATAAATCCGACTACGCACAGCGGCATTTGCCGCCTGAGAAGCCCCACGGCTCCGTAATACTCAAATGTGCCTATCAGAGAACACAAGATCGCCGCCGCCAGCATGATCCACACCGGCGCCAGCAAAATCATGATTATGACCGGGATCCCGACCGCCGCGGTCAGAACCCTCAGCTTCAGGCTCGGTTTTGATTTAGATTTTGATTCGGATCCCATTCGAGAGCTCCCCCAATGCTTTCATTTTTCGCGTATCTTACACGTTTCCGAAACGCCTGTCGCGGTTTTGAAAATCAATGATCGCCCGCTCCATATCTTTTTCTTTAAAGTCGGGCCAACATATGTCGCTGTACCAAAACTCAGCGTACGCCGCCTGCCATAGCAGGAAATTCGACAGCCGCTTCTCGCCGCTGGGACGTATGATCAGATCAACTTCGGGCAGATCCGCGGTGTACATAAATCCGCCGAGATATTCTTCATCTATGTCCCCGGGGCTTATTTTCCCGCTTTTCACATCCTCGGCCGCCAGACGCGCGGCGCGAACGATCTCGCTTCTGCCACCGTAGTTCAGGGCAATGTTAAGCACCATGCCGTCGCCGCTCGCGGTGACTTCCTCGGCATGGATGATCGCCTTTTTGATCTTGTCGGAAAGAGGCGTCGTGTCGCCGCTGATCTTCAGCTTCATATTGCGGTTTTTGAACTTTTCCTCAACGGTCAGTAAATAGCCGTAGAGCAGATCCATCAACGCGTCTATCTCGCTCTGGGGTCTGCTCCAGTTCTCTGTGGAAAAAGCGTACACCGTCAGCGCCTTGACGCCGATCGAGCCGCAGTAGTCGCATATCGCCTCTAAGTTATCGGCGCCGGCCTTGTGGCCCACGCTGCGCGGCAGGCCTTTGCGCCTCGCCCAGCGCCCGTTGCCGTCCATTATCACGCCTATATGCGCCGGAACGCGGCTGAGATCAAGCCCGGCCCGCTCCGGCTCCTTGGCGCTTTTTCGAAACAGTTTCATAAATTTTTATTATACTTCGGCGATCTCGGTCTCTTTTTCCTTGACGATCTCGTCGATCTTTTTAACAAACTTATTTGTAAGCTTCTGGATATCATCCTCGAGATCAGCCAAACCGTCCTCGGTTACCTCTCCGGCCTTTTTCTGCTTTTTAAAGCGCTCTATCGCGTCGCGTCTCACGCCGCGGACGGCCACCTTGGCTTCCTCGCCGCGCTTTGACACCTGCTTTACAAGCTCTTTTCTTCTCTCGCCGTCAAGAGGCGGGAACACCAGACGGATAACCTTGCCGTCGTTGTTGGGATGAATACCGATATCGGACGCGTTGATCGCGCGCTCGATCGCCTTGAGCAGCGTGGTATCCCAGGGCTGGATTATTATCATTCTCGCCTCGGGTACCGATATGGTGCCCACCTGCGCCAGCGGCGTGGGAGCGCCGTAATACTCAACGGTCACCTTGTCGAGTATCGCGGGGTTCGCTCTGCCCGCGCGGATACGCGACAAATCTCTCTCCAAAGCCTCGATGGCCTTTCCCATTCTTCTTTCGGATTCCTGCATAACAATCTTCCTTTCTTTTTTTATTTCCTGATTTTATATTACCTTGTATTTTCGTACTTACGACACGATCGTGCCGATATTGTCGCCGCACAGCACGTTCACTATGTTTTCTGGGTTATCCAGGCCGAACACCAGCAGCGGGATGTTGTTGTCCATGCACAGCGTGGCCGCAGTGGTGTCCATAACGCCCAATCCCTTGTTGAGCACGTCCATAAACGTCAGCTTATCAAATTTCTTGGCGCTTGGGTTAATATTCGGGTCGCTGTCGTACACGCCGTCGATCTTTTTGGCAAGAAGTATGACCTCGGCTCCGATCTCGGCCGCGCGGAGCGCCGCCGCCGTGTCTGTTGAGAAGAACGGGTTTCCGGTGCCGCAGCCGAATATCACAACTCTGCCTCGGGTCAGATGAGCACCCGCGCGGAGCCTTATGTACGGCTCGGCGATCTGACGCATCTCGATCGCTGTCTGGACTCTCGCCTCAACTCCGAGCCTCTCGAGCGCGTCGAGCATCGCCAAACAGTTTATCACCGTCGCAAGCATGCCCATATGGTCGGCTCTCGAACGGTCCATTCCCTCGCCGTCGCGGCCCCTCCAGAAGTTGCCGCCGCCTATCACGATGCCGATCTCGCAGCCCATATCGTGGCAGCGCTTTATCTGCTTTGCTATGGACTCGATCGTCTCGTGGTCAAGTCCGAATCCGGTGTGTCCCGACATGGCCTCGCCGCTGATCTTGATCATTATCCTCTTATACTTAGGTGTCATATCCGTTCTCCTTTCGGGATATATTAAATCGGACGCCAAAATTAATTGTCGTCCATATTCATTTCATCGTCATTTCTGCTTCTTGAAGCGTTGGAAGCGCTTGAGGTATCCGTGTCCTCGTCATCATCGGCGTCTCTGATAAAACTGTTGTCGTCGTTGAGATAGTTGTCGTAGCTGTAGCTGCTTGACGACGAGGAGCTCGATGATGAGCCGCTCTTTTTCTTGTAGCTTTCAAGCTCCGACTCCACAACGTCCAGCTGATCCTGAAGCAGCTTGGCGTCGCTCTTGAGCTTGACGTTTTCCTCGGTCAGGCTGCGCACCTGCTCGTCTCTCTGCTCGATCGGGTTCACTATCATATTGAACGACAGCACAAACGCCGCCAAAAACAGTGAAATATTGAGCAGAATAATGCCTATGACAAGCATGGGTCTGCTGCCCCTCTCGGGTCTTTTTCTGTACCCGTAATTCTGATTATCGGAATAATTATTGCTCATCTGATTTTTCCCTTTCATAATCATTTTCGATCATATTTTTGTTTTTATCAACACGGCCGATCCCGCCTATTTCATAAGCCACTGTCCGAAAGCGCCCAGATTCAGCACTCCGGTCACAAGCAGCGTCATGATCGCGCCGCTCGTCATTATCCCCAGCAGCACCGCCGGCAGCGCATATTTCGCTCTCATGTCAAGCAATCCCGCTATCATCGAGCCGGTCCACGCGCCCGTTGTCGGGAAAGGGATAGACACAAAAACATATATCGCAACAGCTGCGGCTCCCGCGCTTTTTCTGGATATATCGCCCGCCTTGCGGTGGGTCCTGTTTTCAAGCCACCGCGCGAATCTGCCCAGAAGTTTGGTTTTCTTGAGCCATTTGATAAGCGGCCTGAACGCTGTTAATATAAACGGCACGGGCAAAAAATTCCCGATTATCGAAATGCCGTATATTTTTAAAATATTCACAAATGTCTGGTCCACCTGAGACAGGCCGTATATCATCGAGCCTCTTATCTCCGACACAGGCATGACCGACAGCAAAAACGTCGTTAAATATGTTGTAAGTGTTTCCGTCATTCTGCTCCTCCGTGGTTTTATCAAACAAAGCGCGTTTGTCCGTTTCATTACATTAAATATTATTATACCATGAAAAACGCTCCATAGCAAGATATTTTATGTAAACAATTATTGAATTTTTGAAAATTCAGTCATTTTATCTGCGCGTATCCCGGGGCGGACGTCTTGAGGACGCTCGGCGGCGTCTTTCGGCGATCTTTATGTTCTTTCTGATGTTCACGATCATGTACACGATAAACAGAACCAGCGCGATAAGCAGAACAATTATCAGAATTCTGACAAACAGAATGCTCCACAAGAAGCTGAAGAACTGCATCAAAAATCCCAACGGATGGCGCTTTACTCCCGAATCCGCGATGAGCCGTCCGCTGCCCACGACGCTGCCTTGGTACATAACCTCGACCGTGCCTATCTCGTCGCCTTGATTTACCGGAGCCACCAGATATTCGGGGATCCTCGCCTCAACGCTCAGCTCGTCCTCGTTGGCATCCTCGGGTATGGTAACGAGAATGTCGCTGTCGGTCGAAAGCGTTGTGTGGTCGGTTCCGGAGCCGAAACGAACTCTTATCTCGCTGACCATGTCGCCCCTTGTGACGGCGGTCACGGCCTTATAATTGTCAAGCGCGTACTTCAGCAAATTCTTAGAATCAAAATGCCTATCGTCCTCATCGGCGCCGTTCATAACCACGCCGATGACCTCAAGCGCGCCCTTTTGACCTGCGGACACAAGGCAGTAGCCCGCCTGGGATGTGTGGCCGGTCTTTACGCCTATAGCATTTTCGTAATAATAATTCGGGTATCTCAGCGTGGACAAAAGTCCGTTTGTGCTGATAAACGTCCTTTGAGTCGTTTTGTCGGTAGCGGGTATAACGACCCTCGGCGTCGCAGCCAGCTCGCGGAAGGTGTTGTTTTTCATAGCCTCAAGGGTAAGCGTCGCCAGATCGGCGGCGGTGGTATAATGCTCGTCGTCATGCAGGCCGTGAACGTTGACAAAATGCGTGCCGCTCATGCCGAGCTCGGCGGCTCGGTCGTTCATGCGCTGCACAAATGTGGGAATATCGCCGCACACGATTATGGCAAGCGCCTGCGCCGCGTCATTTCCCGACTCGACCATAAGGCCCTGGAGCAGCTGCTCCACCGTGATCGTCTCGCCCTCCTTAAGCAGCATGCTGGAGCCGTCGGCCGGAAGGTCGGCCAGCATTTCGGGCATGACCAAGAAAGCTGCGTGAAGATTGAGCTCGCCCCTGTCTATCGCCTCAAGGGTCAGCAGCGCCGTCATGATCTTGGTGGTGCTGGCGGGATATACCCGCTTGTCCTTCTCCTGCTCGAACATGACCTCGCCGTTTGTGGCGTTTATAAGCACCGCGGTCTGGTTCGCGTCCATCACGGGGCGCCCGTTTTCGTCAACTCTCGGGTCGCGGGTGGGAGAGGGCTCGGGCTCGCTCTCGTCCGAGGCCTCGTCCTCGCTGTCCTCATCGGTGCTGTCCGCGTTCTTTTTCGGAGACTTTGTGGCCGAGGGCTTGTCCCCGGATCCCGAATCGGTATCGGACGACGAGCTTTTGCCGCGTATCGTACCGCGCTCATCGTTCCGAACGGAGCTGTCATCCGCCGCGGTTTCGCTGTCCTCATCGGCGCCGTCCTCCGCCGCAGTTTCGCTGCTTGACCGCGAGGTCTCGTCGTCGGGCGCCGCCAAAACGCTTATCGGCGCTGCGCAAAGCGATAGGCACATCAAAAGCACGGTCAGCGCCGCCAATAATTTTTTTATAATATTATCCAAAAAAATACTTCTCACTTCGAAAGCCTCTCCTTTCTCTCCCTCTCGGCCTGAGAAAGCCTTATGTAATTTGGAACAAGATCGCCGCAGCTTTTTGTCTCTCCGCGCCTCAGCATCTCCCCGCCGAGAAACGCGACAGACGCCGCTGAGTTGAGAAGCGCGTTGGGCGGCGCGAAGCTCGCCCGCTCGCCCATTCGCGACTCGATCTCGGCGCGATACGGGAAAACTCCGTCGCCGAGAAACAGCGCCTTTTTTCCCTCAAGCTCATTCAGCAGATCTTTAAGCGCCAGCGCCCTGTCGTCCGTGAGGCGCCTTAAACTTCCGTCCCCCGAAAACAGGGCGTTATACACCTGGTTTCGGCGCGCGTCCATGATCGGGCAAATCACTCCGCCGAAATAACGCGCGTTGTTCGCTAATGCCTCAAGGGTCGAAACAGCGGCGCATACCGCTCCCGAGCCGCGCGCCATGGCCTTTATCGCGGCTGTTCCTATCCTGACCCCGGTGAAAGAGCCCGGGCCCGCGGCCGCCGCGTAGCAGTCGATATCCGAAGGCTCTATATCCAGATGCCTCAGCATCTGCGCGATCAGCGGCATTATCTTCTGAGAGTGGGTCTTGCCGCTGTTTATTGTAAACTCACCGATTATTTTCTCACCGTCGTACACGGCCGCCGAGGCGGGCATACAACAGGTGTCGATTCCGAGTGTCAGCATATTTTTATCTTCCTGAAATTCTCTCCCGCGGCGGGGTCTTTTGAAATCTCGACGCGGACAGTTTCCTCGGGAAGCATGTCCGCTATGTTGTCCGCCCACTCGATCACGCATACTCCGTCCCCGAACAAATACTCGTCTATCCACAGACGGGTCTCGTCGTCGGGATCTTCAATTCTGTATACGTCGAAATGATAGACGGGAACGCTTCCGTCGTAATGATTGACAAGAGTGTAGGTGGGGCTCGTGACGGCCGCCGCGCCGAAACGGGCGGCTATGCCTTTTACAAAAGCCGTCTTTCCGGCTCCCAAAGGGCCGGTGAGAGCCACGACCGAGCCGGGACCGAGCCGCTCGGCAAACCGCAGAGCGACGCTTTCGGTCTCCTCCGGGGAGGCGGTTCTGAATATTTCCATAATGATAATTTACCTCTGTACAAAAATTTACCGTTTTTATATATTATATTTGCAATAAGCGATAAAGTCAATAAGAAACTATTGAATATTTTAAAAAAATGAATTATAATATTGCTGTTGACAAAATTCGAAATCCGCCGCGAAGGCTGCGGCGGCCGAGGAGGTTAGATCATGAAAAGGGTCGATAAGGAAAACTATTATCTCGACATCGCCGAGACCGTGACAGAGCGCGGCACCTGCCTGCGCCGCAACTTCGGCGCGATCGTTGTACGCAACGACGAGATCATATCCACAGGCTACACCGGAGCGCCGAGAGGACGGGAAAATTGCTCCGATCTGGGCTACTGCATGAGAGACAAGCTTGGCATCCCCCGCGGCGAGAGATATGAAATGTGCCGCAGCGTGCACGCCGAGGCCAACTGCGTGATAAGCGCGGCCAGGCGCGACACTATCGGCGGCACCCTGTATCTTGTGGGCAAGGACGCAAAAACGGGCGATCTGGTCGAAAACGCCAACTGCTGCGCCATGTGCAAACGGCTGGTTATCAATTCGGGCATCGAGAAAGTCGTCGTGCGGCGCACCCCCGCGGAGTACGAGGTCATACCGGTCAAGAGCTGGATAGAGAACGACGAGACTCTTGAGGGAGTTTTGGGATATTAAAATCTGATCAATAAAAAACGGAGGAAAATATGGACTGGACCAAAGCGCAGACGGACGTTATCAAATACGACGGGAAAAAGAACATTCTGGTGTCCGCGGCGGCGGGCAGCGGCAAGACAGCCGTGCTGGTCGAGCGGGTAATACGCCGGGTACTCGATAAAAAGGAGCCGCTTTCGGTGGACGAGATACTTGTGCTCACCTTCACCAACGCCGCGGCCGCGGAGATGAAAAGCAAAATTTCCGCCGCCATAGAGGAACGGCTCCGCGAGGACCCCGCCAACAAACATCTGGCGGCGCAGATCATGAAGCTGGGCGCGGCCGACATCTCGACGATACACGCCTTCGCGAAAAAAATCCTGACCAATAATATACATAAGACAAACCTTCCGGCGGGCTTTTCGGTCATGGACGACAGCGAGGGCGCGATCCTGCTCGGCGAGGCTCTTGACGACTGTCTTGAACGCTACTACTCCCGAATCGACAAGCTGACATCTTTTTCGGACCTCACGCTCGGGCACGGCGGTATCAAGAACGACAACAACCTGCGCGGCATTATCACCGACCTGCGCAAATTCGCCCGCACGCTGGCAAGCCCCGAAAAATGGCTGAACCGCTCGGTGAACATGTATAAGAGCGTGTATAAGACCGGCTCGATAAGCGGCACCCCCTGGGAGGACGCTTACAAAGACGGAATACGCGAGATAATCGACGACTGCGTCAAAATGTATCAAGTCATGCTCGATATTCTTAAAAGCGCTTTCCCGGAAGGACACAGGATAATAGAGTTCTATGCCGACGAGGCGGCCGAATTCGCGAAGCTTAAAGAATTTGACACGATCGACGAGTTTCTTGATAAAAAAAGCCGCATGACATTCCGAAGGGCGCTGACCCTATCGAAGGACGAAAAGGCCGACCCTTATCTCGCGGCAGCCGGCAAATCCGCCTCCGAGATACGCAAAATGATAAAAAAGCTGCTCAACGAACACGCGCTGCTGAAATTCGGCAGCGAGGAAGCGATCGTGAAAACGATTTCCGGACTTTGGCCGCGCATGAGGACGCTTAAAAATATCACGCTGATGCTGATGCGCAGGTACCGCCGCCTCAAATTAAAGCGCGGAGTTCTGGATTTCGGAGATCTTGAGCATTATCTGATCGAGCTGATCATGAACCGCGACGGCACGCCAAAGGAGTTTTGCGCCGCGCTCGGCGGCAGATACAAGGAAATATACGTTGACGAGTATCAGGATACCAACAATATTCAGGACGCTCTTTTCCGTCTGCTGTCGGGAGGCAGGGGCAACATATTTATGGTGGGCGACATCAAACAGAGCATTTATCGCTTCCGCGCCGCCTCGCCCGCGCTGTTTATTGAAAAATACGAAAGCTATTTAAACGGGGGAGACGGAGAACTGCGCGTTCTGTCCGACAATTTCCGCAGCCGAGAATCGGTGATAAGACCGGTGAACGAGCTTTTTGAAAATATCATGTATAAAAAAACCGCCGGCATCGACTACAACGAAAGCGAAAAGCTGAAAGCGGGCGCGGAATATCCCGAGCCCGACGACAAAAACGCTTATAACGCTGAAATTATCATGACCGACGTTATGGTGAGAAACGCCGAGAACGATCGGCTCGTGACCTCTCCAGCAAAGACCGAGCTCGAGGCGGAATCAATAGCGGCCCGCATCGTCCGACTGGTCTATGACGAAAAGCTGCCGATATACGACCGCTCTCTCGGAACCTCGCGGCCCGTTGAGTTCGGCGATATCGCCGTGCTGATGAGAAGCACAAAGAGCGCGGCGCCCGTTTACGAAAAAGTGTTCCGCGAATACGGCATTCCGACCGTTTCGGAAACGGGCGGCTTTCTGGCGTCGATCGAGATCGGTACCGTGCTGGCGTTTTTGAACATAATCGACAACCCGATCCAGGATATACCGCTGCTGACCGTTATGCGCAGCCCGATATTCGGCTTCACGGCCGACGAGCTCGCGGAAATACGCGCAAACAGCAAAGGCGGCAGCTTTTATGACGCGGTGCGCAAAGCGAAAAACGACCCCAAAGCCGCCGAGTTTTTGAAAATCCTTGACGAGCTCAGAGACTGCTCGGCATACATGGGCATAAACGAGCTGATATATAAAATATGCTTTGAGCTTGATTATATCACGATCGCGGAGGGCATGAAGGGCGGCGCGGTTCGGCGCGCCAATCTGGAGCTGCTGCTCAAAACGGCCGCCGACTTTGAGAGCAAAGGGCTCAGCGGTCTGTTTGAGTTTATGAAATATCTGGACAAAACGGCCGAAAGCGGCGAGCTTCGGCAGGCGCTGACCGTCGGCGAAAACGGCTCCGCGGTGCTTATCACCACAATACACAAATCAAAGGGGCTTGAATATCCGGTGGTATTTTTGGCGAACACCGCTCACAAATCAAACGACCAAAGCGCGCTCGCTCTCAGCGAAAAGCTGGGCATAGGTCTGCCGTATGTGGACGTTGAGCGGAGACTGAGATACGCGTCGTTTCCAAACACGCTTATCAAGCATTATAACGCCAAAGAGGAAAACGCCGAGGAAATGCGGCTGCTCTATGTGGCGCTGACGCGGGCCAAGGAAAAGCTGATAATTTCATGCACCAACGGCGGACAGTCTAAAAACTGGATGAACCCGATCATAGACGGCAGCGGACGCGTCATGCGCCGGCAGATCGAGGCGACGACCGTGTTCCGCGACTGGATAGTTTTCGGATTTATGAACAACATAAATCTTGAAAACATGCGGCGCCTGATGGTCACGGATGTCTCGGACGCCCGATTGAGGGGAGACGCGCCGATCAAAATGACATACATACCTGTAGACAGGGTGAAAAAAACCAAAAGCGAAAAGGCCGAGATCAAAGATTTGGCGCGCCCCGAGGCGGCGCCAGTTATCGACCCCGAAAAGCTCGGGCGGATACTCGACTATAAATACCCCGGCGAGGAGCTTACAAGGATCCCGCTCAAGCTGACGGTGAGCGAGCTTAAAAACAGGATGCGCGAGAGCGCGGGCGAGGAGGAATGGGAATACACGCCGCGGCTGATGAGCGCGGCGGACAGAACGTTCCACTCGGCGGGCGAGGGAGACGCGGCCGAGATCGGAACAATAACACATTTCGCGCTTCAGCACATCGACCCTAAAAGAACAAACACGCCCGAGGAAACCGAGGCGCAGCTCAAAGAATTGGCGGAGCGTGGCGTTATCACAGAAAACCAGCTCAAAAGCGTGCGCGCGGATCGGATATCGGCTCTGTTTGAATCCGAAACCGGCGCGCTGATACGAAACGCGGCGGAAAACGGCAGCCTGATGCGCGAATTTAAAATGCTGTTTCCTGTCAAGGCTGCCGAAATATACAAAGAGCTTGAGAACGCTCCGGGCGGCGAAGCGGAAATAATCATACAGGGCGTGGCGGACTGCGTGTGCGTAAAAGACGGCGAGGCGGTTCTGATCGACTATAAGACCGACCGCTGCGGAGCGGACCGGGCCGCGGAAAAAGCGGAAAGCTACAGAGTTCAGATCGACTGCTACACAAGAGGTATTGAGGAGATATTGGGCGTTAAAGTGACAAAAAGGATCGTTTACTTCTTAACTCCCGGCGCGGCGGTCAGCATATAAGGAGGATATCGACATGAGGGGACTGATCTTATCAATAACCGCGGGACAGGGACATAACCAGACCGCCAAGGTCATCAACGAGGAATTTAAAAAACGCGGGATCGACACCGAGTATCTCGACGTTTACAAATATATAAACCCGCTGCTTTCGGATTCCATAAATCGGATATATCTGATGTCCACAAAAAATATTCCGAAAATTTACGGCGGCATGTACCGTCTGGCGGAAAAAAGAAATATTCAGCCAAAAGTTGGCGTGCGCGGCATGACAAAGCTGACAAACTCGGTGCTGTCCCGCAGCCTTATAAAGCTGATATCCGAAAAAAAGCCTGACTTTATAATCTGCACCCATATTTTCGCCGCCCTGCTTGTGACGTACATCTCGTCGATCGAGCTGCTCAAAGCGAAAACCATCGGCATTGTGACCGATTTTACCGTGCATCCCTATTGGGAGGACTCATATCTTGACTACTATATCCTGCCCGACAAACGGCTGACGATCCAGGGAATGAAAAAAGGCTTTCCCGAAAATCGGCTGCTTCCGCTGGGCATACCCATAAACCCCAAATTCGCGGTAAAGCGCGGCAAGGATGAGGCAAAGCGCGAGCTGGGGATAAAAACCGCGCGCAACGTTCTGGTAATGAGCGGAAGCATGGGCTTCGGAGACATAATAAGCGAGATCATACAGCTCGACAAGCTGAATATCAACTTCGGAATAGTGACTATCTGCGGCAGGAACAAAAAACTCAAGGCGCGCATCGACGGGCTCAAAACCAAAAAGAAAATATATAATCACGGCTTCACCGACAAGGTCGACTTGTTTATGGACGCCTGCGACTGCATAATCACAAAGCCGGGCGGCCTGACGACAAGCGAGGCTCTGGCGAAAGAAATACCCATGCTGATGAACAACCCTATACCCGGGCAGGAGGATCGGAACGTGGAATTTTTGCTGAACGCCGGCGCGGCCATGAAGATCAGCCGCACCAATCCGCTTGACGAGGCGGTCTATCAGATGTTCATAAACGACGAGCACCGCCGGCTGATGCAGGAAAACATGCGGCTGCTGGCAAAGCCAAACGCCGCCCGCGACCTGGTCGATTTTGTGATAAAAGAAATAAAATAAGCGCCTTACGGCGCTTGCCTCGCCCCTTGGGGCGAGCCTTTCTTCTACATTCGCGGAGAAACGCCAACGATTTTTGCCAAACTATCTCCGCGTAATCGCTATTCGCTAATCACTAATCACTACGTTACCATATCTTTAATCTGTCTTTTTCGGCGCGATACATGGCGCAGCCGGGCTGCATGTGATAGAGATCCAAAAATTCCTTAAAATTTGAAAGCACCATGTTCACCCTGACCCGATTCGGTGAGTGAACGTCGGTCGACAGCAGCATTTTCGCGTATTCGTCGGTGCAGACCACGCGGTATGTTCTGGCGTAGGTCTTGAACAGCTCGTCAAGGTTCGGATTATCCGCTCCCGCTATATCGAGTATGCAAGCCATGGCGCCTATATCGGCTATGTTCTCGCTGAGCGTCAGGCTGCCGTCTACAAAGCTTCCGGGCATGACCTCAATTTTTCCGTATTCGCTGACAAATTTTCTGCATATTTCATTAAACGCCGTGTAGTCCCCCGAAAGCCACCAGTCGCGGTAATTTCCGTTTTTATCAAATTGAGAGCCCACGTTGTCAAAGGCGTGGGTGATTTCATGGGCGATTACGCTGCCTATGCCGCCCAGGTTGGTCTCAAACGACGCGTTTGGACTGTAATACGGCGCCTGAAGCATGCCCGCGGGGATCACTATGCAGTTTCCCGCGCGGTCGTAGTAGGCGTTGACCGACTGCGGCGTGAGGCTCCACGCGCCTTTGTCGGCCGACACCCCGTTGTTTATCAGCTCGTTATTTTTGTCGCTCTGCATTTTGTTGTAGTCGATCACGTATTCCATCAGGCTGCCGCCGTCCTCGATGCTGCGAACCTTGAAATTATTGTTCACATATCCCCGCAAATATTCCGGGTACCCTATATGCACCGATATCGACTCCAGCTTATCCTTGGCGACCTCCTTAGTGGCGGCGTTCATCCACTCAAGGTTGTCGATCCGCTTTTCAAAGGTCTTTATTATAAGATTCGCCAGATCCTCTATCTCTTTTTTTGAATCGGCGGAAAAATATCTTTCGATATACTTTTCGCCAAGTTCCAAGCCCATAAGCGACTGCGTTATCGTAACCGCATAGGCGGACGGCGAAACCATGGAACTCGTGCCGCTGATCGCATTTATATAATTTCGGTACGCCTCAAACATCTGCGCGTTGAGATACAGCGCGGAGCAATCCAAAAGCGCGGCTTTGAGATACTGCTTCAAAGCGTCGAGATTTCTGGATTTAAGCTCGGAATTGATCTCCCTCGCCAAATCCTTATCGAAAACGATAACATTGTCGGCGGAGTCGTAACCCAGATTCTTTATATAATTCGTTATTTTTATATTCGAGAAAAGCTCGTTAAGCTCTTTTTCGGAGCAAACGTTGTATATGATCTCCGGCTTGTCCCAGAGAGAGTCGTCCATTGTGGCCTTGCCCAAACGAACGCATAACTCGGCCGCCGCGTCGGCGTTCTCCGCGGCCTCGTGAACCGATTGACCCGACGCGATAAACAGATTTTGAATATAAAGCCGATACGCCGACTCCACATTCTCGTAATCTCCGCTTTTTATCACTCCCGGCTCTATTCCGGTGTAGCACGCCTCAAAGCTGACGCGGTTCTGCGTTGAATCCGAAAAATCAGAATTGATCCTGATCGGGATAAGTGAATGGAACCCCGCCTTTTCAAGCTCCGCCAGCGCTCGCGGCAGATCGCTTATGCTGTCAATATCGTCGATCAGCTCAAGATAAGGCTTGATAGGCTCTATGCCCACGCTCTCGCGGTATTTTTCATTGGCGGCCGCCAGGTATATATCGAGGATCTTCTGCTCGTTTGTTCCCTTGGCGGGCACGTTTCCCACATAATAATCGGTTATGATCTCGCCTATAATACTTTGAATACGGTAAGCATTGTTCTGAGAAAGCTGCTCCACATTGGACCATTTGGCGTAGCCCTCGGGCAAAGTCGTCTCGCTGAGCCACTGCTCGTTGACATATTGGTAATAGTCGTTTTTATAAAGCTCGCCTCCGGGCAGCGCCGCGCGGAAGGCCAGCAGGCGGTCGTACACCAGAGTTATCTGCTCATAGAGCATATAATCGTACGAGCCTAAAGTTCCGTCGCCGTAGCCGTACACCAGTCCCGCATTTTTAAGGCGCTCTATGTCCTGCTCCGCCCACTCGGGAACATCGGTAAAGAAATCGCTGCCGTCGCCCAGATCGGTGGGCAGATCGTTGCGCGCCAGAATACGGCTGACTATCGCAAAGCTTTCAACGCGGGTCACATAATCGTTCGGATGCAGCATGCCGTCGTCGGAGCCGTTCACCGCGCCCAGAGCCACGGCCAGACCCATCGAGCGGCGGCTGTCCGCGTCAAGCGCCTCATAATCCGAGAACACCGTGAGATCGGCGGGCATGACCGCCTTGAGCTCGTCGCCCAAACCCTCTATCAAAATATCCACCGCCTGAGCGCGGGTCACAAAATCATCGGGCTTCGGCTTCGGTTCGGGCTTTTCGGCGGCTTCTTCCTCGGCGGTTACCACCGGATCGGGCGCCTGTCCCGGCAAAACCACCGGTATTATCTCATCATCCGCCCAAACGGAAAAAGGAGCCGAGAAACATACAAAAAGTATTATTGCCATAAGCAGCGACGACAACTTTTTCATGCTTCTCAACTCCTAAAACATTCTATATTCAATTTACGCGTTTTTCATAAATCCTAATCCAAATTGCCCTTTTGCTTATAAATTCTGTTTATCGCGCTGATAAGGGCTATAATCGACGCGTTGATAATATCGTTGTGGATTCCGACGCCCCAGGTCACGTTTCCGTAAGGGTCCGAAAGTCCGATATAGGCGCAGGCCTGCGAGTTTGAGCCCGTGCTTATCGCGTGCTCCTCATAGGTCTCTATCGTGTACTTTCCGTGAAGCACGTCGCCGAACGCGTTTGTCACAGCGTCCAGACGGCCGTTGCCATGGCCGGTGAGAGTTTCGGTTTTTCCGTCCTCCTCAAGAGTAATGTGGGCTATAATTCCGTCCTTCTGCTCGAAGTGCGCCTCTATCATCCTGATCTTTGTCTCTATGTTTATGTAGTTCTCCCTGAAGATATTCACGATCTCATCGGGCTGCAGCTCCTTGTGCAGATGATCGGACACGTCCTTTACCATATATCCGAAATCCTCGCGCATCTTTTTGGGAATGTTGAATCCGAAACGCTGTTCCATCAGATAACCTATACCGCCCTTTCCGGACTGGCTGTTGATCCTGATAACGTCGCCCTCGTATTCTCTGCCCAGATCCTTGGGGTCAATGGGAAGATAGGGCACCGTCCAATAATTCTCGTGCCTCTCTTCTCTGTACTTCATGCCCTTGGCGATCGCGTCCTGATGCGAACCCGAGAACGCCGCGAATACCAGCTTGCCTCCGTAGGGCTGTCTGGGATCCACGTGCATTCCGGTGAGCCGCTCGTAGTGCTCGACCACGTCCTGTATATCGGAAAAATCAAGCCCGGGGTCAACGCCGTGGGTGTACATATTGAGCGCCAGCGTCACTATGTCCACGTTTCCGGTCCTCTCGCCGTTTCCGAACAGAGTTCCCTCAACGCGGTCGGCTCCGGCCAGAAGTCCCAGCTCCGTGTCGGCCACGCCCGTGCCTCTGTCGTTGTGGGGATGGAGCGACAGCACCACGTTCTCGCGGTAGCGCATGTTCTCGCTCATATACTCGATCTGCGAGGCGTAAACATGGGGCAGCGACATCTGCACCGTCACGGGAAGATTGATTATTACCTTGCGGTCGGGAGTGGGCTTCCACACGTCAAGCACCGCGTTGCACACCTCGAGGGCGTACTCGGGCTCGGTGCCCGTGAAGCTCTCGGGGCTGTATTCAAAGCGGTAGTCCGCGCCCTCCTCCTCGGTCAGCTTTTTGAGCAGCTTGGCTCCGTCAACCGCGATCTGTTTTATCTCATCTCTGGACATTCTGAACACCTGCTTGCGCTGCGCCAGAGAAGTCGAGTTATACACGTGAACGATGGCGTTTTTGGCGCCTCTGAGCGCCTCGAATGTCTTTTTGATTATATGCTCTCTCGCCTGAGTCAGAACCTGAATGGTAACATCGTCGGGAATCAGATTATCCTCGATCAGCCTGCGAAGAAAGAGGTACTCCGTCTCGGACGCGGCGGGAAATCCCACTTCGATTTCCTTAAAGCCTATCTTGCATAGATATATGAAAAACTCCAGCTTTTCTTCAAGGCTCATCGGCACCACCAAAGCCTGATTTCCGTCTCTTAGGTCGACGCTGCACCAAATGGGCGCTTTTTCGATAGCGTCTTTCTCGACCCACTTCATTGATTTCACGGGCGGCATAAAGTACCCCTTTTTGTACTTATTAAAGTTTTTCATGTCAAACCTCCTCCTTTCAAAGATTTTTAAACAAATTATGTGATAATGAAAACTCTAACCTATCGCTGTTACCCGATAGAATTTAATTATAGCATATTAAAAATTTTTTTGCAAGACGATTTTATATTAATATCTCAGTTTTTTCAAGTTTGGATAAATATGCAAAATTTGTGGTTTTTTACGGTTCTTTTGAGGGATATTACACAAAATGAAAAACTCCCGTAATACAAATGTAACCTGTTTTGTGATATAATTTATTCTGAATAATAACGCCTTTAAAGGAGAAATCATAATGGCGGCAAAAACAAAATCAACCAAAAAACCAAAACCGAAAAAAACGACGGCCAAAAAACAACAAAGCGGCACATCCCGCGGCGCGGCGAGAGCGGCCGCGAGGACCGAAAAACCGGTCGCGGTCAAAAAACCGGTAAAGCGCATGTCGGGCGAGGTGCAGGGTATTCTGCTTATCACGGCGGCGCTGCTGCTGGTGTGCGCGTTTTTTGTGCCCGCTGCGGGTATAGTGGGCGAGTTTATCAAAAACGTGTGCTACGGTCTGTTCGGCGCCGCGTCGTCGGTGTTTTTCGTATATTTTATTTTGGCGGGCATCAACTCGTTCCGCCTCAAGGAAAACGAGAGCGCGGCCTATAAATGGGTAGTCCTGCTCGGACTCATGATCTGCTCGGGCGTGATCTTCGCCCTTGTGAAGCACGACACCTCGTTCACGGACGGCGGCTTTATATCAAATCTCCGCGCGCTCTACGAAAACGGTGTGGACGGGATAGGCGGCGGCATCATCAGCGGCTTTATATGCAAGGTACTGACGCTGCTCATCGGATATATGGGCGCGTGGGTCTGCGCCTGCGCCCTGACGCTGGTGCTGTTTATAATACTGACCGGTATCTCGGTTGAGAAAATATTCAGGGGCATAGGCGGATTTTTTGCGAAAATACGCGAGAGCTTCCGCAGGCGCATGGAGCGCGAGATCGAGTTTGATCCCGAGGATCCGCCCCACACCACCGAGAAAGCAGACAAGCAGCCCTCCACCCTCAAGCTTATGAGAGACCGCCGCGCCGCGAAAAAAGAGGCGAAGCGCCTCAGACGCAAGACGCGAAACAACAAAGCCGATCAACCGCTTCAAGAAACCAAGCCGCGTACCGAAAAGCCGAATATTCCCGAAACGCCCACCAAACCGCAGCGGTTCGTTATCCGCGAGGACGAGGAGCAGAGCGGCGATCTCGGCGATTCGGAGCGTCCGAAATTCAGGCTTGAGGATCTGCCCTTTGACATAGACGGAATAAAAAGCGGCACCATAGAGCTCGAAACGGACGACTACGATCCGTTTGACGATATTGATGTGCCCGCCTTTCTGGATAAATCCGAAACGGGCGCTCTGACCGACATACCGCCGAAGGACGGCTCCACGCCAAAACCCGAATCAGACAACGGCGATGACTTTGAGCCGCCGAGCGACGCGGCAATGGAGGACAAGCTCGACCCGCTGACAAAAGCGGCTTTAGACAGCGGCGCGCCCCTTGACGAGGCCGTGACCCGAGGCAGAAAAATGGCGCTCGATAACAGCGAGCCTCAGAAGGACGCATCCGAGGCGGACAAGATCGCCGCCGAGATAGGAAAAACGGAAGCGCTTAACACTCCCGTTTACTATCACTACAGCCTGCCGCCTATCGACCTTTTGGCCGAGCCGCGGCACAGGCGCAAAACCAAGGACGAGATCAAGCGCGAGCTTGAGGAAAAGGCCAACCGCCTGCTCGACACCCTAAACAGCTTTAAGGTCGAGGCGCAGATAATAAACATCACGCAGGGGCCGTCGGTCACCCGCTTTGAGCTGCAGCCCGGAAAGGGCGTCAAGGTCTCAAAGATCACCGGCCTCTCCGACGACATAGCGCTAAGCCTGGCGGCGTCGGGCGTTCGAATCGAGGCGCCCATTCCCGGAAAATCGGCGATAGGCATCGAGATACCCAACACCGAGCGCCAGTCCGTGCCGATACGCGAGGTCATCGACACGCCCGAGTTTAAAAACAAAAAGTCAAAGACCGCGGTGGCGCTGGGCAAGGACATCAGCGGCAGCTGCGTCGTGGCGGACATCGCGGACTTTCCGCACATACTCATCGCCGGAGCCACGGGCTCGGGAAAATCGGTCTGCATAAACTCGCTTATCACAAGTATTTTGTACAAGGCGAAGCCCAACGAGATAAAGATGATAATGGTAGACCCCAAAATGGTCGAGCTGGGCGTTTACAACGGAATACCGCACCTTCTTATCCCGGTCGTGACCGACCCGAAGCACGCGGCGGGCGCCCTCAACTGGGCGGTTATCGAGATGCAGAACCGCTACGCGCTGCTCAAAGACAATAAGGTTCGCAACCTTGACGGCTACAACAAACTGATGGAGGAAAACGGAGAGCCCGACGCCAAGCTGCCCGAGATAGTGATAATCATAGACGAGTTGGCCGACCTTATGAGCGTGGCCAAAAGCGAGGTCGAGGAAGCGATAAACCGCCTGGCGGCGCTGGCAAGAGCCGCCGGAATGTATCTTGTCATCGCGACCCAGAGACCGTCGGTCAACGTTATAACCGGCGTTATCAAGGCTAACATTCCCTCACGTATCGCGTTCGCTGTGTCGCAGCAGGTGGACAGCCGCACGATAATCGACTCGGCGGGCGCCGAAAAGCTTTTGGGAATGGGCGACATGCTGTATTATCCCAGAGGTGAGCTTAAGCCCATACGCGTGCAGGGCAACTATGTGTCCGACAATGAGATCGAGGCACTTGTCAATTACATCAAGGACCAGTACGAGGCCGAATACGACGAAGAACTGATCGAGGAGATCGAAAAAGAGCACGAAAAAGTCGCGGCCGATCTTGAAAACGCCGCGCCCCGCGAGACATCGGGCTCGGACAGCGGCCCGCTCTCAAAAACCGACGATATGTTTTTGGATGCCGTCGAGCTTGTACTCGAGAACGGTCAGGCGTCGGTCGCCATGTTCCAGCGCAAATTCAAAATGGGCTATCAACGCGCCGCCAAGCTGATCGACCAGATGGAGGAGCGCAAAATAATAGGCCCCTACGAGGGCACCAAACCCCGCCAGGTCCTGATAACCCGCCAAGAACTGAACGAAATGAAATTCAACCGGGACAACACATAAAAACACCGTTTATGTAACCGATTTTTAACTTGAAAAAATTGTTATAATGTGGTATTATATCTATGGCAGTAAAACTGCAAGTGCGGAATATTCCGTGCGGAGAAACATTTAAGTATAAATAAAATATGCCTATCTAAAAGGCAGAGCCAAAACGTAAGGACGGTTGGTCGCTTCATTCCTTTCTAAACACTTAACATCGTGTTTAAGACATAGTGAAAGGAGTGATGCTTATGAAAAATTATTTTTTCAAAGTTTTTCTTGCATTGCTTGTAATAATCGTATTATTTGCGATTTTTGCACAGCCTGTGCAATAAAAATCGACAACCGCCCCATGTTTAGCAGCTCAGGGCAGTTGTCATAACTTCCTAATTGAAGCGGCCAAACCGTTTTTACGCTCTGCCGTTTCTCTTTCTATGATTATTATATATTATTATTTTGCTTTTGTCAAGTGATTTTATATTATAATTAATTGTCTGATTTATTATATAATACGCTTCCTACACAAAGCGGTAAGCGGGCGGATAATGTCCGCCCGTTTGCCTCGCCCTTGGGGAGAGGTGGATTTTCGCCAAAGGCGAAAAGACGGAGGTGGGAACGTAGTAATTAGTAATTAGCGAATAGTGATTAGAATAATAGTACACAAAACGCCGTAGGGGCGGACGACCTCGTATATCCTAGAGGATTTTATGATTTGCGGCATTGCTTATGTTTGCAAGCGGAATACTTTTGCCAAACGAACCCGCTTTGCGGCTCCGGCCACAGCCGCCCGCCTTTCGGCTTTAATTGGGAAGAATTAATTATTTTTTACAAACTCATTTCCGCGGTTTCGGCCAGCGGCTTTATACTGTCCGTATCGCTCCACAGCATTACTTTTATATTCGCATTTTGAAGATAATCGCTAAAGAGATATACCTCGCCAAAATTATAACTCTGCCGCATATCTATCAGCGCGCCGTTTTTGTTGTACACCGCCAAAATCACCTGCGCGAATAAATCATCGCAATTGCTTACTTTGGCCGTTACAAAATCATCCGATACCTCGGTGATCTCAACCGAAGGAGCGCCCGGATCTGCGGTCGGCTTTGCCGTAGGTATAACCGTCGGTCTTTGTGTAGGTGTGGCGGTGGGTTTCTGCGTAGGTGTGGCGGTGGGTTTTTGCGTAGGTGTGGCGGTGGGCTTTTGCGTAGGTGTCGGAGTTGCCGTAGGTGTTGGAGTGACTGCTGAATTATTTATATCACCATCAGTACAATGAATTACAGATTTTAACAATTCTTCATTACCAAAATCAAATCTAATCTTATTCCACTCTTGTACTTTACCGTTATAATATACATCTGTAATTCCGCACCATATGAATGCGTTATATCCAATATCTGTTAACGCTTTGCCGAGCGTAACTTTAGCGAGTTTGTTACAGTAACTAAATGCGCTTTTTCCAATTAATATTACATCATTTCCGGTTTTTAAACTTTCAAGCTGATTGCACCCTTTAAAGGCTTCTTCTCCTATGTATTTTACATTATTCGGCAATACAATATTTTTAATACCATTACAATCTGAAAACGCACTGTTTCCAATGCTGACAAGTGTTGAAGGAAATTCAATATCATTCAATGAGTTGCAATTGTAAAACGCTCTATCTGCGATACATAAAGTTCCTGCTCTTATTTGATATTTATTCAAATAATTTCTTGCTTCTATCAAATAGTTTCCTATATATAATACATTATTATCCCAATTATTTTGGTCATAATAATACGCCGTACTCATAAACGCATATTCTCCAATGCTCGTTATGTTTTCAGACAGTTGTATTTTGTTAAGTTTTGCGCAACCGAAGAAAGCTTGATTACCAATAGATATGACATTATTAGGTAATTCTATTTCTGTTAAATTTCTTGACCCATCAAAAGCAGCTGTACCTATCATATGAACGCTGTCAGGTATTTTAACATTGGTTAAACGGGATTCATAAAACGCATAATCTTCAATAATTTGAACGCCGTCAGGTATGATATAATCCGTAATCTGCGCATCATTTATACAGGCAATTATTCTGGTTTTTTCTTTATCGAACAAAGCATTGCTCGTTGACGAATAATATTTGTTTTGTGACGCAACAGTTATACAAACAGCATTATGTAGCGAAATTCTTGTTCCGATGTATGCGACACTCTCCGGTATAACAATCTCACAATATTCACCGTAAGGGTTAGCTATAAAGGCTCCACTTGCTATAGATATCGTTCCCGGCTTTATCTCACATTTTGCATTTAACAGCTTTGCGGCAATCAAATGATTTGAAATATAAAGCATATTATCTTCCCAATTACTTGTATCATAATATAATGAAGTCGCATCAAAAGCTAAATAACCTATATTAATGGGATGATTAGGGAGTTCCATACTTCTTAAGTTTTTACAGTTACTAAATGCCTGATTCCCAATATAAGATAATTTGTTAAGCAAAGGTATATCGTTAATATTTTCGCATTTGTCAAATGCGCTTGAACCGATGTACGAAAGATTGCTGCTCCAATTAATATCTTTAAGGTTGACACATTCCATAAATGCTGATTCCTCAATTTTTTCTACGCCGTTTCCCATTGATAACTGTTCTAAATTGGTACATCTGACAAATGCAGCTGTTTCAATAACTTTTACGCTGTCAGGAATTATTATAGTCTTAAGGTTATAGCAACCTCCAAATGCATACGTACCAATCTGAGTAACGCTATTCGATATTACCACATCGACTAAGTTAGCACATGATGAAAATACACTATCTCCTATGTTGGTTACACCATCTTCGATTACAACCTTTGAAAATGTTCCCCTCCACGGTATGTGATTATCCTTCATACGTCCGGTGCCGCTTATTGTCAGCGTGTCATCATCGTCAATTGTCCATTTCAGGTTATCCCCCTCTGCTCCGCAATTGCCACTTGCTACTATCGTCGCGGCATTTACCGGTATAAATGTCAACAAAGAGCAAATCATTGTCAATATCAGTCCCAAACATAAAATCCTTTTCATAAAAATGTACCTCCTGAAAATAAAAAGTGTGTGGTCGCAAACGGAACCACACACGAAAAATGCACAGCTCCGATTGTTACCACACAATTCCTAAATCGTTATATTCCTGTAAATACGAGTACATAGGATAGAGTGTACATTTTTGCCGAACACAAAAATGTACCCACTTACAGGAAAAATTATAGTTATTAAATTTTAGGAATTATGTGGTGATTACATTCTATCATATTATTTCCAAAAGGTCAAATAAAAATATTAAAAACATATAAATTAGCAAGTATGTTTATACTTACCCGCAAATATTTCGTCCGTTTCACGGCTTAGCCGCCGTTATTATTTTAAAAAACAACGGCACAGCCGAAACCATGCCGCCGCCAAACTTTACTTTTTTTATGGAACATGTAAAATTCTTCCTAGTCTCTACGTTAACCCCTCTCAGTCACCTTCGGTGACAGCTCTCCCCAAGGGGCGAGCCGGAACGTCGAGGGCGCCGTCCCCCTACAGAGTTTAGCGAAATTCACGCATTTGCGGCGATACAATATATCATCGCCAACCGTAGGGGCGGATATCATCCGCCCGGCCTAGTCTCTACGTTATATTCACGCTCGAAGAGTTCTTGGCACAGGGCGCGTTTCAGGGTTTGCTCGTCGAGCTTTTCGAGCATGTATTTTATCACAAACAGCTTGCTTTTGTCGGCGTATTTGTAAAGCCCGTTTTCGAGCCTTATATTCATAAGCTCGCTGCGCCAGAGCAGCGACAGCTGCCACCGCATTTTGGCTTTCGGATTTTTCGCGGCCTCCCGCAGCACGCGGATATCGTTTCCCACATCCGAGATCATGATTATCCCCCAATGGGGCGGCACGTGCTTGTGGGCGTTTTTTCTGTGGGTCTGGCCCACAACAAGGTAGTTTTTGTCAAAGTATTTGTCGTAATACTTGGTCTGAGACGGCAGGCGCGCGTAGGTGTCGCCGTTGCTTTTGAGCTCGAATCCCAACAGCTCGTCCGGCAGCACCGCCATAACATCGGCGCGGGATTTGCCGATAACGACCTCTTCCATCACTCTTATTTTTTCAAATTTTGAGTCGAGGTACCAGAAAAAATCCTCTTTCATATCGGTTTCAAGCATAATTTCACTCCGTATTTTTCTTTGAAATACTTACGGTTGCAGCCCTTCTGGCCTATGATCTTAGAGGTCTCGGAGGGCGGCGCGCAAATCTTATATTCTTGATCTTTTATCCCGTTTTTTATTATCTCGGCTTCGATCTTGTTTCTGTATATCCTGTTTTCGACCAGCTCGCCGAAGGCCGAGTGAAACGGCCCGGCGACTATATTTCCGTCCGAGCGCAGGTCCTCGCTCGGGTACAGCCCAACTCTTATAACGCTTATGCTGTTTTCTCTGAAACGGCTCAGGATCTCGGCTGAGGTCTCGATCGCCTCCTCAAGAGTCAGGGGCGCGTATTCGCCGCTTTTGTAAAGATTTTCAAGACGCGTTCCGCTCAGCACAAGAGTGGGATATATCCTCGCGCATGAGGGCTTTTGCTCGATTATTTTTTCGCAGGTGTAAATATCGGTCTCTCTGTCCGAGCCGTACATGCCGACCATCATCTGGAGTCCCAGATCAATGCCGCGCTCCTTTATCAGCGCGGACGCCTCTTTCACCCGCTCAAAGGTGTGTCCGCGACGGTTGAGCTCAAGCACCCGGTCGCTCGCAGACTGCACGCCCAGCTCTATTGTCCTGACCCCGAACTCCTCGCATTGATCAAGCACGTTTTTGTTTATGTAATCGGGTCTGGTGGACAGTCTTATACCGCGTATCCTCTCGTCGCGGAATGAGACGGCGGTCTCGAAAAAGCGGCGCTGGAGCCCAAGATCAAGCCCCGTAAAGCTGCCGCCGAAAAACGCTATCTCAATATCGCAGTCGGGATTTTTGATAGTTGAGAGTATCTTTGATATCTCTTCTCCCGCACGCTCGGGCGTCACCGAGGTCTGAAAGCCCGTTATCTTGCGTTGATTGCAGAACACGCAGTCGTGGCCACAGCCCTCATGAGGAATAAACAGCGGGATATTATACTTTTTTCTCACGGGTCTGCTCGAGGGCATATTTCGCCGCCTCCTGTTCCGCGCTCTTGCGTGTCTTGCCGCCGCCTTTACCGATGACCTTTCCGCAGTACACCGCCTCGACCTCGAAATACGGGTTGTGGTCGGGGCCCGACTTGCTGATCAAGCGGTATGTCACCACCTCGCGGTTCCTGTCGCGCTTTTGGTAGTAGCTCTGGATCTCGGACTTGTAGTTCTCAAGCTCCACATACGATGTGTCGCCTATCATATCGCCGATCGTGCTCATCACAAACTCGCGGGCGGGCTCTATGCCGCCGTCTAAGTATATCGCCGCAAGCACGGCCTCGTATGTATCGGCAAGCACCGAGTCCTTGCGCTTGCCGCCCGACATCTGCTCGGAGCGCCCGAAACGCAGGTCCTCGCCGAGCTCCAGTTTGCTCGCCGCGATCGCCAGCGTTTTCTCGCAGACAGCGTTGGCTCTGATCTCGGTCAGTTCGCCCTCCGCGACGCCGCGGTATTTTTTGTAGATATGATCGGCGACCACAAACGACAGCACGCTGTCGCCCAGAAACTCCAGCCTTTGATTGCTCTCGATGTGCTTGTCGTTGGCGAATGAAATATGCGTGGTCGCCAGCCGGTACAGATCTCTGTTTTTGAATTTATAATTATACTTCATAATAAGCTCCTTTGAAAATAAAGGCTCCCCCGCAGGGGAAGCCTATGACGTTTTTTTTTACCGCTCGGTGTATTTTTTAATCACGATCGACGCGTTGTGGCCGCCGAATCCGAGCGAGTTTGAGACGGCGTACTCGATATCCGACGCTCTGCCCTTGTTTGCCACATAGTCAAGGTCGCATTCGGGGTCCGGATCGTCCAGATTGATAGTGGGCGGCAGGAATCCGTCGCGCACAGCCCACGCGGATATAATGCCCTCTATACCTCCTGCGGCGCCCAGCATGTGGCCGGTCATCGACTTGGTGGAGCTGACCGCCAGCTTGTACGCGTGATTGCCGAACACCGTCTTGATTGCCGCGGTCTCGAATTTATCGTTATATGGCGTCGATGTGCCGTGGGCGTTTATGTAATCGACTTGGTCGGGGCTTATCCCCGCGTCCTTAACGGCCGCGGCCATACATCTGGCGCCGCCCTCTCCGTCGGGAGCGGGAGCCGTGATATGGTACGCGTCGTTGGTCGAGCCGTAGCCCACCAGCTCGGCGATTATATTCGCGCCGCGCGCCTTGGCATGCTCAAGCGACTCGATAACCATAATGCCGCTGCCCTCGCCCATGATAAAGCCATCGCGCTTTTTGTCAAAGGGCGAGCACGCCTTTTCGGGCTCGTCGTTTCTGGTCGTCAGCGCCTTCATGGACGAGAATCCCGCCAGAGCCAGCTGATTGATAGTCGCCTCGGCTCCGCCTGTCAGCATAACGTCGGCGTCGCCTCTGCGTATCGCCAGCATCGCCTGGCCTATGGCGTCGGTTCCCGAGGCACAGGCCGAAACCGTCGTAAGGTTAACACCCTTGCAGCCGAAGGCTATTCCTATCTGGCCTACGGCCATGTTTGATATCATCATCGGTATCATAAAAGGCGAAACTCTGCCCGGGCCCTTGTCGAGCAGTCTTTTGTGCTGCTCGCACAGCGTGTTAATACCGCCGATTCCCGAGCCGACCATAACGCCGACGCGGGTCGGGTCCTCCTGTTTCATGTCAAGCTTCGCGTCGTCTGCGGCAATTTTCGCCGCCGCGACCGCGTACTGCACGAAAAGGTCCATGCGCTTTGCCTCTCTCTTGTCTATATAATCGGACGCGTCAAAATCCTTGACCTCGGCGCCCACTTGACACGCGAAGTCAGTCGGGTCGAATTTTGTTATCCTGCCGATCCCCGAAACGCCGTTTTTTATGTTCTCCCAAACATTGTCGGTTCCTATGCCGACCGGCGTGATCGCTCCGACGCCCGTTATAACTACTCTGTTCATTTTGCTTTTTCCTCCTACGCCATTCGCTTTTGTAAATTTCGATAAATTATACAGAGGCTTGCTTTGGCAAAAAACAAGCTTCTGTATAATCTGCCGCCATGGGCACACGGACACACAAGGCGGCATGCGGACATGCCGCCTTGACGGCCACATAAACTCTCACGAGAGCCTTTCGCGCCGTGCCCGTAAAATAATCAAATTAGTCCTGATGCTCCTTGATATAGTCAACGGCGTCGCTGACAGTTGAGATCTTCTCCGCGTCCTCGTCGGGGATCTCGATATCGAACTCTTCCTCAAGGGCCATCATAAGCTCAACGATATCCAGTGAATCAGCCTCGAGATCGTCAATGAACGAAGCGTCCATTGTTACCGCGTCCTCGTCGGCGCCCAGCTGGTCGACCGTGATTTCCTTAACTTTTTCAAAAATATCCATTTTGTTTCCTCCATTTACATTGTTTTATTTTGCTTTATTTGCATTATTTTAATTTATTTTTCAATACTATATCACATAACAAGGCCGCCGTCAACATTTATTACCTGACCCGTTATATATTTCGCGCCGTCGCCCGCCAGGAACACCGCCAGGTTGGCAATATCCTCGACTTGGCCGAACCGCTTGAGCGGGATCGCGTCCTTATACGACTGCTGTATGTTCTCGGGCAGCTTGTCGGTCATCGGCGTTTGAATAAATCCGGGAGCTATGGCGTTGCAGCGGATATTGCGCGACGCCAGTTCCTTCGCCACCGATTTTGTGAGGCCGATAAGGCCCGCCTTTGACGCGGCGTAGTTCGCCTGACCCGCGTTGCCCATGACGCCGGATACCGACGCCATGTTGATTATCACGCCCGCGCGCTGCTTCATCAGAGTGCGCGCAGCCGATTTTATCACATTGAACGCGCCCTTTAGGTTAACGGTCAGCACCGCGTCCCAATCCGCCTCGCTCATGCGCATGATAAGATTGTCGCGCGTAATGCCCGCGTTGTTCACGATAACGTCGACGCTGCCGAACTCGTCCTTGGCGAACTTGATCAGCCCGTCGGTGTCGTCGGGCTTTGACACATCTCCGAGATAGTATTTCGCGCCGCCGCCCGCGGCCTTGATCTCGTCGCACACGGTCTGCGCCGTCTCCGCCTGGCCCTCGATATCAATATCAAAAACCACAACGTTCGCGCCCAAACCTCCGAATTTTATCGCGATCTCTCTGCCGATCCCGCGGGCCGAGCCCGTCACTATTACAGTTTTATTCTCGTATTCCATTATTATACCTCCATTAGTCGATTCCCAGCGTCGCCTTTGTCTTGTTAAGAGACGCCATATCCTCGATATTGAGTATAGTCTTCGTCTTGTCGATCCTCTTTACGAAGCCGCTGAGCGCCTTACCGGGACCGATCTCGATAAACGTGTCCACGCCGTCCGCCATCATGCGTCTTAGGCTTTCCTCAAACAGCACCGAGCTTGACACCTGGCGCACCAGAATGTCGCGTATCTCATCGCTGCTCTTGACGTAGTCGGCGGTCACGTTGGTTATCAGCGGAATATTCATCTCGCCGATCTCGACTTTTTCAAGCTCAGCCTTGAGCTTCTCGCCCGCGCCCCTGAGCATACTGCAATGGAAAGGCGCCGACACGGGCATAAGCATGGCGCGCTTTGCGCCCTTTTCCTTAGCCAGCTCGCAGGCGTACTCAACGGCCGCTTTTTCTCCGGCAACGGTTATCTGGCCGGGGCAGTTGAAGTTGGCGGGCTCGCAGACGCCTTTTTCGGAGGCTTTGGCGCAGATTTCGCGCACATCCTCGGGTGTGAGCGCCAGAATAACAGCCATGGCGCCAACGCCGAGCGGGACCTCCTCCTGCATATACTTGCCGCGCTTTTTAACCAAACGGACCGCGTCGGAAAATCTCATGCTGCCCGAGCAGACATGGGCGGTGTACTCGCCCAGGCTCAGACCCGCAACCACGTCGGGCTTGAGCCCGATCTCCTCGGCGACTTTAAGCGCCGCGGCGGACATCGTGAGTATCGCCGGCTGAGTGTTCTCGGTTATCATCAGCGTGTCGCTGTCACCGTTCCAAATCATGTCTTTTATGTCAAAACCCAGAGCCTCGCTCGCCTCGTCGAAAACCTTGTCGGCGGCGGGAAAATTCTCGCACAGCTCTTTGCCCATACCGATCGCCTGGGCGCCCTGGCCCGAAAATAAAAATGCTGTTTTCATGTTTTAAAATTCTACTCCTTTGAAATAATCTTTTATAATATCCGCGCAGGGCTCGATTTTTTTAACCATGGCCGCGCTCTGACCCGCCATCAGCGAGCCCGTCTGCACATCGCCTTCTTCAAAGGCGCGGCGCAATCCTCCGACGCCAAGCGCCTCGATCTCCTCGAAAGACGCCCCCGCCTTTTCGAGCCTGTCATACTCGCGCGTGAGCTTGTTTTTGAGCGCTCTCACGGGAGCGCCCGTCGAGCGTCCGGTTACGACCGCATCTCTGTCCTTGGCTTTTAGCACCGCGTTTTTATAGTTCTCATGAGCCAGACACTCGGTCGAGCAAATGAACCTTGTGCCCACCTGAATACCGTCAGCGCCCAGCGCGAAGGCGGCTCTTGTGCCTCTGCTGTCGGCGTAGCCTCCGGCCGATATTACCGGGATCGAGACCGCGTCGACCACCTGCGGCGTCAGCACCATTGTGGTGAGCTCGCCAATGTGGCCGCCCGCCTCGGTGCCCTCTGCTATAACCGCGTCGGCTCCCGCTTTTTCCATGCGCTTCGCCATCGCCACGCTGGCGATGACCGGCATGATCTTTATCCCCGCCTCTTTGAGAGAGGCAATATATTTTCCGGGGTTCCCGGCTCCGGTGGCAACCACCGTCGGTTTTTCCTCGATTATGACCCGCATTATCTCGTCGGCGTTGGGGTTCATCAGCATGACGTTGACGCCGAACGGCTTGTCGGTAAGCGTCCGCGCCTTTTTGATCTGCTCCCGCACTACCTCGGCGGGAGCGCCGCCGGCCGCGATCAATCCTAAACCGCCGCCGTTTGAGACGGCCGCCGCCAACTCGGCGGTCGCGACCCACGCCATACCGCCTTGTATTATCGGATACTTTATGCCGAGCAATTCGCAAATTCTGTTCAAGTGTAATTCCTCCTTTACAGTTCTATCAGCGCGCTGCCCCATGTGAGGCCGCCGCCGAAGCCCACCAGCACCAGCTTTTCGCCGGGCTTTATCCTGCCCTGCTCCACCGCCTCGCAAAGGGCGATCGGCACGCAGGCGGCCGACATGTTGCCGTACTTTTCAACGTTGCAGAAAACTTTGTCATGCTCCAGCTTGAGCCGCTTTCTGGCGCCCTCGATAATGCGCTTATTGGCCTGATGGGGTATCACCAGATCAAGCTCCGAAATATCGACGCCGCATTTTTTCGCGACCTCGATCGTGGCGCTTTCCATTGTTTTGACGGCGAACTTGAACACAGCCTGGCCGTCCATCCAGATCGTGCGCTTGTTGTCCGAAAACGGTCTGCGCTCTATATCCTCGTCGCTTGCCTTAAGGCCGCAACAGGTGAGCAGATTGCCCTGCGCTCCGTCCGAGCCAAGCACCGTGCCCAATACTCCGGTTTTTTTGTCCGACGCGGTGAGCACCGCCGCTCCCGCGCCGTCACCGAAAAGCACGCATGTGGACCTGTCCTTGTAATCGGTAATTTTTGTCAGCGTGTCTGCGCCGATAACCAACGCATTTTTGTACGCTCCGCTTTTTATGTACAAACTCGCCGTCGCCAAAGCGAAAATGAATCCCGAGCACGCTGCGTTTATGTCAAACGCCGCTGCGTTTTTGGCTCCGAGCTTCGCCTGCACCATGCAGGAGCATGAAGGAGTGTACATCTCGGGCGAAACCGACGCCAAAATGATGAGCTCCACGTCCTCCGCCGCGAGACCCGCGTCTTTCAGAGCGGCCTCGGCGGCTTTGGCTCCAAGGTCAGACGTGTACTCGTCGGGCGCGCTCATGCGGCGCTCCTTGACGCCGACGCGCTTTGTTATCCACTCGTCGCTGGTGTCAACTATAGTCTCAAAATAGGCGTTGTCGAGCACCTTTTCGGGCAGATACTTTCCGACCCCGGCGATTTTTGCGTATATCTCATTCATGTTTTTATGCCTTTCTTTATATGCTGAATTTAAGTTAGTATCTCATTATGTTCTCCGCGATCGCGGCGGTCAGGTTGTTGTTTACCATATCTATCGCCTGTCTCACCGCGTGATAAAACGCCTTCGCGTTCGAGCTTCCGTGAGCCTTAACGACCGGCTTCGCGCAGCCCAGGATAGGCGCGCCGCCGTACTCGGTATAGTCCATCTGTCTGGCGAAATCCTTGACTTTGCCTTTAATCAAAAGCGCCGCCATCTTTGAACGCATACCGTCCAGCAGCAGACTCTTGAGCACGTCCTTCACGAATATACCCATACCCTCCATGAACTTGAGCACCACGTTTCCCGTGAACCCGTCGCACACGACCACGTCGGCGCCGCCGAGCGGAATATCGCGCCCCTCGATATATCCGATATAGTTTATCGGGATATCTTTTAACATGCGTCCCGCCTCGATCACCGCGTCGGTGCCTTTTTCCTCCTCGGCGCCGATATTCACGAGCGCTACGCGCGGACTTTTGGTTTTCATGATCTTTTCCATATATATCGAGCCCATGATCGCGAACTGCTTTAAAAACGCCGCTCCGCACTCGGAGTTGGCTCCGCCGTCCACCATCAAAAAGCAGCCCGTCTCGCAGGGCATCATAGGCGCCAGCGCCACGCGGCGCACGCCCTTGAGCCGCTTCACGATGAGCGTCGCGCCCGTTATCAAAGCGCCCGTGTTCCCCGCGCTCACCAGCACATCGCCCTCGTCATGGCGAAGCATCTCAAGCCCCACTCGCAGCGACGAGTCTTTTTTCTGCCTGATGGCCGAGGTGGGCTCGTCGTCTCCGCTGATTATCTCGGTGGCGTTTTTGATTTTGATCTTATCGCCACCGTAGCCGCTTGCTTTGAACTCTTTTTCTATGTCACTCTCCCGTCCGACCAGCGTGATATTCTCGCCGAACTCCTCCGCCGCCGTAACGCAGCCCTTGACGATCTCCGCGGGAGCGTTGTCGCCGCCCATAGCGTCAACAATTATATTCATACAATCAATCCTATCTGTCGATTAAAACATAATATAAAACCGAAACAATTTCAATATATGTCACATTCATGTAACATCTCTGTTACTTAAATGTTAACAAACTGCGGTTTTTGAAAATATAGTCAAGGCCCGATAGCACGGTGAGCGCCGTTGAGAGCACTACCAGAACGAGCACGATCAAGTTACGGACGCCGCCCGACAAGGGGTCGCTGTAGACATTTATGATCCGGGTTATAATAACCGCGATTATCATAAAGAACTGCGACACGGTTTTGAGTTTCCCCAGAAATCCCGCCGCTATAACGCGGTTCTCCTCAAGCGCCAGCATGCGTATACCTGTGACGATCAGCTCGCGGGCGATTATTATTATCACGACTCCCGCGTTTATGTAGGGCTGATCCGACGCCAGGAAGCATACAAGGGCGCCGATCGTCAGCAGTTTGTCGGCCATCGGGTCCATCAGCTTGCCGAAGTTGGTGACGCTGCGGGTCCTGCGGGCGATCTGCCCGTCCAAATAGTCGGTCACAGCCGCCAATAAAAACACGACCAGCGACAGATACAGCCCGACCGTGCCGCAGCACAGGTTAAGTACCATAAACACCGGGATCAGAATCACTCTGATAAGCGTCAATTTATTCGGCAAACTCATAATATCCCCTCCGTTATTTAACCGCTTTTCCGAACAGATTCATGTCCTCCACCTCGTCTATCCTGACCCGAGCAAAATCTCCGGGTCTCAGCTTTTCCTTGGATCTGAAGAACACCATACCGTCGATATCCACCGAGTCGGCATATGTCCTGCCAAAGTAGCTTTTTATTATCTCGTCGCGGCCCTCGACCAGAACGGTCTGCACCGTTCCGACCTTTGCCGCGTTGTTCTCGTCGTCGATATCGGCCTGCGCCACCATAACGTTTTCGAGGCGCCGCCGCTTTTCCTCCTCGTCTATCTGATCGGGCATATCATACGCCGGGGTGTCCTCCTCGCGGGAGTATGTAAACACGCCCAGGCGATCGAATCTCGCCTCGTCGATAAAGCGGAGCAGATCGTCCATATCCTCCTCGGTCTCGCCGGGGAACCCCACGATCAGCGTTGTTCTTATCACTGCGTCGGGAATAGCCGCCCTGATCTTTTTTATCATTTCGGTTATCTGAGCTCGGTTCGCGCGTCTGCCCATTCTTTTCAGAACGCGGTCGCTTGAATGCTGTATCGGTATGTCGAAATAATTGCAGAGTTTAGGCTCGCTCGCGAAGGTTTCTATAAGCTCGTCGGTCACAAGCTCGGGGTAGCAGTAGTGCACTCTCACCCACTCGATGCCCGAAACGGCGCACAGCTTTTTGAGAAGCTCAGATAAGCGGTACTCGCCGTAGATGTCAATGCCGTAGCGCGTGGTGTCCTGCGCTATAACTATCAACTCCTTAACGCCGTCCGCCGCGAGCTTTTCCGCCTCGGCGATTATATCCTCGATCTTTCGGCTGCGATACGCGCCGCGTATCGACGGGATAACGCAGTAAGTGCAGCGGTTGTCGCAGCCCTCCGCGATCTTTAAAAACGCGGTGTAACCCGGCGTCGAGCGCTCGCGCTCACCCTCAAACAGCAGCGGCTTTTCGGAGCAGCTGACGCTGGCCGGCCCGCCGCCGACACGCGCGTTTATTATATCAACTATCTTGTCGAACTCGTTGACGCCGATAACCGCGTCGACCTCCGGTATCTCGCGGAGTATCTGCTCCTTGTAGCGCTGCGCGAGGCAGCCGGTGACGATAAGCAGTTTTTTCTTGTTTTTGTCGGCTTTTTTATATTGCGCCAGCTCTAAGATACAGTTTATCGACTCGGTCTGAGCGTCCTCCACAAACGTGCAGGTGTTGACAATCATAATGTCCGCGTCGGCCTCGTTTTCCCATATCTCAAAGCCGCCCGATCTGAGCAGCGCCGTCATCTGCTCGCTGTCGATCAGATTTTTTGAGCATCCCAATGATGCGATAGATACCTTTTTCAAATTCTTTCTCCTAAATTTATTGTTTATCGACCGAAGTCGAAGTCGTACTCGTCAAGGACCCGTCGTATTTCCGAGGGCGAGTAGCCCCGCCTCGCCAGCGCCGCCTTAAACCGCGCCAGGTCTTTGTAGTCCATAATCTTAGTGACCCTCAGCCTCTGCTCCACGTATTCGCGCAGAGCCGCGTCGAAATCCACATCGGCGTTTTCAAAGGCCCGGTCGATCAGAACGGGCGCCACCCCCTTGCGCAAAAGCTCCTGCCTTATGCGGTACTCGCCCTTTTGGCCGAGGTTCACGCCGTCTGCCAAATAGAATTCGGCGTACCGCGCGTCGTCGAGCAGCTTTTCCTCGATCAGCCTGCCCACGATCCGCTCCGAGGTGTCCTCGTCATAGCCCTTTCGGCGCAGACGGTCGTATATCTCGCGGGACGTGTACATCCGCGACGCCAAATACCGAGCCGCCAAATGCAGCCCTTTTGTAAAATTATCCATAATTTATCTCCATTCACAATATTTCCCCGTTTGCCTCGCCCCTTGGGGAGAGCCGGGACGTCGAGGTCGCCGTCCCCTACGACCATAGTTCGTAAAATGCCGTAGGGGCGGTCGACTCGGCCGCCCGCGCCTGCGAAGCAGGCATAAAAGCTTTACTTTTTCTTTTTAGGCTTTTCCAATCCCTCCACGGGCGCGTCATCGAACATCGACGGGCCCTCGCCGCCAAGCAGCGGCAGACCCGCCTGCTCGCGGACCTTATTCTCGATCTCGGTGGCGAGCTCGGGATTTTCCTCGAGTATCTTTTTCACCTTTTCGCGGCCCTGGCCGAGGCGCTCGCCCTCATAGCTGAACCACGAGCCGCTCTTGTGTATGATGTCCAGGTCGGTGGCGGCGTCGACCACATTACCCATGCGGGAAATGCCCTCGCCGTATATTATGTCAAACTCCGCCTCTTTGAAGGGGGGAGCCACCTTGTTTTTGACTACTTTGACTCTCGTGCGGTTGCCCATAACTCCGCCGTCGCCCTTTAGGGTGTCGATCCTGCGCACGTCAAGGCGCACCGAGGCGTAGAACTTCAGCGCGCGTCCACCTGTGGTAGTCTCGGGATTGCCGAACATAACGCCAACCTTTTCGCGCAGCTGGTTGATAAATATGGCGGTGGTGTTTGATTTTGATATTATGCCCGCAAGCTTTCTGAGCGCCTGAGACATCAGTCTCGCCTGGAGACCGACATGCGCGTCGCCCATCAGACCCTCGATCTCGGCCTTGGGCACCAATGCCGCGACCGAGTCGATAACAATAACGTCGACCGCGCCGCTGCGCACAAGCTGCTCCGTTATCTCAAGAGCCTGCTCGCCCGTGTCGGGCTGCGAGACGATCAGATCGTCGGTATGCACGCCGAGCGCCTCGGCGTACACGGGGTCAAGAGCGTGCTCCGCGTCGATAAACGCGGCCTCGCCGCCCATTTGCTGGACCTGTGCCACAACATGGAGCGCGACCGTGGTTTTACCCGAGGACTCGGGGCCGTATATTTCTATAATTCTGCCGCGGGGCAGGCCGCCGATGCCGAGGGCGATATCGAGCGACAGCGCGCCTGTGGGTATCGCCTCAACGTTGGCGTTTGGCTTCTCGCCCAGACGCATAACAGCTCCGCTTCCGAATTGTTTTTCGATCTGGCCCATTGCCAGGTCAAGTGCTTTTCTTTTTTCCTCGTTCATTATATTTTCTCCGTTTCGTGAAATATAGTGGGCTATTTTCATTTGGATATAATTTTCCTGTATATAATTATAATTAACATACAAAACCCTGTCAAGCGGTTTTATTTAAAAAAATTGTTACATTCGCACAGGTTTCACAAAATCGTAGGTAACGGCGAATGTAACATAATCTTAACTTGAATATTTTGTCGCTTGGTGATAAAATGTAAACAGGCGCTTGGCGCTTACATAAAAGGGTATTTTGAGCGGTTAGCCATCTCCTATTCCACAAAGAAGGGAGGTGACCTCCTGATCTTGCCATGAGTGATTCTCATGAGCTTATTGAAAGGGGGTATTGCTAAAATGCTTGACACGATTTTAAGAATAATCGTCGCTGTTGTGATATTTTTCATAATGGTAAGCACAAAAGCAATATGACCGCCCTCAGCTAAAGCAGCGGTCATATTCTTTGACTATTAACTTTGGCTAACCGTTTAACGGTTCCCTTTTGTGCGATTGGGGATCGTCTTTTGGCAGCTCCCTTTCGCATTTTTATTATATATTATATTTTTGATTTTGTCAACCCTATTTTAATCCAAAAAAATCTCCCCCGAATCGGGGGAGAGATTTTTTATTTTAGTGATTCTTCACTCTGTCGATGATCGCCGCGGCTTCGGCTCTGGTGGAATTATCCTTGGGCCTGAACATTCCGTTGTCTCCGGTCAGGATTCCCTGCTCGGTAAGGCCTGTTACATACGGCAGCGCGTACTCTTCTATAGTGTCAGCGTCGCTGTATCCAAGCGGATTGTTCGATGTCCAGCTCATCTGTCTGCCGATTATCGCCGCGATCTGCTCGCGAGTGATGTTGTCGTTCGGGCTGTAGGTCGTCTCGCTTGTGCCGTTCACGATTCCGGCCTCGGTCGCCGCTATTACATAGGACGCGAACCAGTCGCCGGCCGTCACGTCAACAAACTGTGATTCCGTGCTCTGAGCCGTCAGGCCGAACAGCATAGCCGCCATCTTGGCGAACTCGGCTCTTGTCACGTTGTCCTCGGGAACGAACATTGTAGGCGTCTCGCCGTTTATGATACCCATGTTGTAGAGGTCCATAATGTAGCTGTATGCCCAGTGGTCAGCGGGTACGTCCTCGAATACCTGAGCGCCGACAACGGGAGCAGTTGTGGGTGCTCCGGGTGCTGTTGTGGCTCCGGGCACCGCTGTCGCGTTCGGGTCGGGTGTTGCCGTGGGCTTAGGTGTCGCCGTGGCGCCTGTTCCGAAGGAACCGCCGCCGCCACCGCCGCCGCTGTAAGAAGGTCTTCTTGTGGGCGTTGACGTAGGTATCGCGGTAGGCTCTCCGGATGCAACAGGTTCGCTCGATACTTGAGGCTCTGTCGATGTCTGAGGCTCAGTCGATGTCTGAGGCTCACTCGATACCTGAGGCTCTGCTGAAGGCTCGATCGTGGGAGCTTCTGTTGAAGGCGCTGTGGTGGGAGCTTCTGTTGAAGGCGCTGTGGTGGGCGCTTCCGTCGAAGGCGCTGTGGTGGGCGCTTCGGTTGAAGGCGCTGTTGTTGGCGCTTCGGTCGAAGGAGCTGTGGTAGGCGCTTCTGTTGAAGGCGCTGTGGTGGGCGCTTCTGTTGAAGGCGCTGTGGTGGGCGCTTCGGTTGAAGGAGCCGTTGAAGGCTCTGTCGTAGGCGCTTCCGTTGAAGGCGCTCCTGAAGGCTCTGTTGTGGGCGCTTCCGAAGGCTCTGCGGGAGCTGTTGAAGGCTCTGTCGAAGGTGCTTCCGAAGGCTCTGTTGTGGGCGCTTCCGAAGGCTCTACCGGAGCTGTTGAAGGCTCTGTTGTGGGCGCTTCCGAAGGCTCTACGGGAGCTGTTGAAGGCTCCGTTGAGGGTGCTTCCGAAGGCTCAGCGGGCGCTGTTGAAGGCTCTGTCGATGGCGCCTCAGAAGGCTCTACGGGAGCTGTTGAAGGCTCTGTCGAAGGCTCTACCGGAGCTGTTGAAGGCTCTGTCGATGGCGCTGTTGAAGGCTCTGTCGAGGGCGCCTCAGAAGGCTCTACCGGAGCTGTCGAGGGCTCTGTCGATGGCGCCTCAGAAGGCTCTACCGGAACCGTTGAAGGCTCTGTCGATGGCGCCTCAGAAGGCTCTACCGGAGCTGTCGAGGGCGCCTCAGAAGGCTCTACCGGAGCTGTCGAGGGCTCTGTCGAGGGCGCCTCAGAAGGCTCTACCGGAGCTGTCGAAGGCTCTGTCGAAGGCTCCGTTGAGGGTTCCGCCGAAGGCTGCTCCGAAGGCTCCGTCGAAGGCTCCGTTGAGGGTTCCGCCGAAGGCTGCGTTTCGCTCTGCCACTCGGCCGTGTAGGTGATTGTGAAGCCGTCCTCGGATTCCGCGGGATCGCTCCATTTTGTGAATGTGTCGTCGGTCTTGGTCGGCTCGCCGGGGTTGATCGCCGCGAGGTCTTCCTCTACCGCATATTTCTCATAAGTATTTGTCTCGTCCGCGAATTCACCGTCGCCCGCGTTGTATACCGCTTTATATATATTGAGCTCCTCGGTGTCAACGGGTTCAACGCCCTCGGGCTCCGCGTCGTACGAGCCGGCGTAAAGCTCGAATTCATACAAGCCCTCGTGGTTCTCATCTTGGCCGAAGTCACTGTCGTTGAACGCGGCGCGTACCAGGCACGCGTCCTTGGTGTCAAAGTTTGTAACGCTTGTTGTGTTTCCGTGCTTAATAATGAGCGTGTAGGGAACTCTGTTCGCGTCGTCTACCGCGCTGGCGAGCTTGTATACGGCGAACAATGTGTTGTCCGCGGTGTCGTCAACATTGGTATAGCGGTCTACCGCGGCTTTGAACGCTTCGTTTGACGCTGTCTTAGCATCTTCTTTGTCCGCCTTGAAGCCTACCGCTGTGATAACCGCCGCCGAGTTATTCCAAATCGCGTTGAATGTCGCGGTGTGGGTCTCGGAGTCTATGGCCGGAGTGGTGTTCCACTTAACGAATGTGTAGCCTGCTCTGGTCGGAACCTCGTCCGGCTCGGTGAACTCGCCGCCGAGATCGCTGTGCATCGCGTAGTATACTGTATCGGACTGTTTGCTTCCGCTTGCGAATGTGCCTTCGCCCGCATCGTATACCACCTTATAGATGTCAAGGTTCCAGGTCATGCTGTATTCGGGATCGCCGTCGGGAGTGATCTTGAACTGATAGCTGCCCTCGATATTGTCGACATCCTTTAACTGATGTCCGAACGACGCGTAGAATGAACCGCCCTTGCCGGCCTTGCCGCCGGATTTATCGGTGTAAATCGGTTCAACGCTGTCGTCCTTATACAATTCAAGAGTATATTCGGAGACTTCTGTGCCGCTCTCCTGAAGCTTGTATACAACATAGAGAGTGTTGTCTATAACGTCGCTTCTATCGCCCGCGCCCTGCGCTACCTGATCAAGCAGACCGTTCAAAGCGCCTTTCGCTTCGTCCGCCTTTGCTTTGAAGCCCGCGCCGAGTATCTCTATCTTCGCCAGCTTCCAGGCCGCTTTGTAGGTTTCAACATTGCACTTTGCGTCATCGCTGCTTGCCGCTGTGAAAGTGGCATCCTCAACCGCCTCGCCGTCCTTGGTCCAAGCGTCAAACGCGTATCCGGGTTTCTTTACATTGAGGCCGGTTCCCTCGGTTGTAGGATCATAGGTATCCTCCTCGCCGAGGAATATAACCTTGCGGTCGCCTTCTATCTTTGTGCCGTCTGTAGTATACTCCGCGCCGCCGTTGAAATCATAAACGGCTTTGGAGATATAGAAATCTTTTGTAGCCTCGGCTATTTTACTATTATCGTCTGCTTCTTCTCCTCTGTAAAGCTGCACATGATACTTTCCGGCAGCATCGGCGAGATCTGTTTGAGCAACGGATCCATCCTCACCGGGAACGCCTTGACCGCCGCCATCCTTGAAGCAGAAGTAGATCACTTTGCCGTTTTCTATGGTCTCTTGATATATTACAGGGTCGGGTGACTCAATCGTATCACCATTCTCATCCTGGACCTTGGTTACCTTAACGGTCAGGGCTCCGGCTCCCTCTTTAGGCTCAAAGCGCTTGTCAAGCGCTATATACATAGTGTTGCTGTCAACGCCGTCCTGTATCTTATGACCATTCTCTAACACGCCGTTAATATCACTCATAGCATTAGCGGCGTCCATATCAAAGCCTACCGAGCTAATACTGATATTATTATAATCGCCCCACTGAGCCGTGTACACAACCTTGTTTTCTGCCTCGGTCAGTGTGCCTTCCAAAGGCCAACCCATAAAATAGTATGTTTCCGGGCTTGGCGTGGGATCAATCTCGGGAGTTGTGTCGATTGTTTTTTCATCGTAATCTTTTTGGTCAATATATGTGGTGTAAAGCTGCGTATCATACGAGCCGTAGCCCACATCTTTGGACTCCGTATAACTGCCCTCGGTGCCGGTGGAATACTCTACCTTATATATTGTGATGGTCTTTTCTTCACCAACACGTGTTGTTCCGTCCGGGCCTCCGTAAAGAGCTACAGTATATACACCCGCTTCAATGGGTTCTTTAGCTACCGATGTTGTTCCGTCGCCTGCGCCTTCTTTCTCGGTTTTCGTCGGGAAGCGGAAGTATACATGCTCCCAATCTTTTTTAACCGTTTCGCTATATACATCTTTGCCGTCTTTGGTGACTTTAAGGGTAAGCTTTCTGTCATTTTCATCACCGTTCACATTTTTAGCGTTAAGAGTGATATACATGGTGTTGTTGTCGCCGTCTTTTATGCTAAAGTCCTTATTTGCCTCATCTTTCTTCGCTCTGAAAGCGACGGACTTAACGCCCATGCCCGCGGCGTAGTCGACCCACTTCGCGTTATAGGTTGTAACAAGACCTTCCACAACGCCATCTTCCCAACCGTCAAATGCAAATGTGCCGTTGTTAACGGGCTTTTGAGCCGCTATAATACTCTCAACGGATACATCCTTATCGCCGGCCATTCTGTATACGTCATGAGCCGCCTTGCCATCCTCAAATGCGCCATTCGTGTTGGGCTCAACACCGGCGTTGAAGCTGTGCTTTTCAAGAGTGAGGCTCTTCTCACCCAGAACTTTGCCTGCATCGTCTGTAAGTACGAATTGATACTCGCCCTCTTGGATATCTGTCTCTGCAGTGCTGTCGCCATCAACGAAGTTAAAGTATATAACGCTGCATTCCTTATTATCTGCGCCTTCTAATGACTCGGTGTATACCTGCTCATTCCCGGGTCCGGTTACGGTCAGTGTGACCGTTTTGTCTTCGGGAATCTTAATGCGGTTGGAGAATATAACATACATCGTGTTGGGTCCGCAATCGGTTACATTGACTCCGTCACCTTTCACTTTATTATTTATATAATCTTCCGCCGCAGCTTTATCGGCTTTAAAGCCGACATCAAGCGCGCCAACGCCGAATACTGTGAGTTTGGTCTGAGGCTGATCGGCCCCGTTCCAAGTTACTTCAACCTCTGATTCGCTTCTCTCGATATTCTTTTCGATTTTAGTGATCTTATATTCTCCGGGCTGAATGGTTATTTCTCCGGTCTGCGCGTTGTTGAGGTAGCTCCACGCGTAAACGCAGTGCTTGCCGTCGCCCACGCAGTCATGAGTTTCGGTTCCGCTCTTGGGGTCTGTGATCGTCAGCGTGACAGTCAGTCCGGCTGGAATGGGCTGCTTGAAGGTTACCCACATGGTCTGGTCTGCCCAATCAGAGGTATTGATCTCATAACCTTCGGGAAGATTCTCCGGCTTTGACGCCTCGTCTATCGCAGCCTCTTTTGTCTCGCCGTAGCCGAAGTACAGAACCTCGGGCGTAAAGCCGCCGAGTTCGGGAGTTGCCGCAAGTATAATATTATATGTATACTCGCCTATCTCCGCGCCGTCTTTCATCCATTGGAGCGTGATTGTTTTGGGATCTTCGTCATTGTCACTCGACGGGAATGTCGCCGCGTCAAGCCAATATCCGAAACCTGTCTTGGTGCTGTCGCTTACCTGCAGGGTGTCAAGACCATTGTTGTCAACCAACCCGTTGCCGACATCATACTTAACGCCGTTCGCGCCTTCGGGAGCAAGCAGGCCTACGCCTACCCACCAGGCGTTTGAGGGCGCGCCGCCAACCGAAAGATCAACGCTGTCTATGCTGACCTCAACGTCAACCTCCTTGGCGTCGGTTACCGCTCCGTCGGCAGATTTGGCGGCTGTTACAGTAACGCCGGCGGTGTCTGCATCGGCGTTGTCGCTCTTGATTCCCACAGCGTTGGGAACAACATAAACCGCGTTAGCGTCGACTCCCGTAGTTTCATCAAGCTTCATGCCTGTTCCGGCAGTGATCTTGTCGCTAACACCGGTAGCGCCCTTTGTCTCGATTATCATCGGGCGATTTACGGTTGTTTCATCAACCGTTACTGTGGCGCTGCCGAACGCGATCTTGCCGTAGTCTTTATCCTGGGCAAGGTTAACCGCCGACTGCAGCTTGTTGTCTATATTGACAACTTTGTCACTATCGCCATATACGATAAAACCGTTCAATTCGGTCGTCTCGCCGATCGTGATATCAGCGTTCGCGTCCGCGGTCGGAACCGTGTCGTTATTCGCGCCGTATGCGAACCATTCATCCGCCAGGTTTCCGGTTACGGTGATCGAGCCGTTGATATTGAATGTGCCGACTCCGCTATTAAACAAAACCGCGTATTCCGACGCTAATCCGATGCCGGTGCACTCTACGGAGCTTCCCTCGTTCAGCGTGACAGCGCCGCCGTTCATAACAAACGCCGCCGACGCTGTATCACCGCACGACGCTTTCACGTCACTCGAATTCAGCGTCACTTCTCCGCCGTTTACCGTGATCGCGGGAGTTTCGATACCGCTGAGCTCAATGTTGCTGAAAAACACATTGCCCGCTGAAACCGTTATGTTTTTGCCGCTGATCTTAGCCTTTGTGCTGTCTGTTTTAATGCCTACTATAGTGATTTCTTTGTTAGGCGCGTTAACGCTGAGCGGTTCCGTAAGTTCATAATCAGCGTCAAGCGTGATAGTGAACTTTGTGCCCGCCGCATTGGCCGCAGCGTTTACCGCATCCTGCAAGGTTTTAAAATCATCCGATCCGCCGCCGCCGACATCCGCCAGCATAACGCCGTCCGAACTCTCCATTGTCACATCGGCAAAAACGGCCGGAACGGTCGTCAGCACCATGCACAACGCGAGAATCAAAGACAATACCTTTTTACTCATAAAAATTTGTCTCCCTTCGTTGAGGATATATAATTTATTTTTATTTTTTTCATAAGAATAACTGTCGCAAATCGCGAAATTGAACATATTATAGCACGCTTTTATGATTATGTCAAGTTGAACATATACAATTTTCCGATTACGCGGTTTTTTCGTCAAACCTCACAAAGCACCCCCCCCCGATCCGATTTTTTGTTTGTGCAGTTATACAAGTGCAAAAAATTGTATATTTAAGAACATATTGCCGCCCGTAGGGACCGGGGGTTCTATTAACTGCGTTGACACCTCATCAGTCAGACTTCGTCTGACAGCTTCCCCTCAAGGGGAAGCCTCTCTTGCCTTCCCCTTGAAGGGAAGGTGGGTTTTTGCCCGCTCGGGCAAAAAGTCGGATGAGGGGTCAACTTAGAGACTGGGAAATAGGTACTGGGGACTAGGAATATTTCACGGTGATTTTTTCAATCCTAGTTCCTAGTCTCTAATATCCAGTACCTACGTTAACCCCTCTCCGTCAGGCTTCGCCTGACACCTCTCCCCAAGGGGCGAGGCTTATATTCATCTGTCCGCCCGCGCCGTTTGCACAAAAAAATCTCCCCCGAAGTCGGGGGAGAGATTTTTATTTTAGTGATTCTTCACTCTGTCGATGATCGCCGCGGCTTCCGCTCTGGTGGCGTTGTCCTTGGGTCTGTACATTCCGTTGTCTCCGGTCAGTATTCCCTGCTCCGAAAGTCCGGTTACGTACGGCAGAGCGTACGCCTCGATCGCGTCCGCGTCGCTGTAGCTTGACGCGTTCTCGGATGCCCAGCTCATCTGTCTGCCGATTATTGCCGCGATCTGCTCGCGAGTGATGTTGTCGTTCGGGCTGAACGTGGTCTCGCTTGTGCCGTTCACGATTCCGGCCTCGGTCGCCGCTATTACATAGGGCGCGAACCAATCGCCGGCAGTCACGTCAACAAACTGCGACTCCGTGCTCTGAGCCGTCAGGCCGAACAGCATAGCCGCCATCTTGGCAAACTCGGCTCTTGTAACGTTGTCCTCGGGAACGAACATCGTGGGCGTCTCGCCGTTTATGATACCCATGTTGTAGAGGTCCATAATGTAGCTGTATGCCCAGTGGTCCGCGGGTACGTCCTCGAATACCTGAGCGCCGGCAACGGGAGCTGTTGTGGGTGCTCCGGGAGCGGTTGTGGCTCCGGGCGCCGTCGTGGCGTTCGGGTCGGGCGTTGCCGTGGGCTTAGGTGTCGCCGTGGCCGATGTTCCGAAGGAACCGCCGCCGCCACCGCCGCCGCTGTAAGAAGGTCTTCTTGTGGGCGTTGACGTAGGTGTCGCGGTAGGCTCTCCCGACGCAACAGGCTCGCTTGATACCTGAGGCTCGCTCGATACCTGAGGCTCGCTTGATACCTGAGGCTCGCTCGATGTCTGAGGCTCGCTCGATGTCTGAGGCTCGCTCGATACCTGAGGCTCACTTGATGTCTGAGGCTCGATCGTGGGCAGCTGCGTGGGTACATTCGTGGGCTGAGTGGGTTCTGTTGATGTAACAGGCTCGCTTGATGTTACAGGTTCACTCGATGTCTGAGGCTCGCTTGATGTCTGAGGCTCGATCGTGGGCAGCTGCGTGGGTACATTCGTGGGCTGAGTGGGTTCTGTTGATGTAACAGGCTCGCTTGATGTTACAGGTTCACTCGATGTCTGAGGCTCGCTTGATGTCTGAGGCTCACTCGATGTCTGAGGCTCGCTTGATGTCTGAGGCTCACTCGATGTCTGAGGCTCGCTTGATGTCTCAGGCTCACTCGATGTCTGAGGCGCGCTCGATGTCGAAGGCTCGCTTGACGTTGCGGGCGCGCTTGATGTTGAAGGCTCGCTTGACGTTGCGGGCTCACTCGATGTCGAAGGCTCGCTTGACGTTGCGGGCTCAGTCGATGTCTGAGGTTCGCTCGATGTTACGGGCTCAGTTGATGTCTGAGGTTCGCTCGATGTTACGGGCTCAGTCGATGTCTGAGGCTCGCTCGATGTTACGGGCTCAGTCGACGTCTGAGGTTCGCTTGATGTTACGGGCTCAGTTGATGTCTGAGGTTCGCTCGATGTTACGGGCTCAGTCGATGTCTGAGGTTCGCTCGATGTTACGGGCTCAGTCGATGTCTGAGGCTCGCTCGATGTTACGGGCTCTTCCGTAACATTTACGATCGCCATAGCGACAAAGTCTGACGCCTTAGCCTGTGTAGCGGATTTATATGTTATCGTGTAGTTAGCGGGTTCAAGGTCTTCTGCAAGATATGTATAAAGATATACTTCCTCTCCTCCGGCGGTTCCGACAGTAGCTTCCGCTTCAAGTTTTTGATCGTTAAAACCTTCAGCGGCAAGCACGGGCGTAAGTGTGATAACGTTGTTTTCTTTATCGCCAACAGCGAGAACCTGGAACTCATAGTCACCCGGTTCCGTAATCGTTACCGAAGCCGTAACTGTATTTTGATTGTCGATACCGGTTATCTTGTTATTCGCGATCTCGGCGAAGTTGTCACCGAATACAGCTTTAACATCTTCTGTATATCCGTTTCCCGCTTCAAGAGTAACAGTCTCTTCCTTAGCATTGCCGTTCGGCTTAGCGTCCTTAACGGAAATTACCTCGGGTGTTGCCGTTGCCTCGGGCTCACTTGATACTACAGGCGCGGCCGTTGCGGGCGCGGTTGATGTCTCAGGCTCGCTTGATGCTGCGGGCTCGCTCGATACTACAGGCGCGGCCGTTGCGGGCGCGGTTGATGTCTGAGGCTCGCTTGATGTCGCGGGCTCGCTCGATACTACAGGCGCGGCCGTTGCGGGCGCGGTTGATGTCTGAGGCTCGCTTGATGCTGCGGGCTCGCTTGATGCTGCGGGCTCGCTTGATGTCTCAGGCTCGCTTGATGTCTCAGGCTCGCTCGATGTCTCAGGCTCGCTTGATGTTGCGGGCTCACTTGATGTTGCGGGCTCACTTGATGTCTCAGGCTCGCTTGATGCTGCGGGCTCACTTGATGTCTCAGGCTCGCTTGATGTCTCGGGTGCGCTCGATGTCTCAGGTGCGCTCGATGTCTCAGGCTCGCTCGATGTCTCAGGCTCGCTTGATGCTGCGGGCTCGCTTGATGTTGCGGGCTCACTTGATGTCTCAGGCTCGCTCGATGTCTCAGGCTCGCTCGATGTCTCAGGCTCGCTCGATGTCGCGGGCTCACTTGATGTCGCGGGCTCACTTGATGTCTCAGGATCGCTTGATGTCGCGGGCTCACTTGATGTTGCGGGCTCGCTCGATGTCTCAGGTGCGCTTGACGGCTCTGTCGAAGGCTCGCTTGACGGCGCTTCCGAAGGCTCGCTTGATGTCGCGGGTGCGCTCGATGTCTCAGGTGCGCTTGACGGCTCTGTCGAAGGCTCACTTGACGGCGCTTCCGAAGGCTCGCTTGACGGCGCTTCCGAAGGCTCGCTTGACGGCGCTTCCGAAGGCTCGCTTGACGGCGCTCCCGTAGGCTCATCGGCCAGTTCTATACCATATGTAACGGGCTGCGCGCTTCCGAGATCCGCGAGATTCACCGTCGTTATGTCGGCGGCACGCTTCGCGTCTTTAGCGACGGGCGCGTCTGCATATGCCGTAAAACCAAAAGCGCTCAACATCATGCAAACCGCAATTGTCAATGCCAGATTTCTTTTTGATTTCATTATGCATTCCTCCATGTTGTATATTAGTGTTATATTTGATTTATTTTTTTTCAAATTTGTTTTTGTTCAGTTTGACAAGGACAAATCCTATCAAACTTTAGGAATTATAGCACGTTTTTTTGATCCGCGCAAGAGTTATTTAAATATTTTTGCGGTTTTCAAAAAAATATATTTATATTGCATAAAAATCATTTAAAAATCGAATCACAAATTTAATATTATTTTTTTTATTTTCAGGTTAAATTAGTCATTTTGCACAAAAATTACCCCCCCACTTTTAAATCGCCTATTTTTTATGCATATTACACATAAACAGTCAAAATTGTACCCGTTGCGATCACAATAGCAATACCGACTCAAGACATGGGCGTACAATTAAATAATCCATCGTCAATAATATTGTAATCCACAACAATAATACCGTATATTTCTAAACTTAAAAATTAAAATACTGTTACACTAATTTAACCGTTATTATTAATAAATTCATAATTGCAAATATTTTATAAATAATTTTCAATATACATTAAATATCGGCATTTACTCGAAAACTATTTTACGATAATGTTACGCGGCAACCGGAAAATTGCCGGCAAAACCCCGCAACCGCGCTGTTTGTGCGTCCGCCTTGTATATTACAAAACATAAATTGACAAATTTTTTATGTGGTATTATATTTTGTTTGGCATAAACTCATATATGTTTAGTATGTATTTATTATTATTTACTATGTATTTATTTCGTAAAGAACTAAAATTAATGATTAACTACAAAATGGGGGACGATTAAAATGTTTTATGACAATGGAGAGTTGTTTGACGTTATATCACGGAAAATTAATCTTCCGGAAAACTGCAAAGCAAGAAATTGTATAGCGGAAGGTTTTCTCAGATACATATATGAATTCACAGCTCCCAACAATAAAAAAATGACAGTGGAGTACACGCTTACCGTTAGCGACGACATTCACTCGCCGTACGGAATAAAGGCCGTGATGCGCGACGCGGACAACAGGATAGTGGACCGCGGAGAGATCCACCGCAGATACGCGACACTCTCGGAGTGCAGCCTGAGAATGCTTATGATGGTTCACGATATAATATTGCCGTGCACACTGGATTATGTAATGTAATTAATATTATTAATTAATCTCAGTTCGACCAAATCAGTGATTGACCCAAAAGCAAAAATATGGTATTATATATAATACTAGAAAAAACAGAAACGGAGTATATAATGTACACATATCTTTTGCTTGCGGCAATCGTAATGTTTGCCAGTATCTTTCTTCACAAACTTTCGGGCAAGCTGGGTGTTCCGGCGCTTCTTGCCTTTATCCTGCTGGGAATGTTGTTCAGCGGCGACGGTCTTATAAAAATACATTTCGACAACTATGAATTTGCCGAGGAGATCTGCAGCACCGCCCTGGCGTTTATTATGTTCTACGGTGGTTTCGGAACCAATATCGAGGCGGCAAAGCCTATAGCCGCGCAGTCGATCCTGCTGTCATCGGCGGGAGTTATTATGACCTGCGGACTGGTGGGTCTGTTCTGTATGCTCGCTCTGCATATGCCGCTTATCGACGCGCTGCTCATCGGCGCGGTGATAAGCTCGACCGACGCGGCCTCGGTTTTCTCGGTGCTGCGCTCAAAGCGCCTGAACCTGAAATACAACACGGCCTCAATGCTTGAGATAGAGAGCGGAAGCAACGACCCGTTCGCGTATATGCTGACGGCAATACTGCTCTCGGTCAAAGCCGGAGTCGGCGGCGCGGGCGCGGTATTATACACGATCTTCGCCCAGCTGTTCTACGGCGGCATGGCCGGAATCATTATCGCGATAGCCTCGGCGTGGGTACTCAAGCGCACCCGTTTCAGCGCCCCGGGCTTTGACAACGTGTTTATGTTCGCGATAGTTATATTCTCATTCGCCCTGCCCGAGATCGTCCACGGCAACGGATTTTTGTCCGCCTATATCGTGGGCATAGTTCTGGGAAACGCGGGTATCAAAAACAAACGCAGTCTGGTGCCGTTTTTTGACGGGATCACCGGCATAATGCAGATGAGCATATTTTTCCTGCTGGGTCTGGTGTCGCACCCGTCGCAGATCCCGCAGGCGCTTCCGGTCTCGATCGCCATCGCGCTGTTTATGACGTTTATCGCCAGACCCGCCGCGGTGTTCTTGCTGCTGGCGCCGTTTAAGAGCAAGCTCAGCCAAATGCTGATGGTGTCATGGTCGGGTCTTCGCGGCGCGGCCTCGATCGTGTTCGCGGTCATGGTCATGCTCAGCAACAGCACTTATGACGTTTTCCATATCGTATTCTGCGTGGTTTTATTTTCGATATTGATCCAGGGGGGCTTGCTGGCGCCGTTTGCCAAAAAGCTTAATATGATCGACGAGAACGAAGACGTTATGAAAACCTTTAATGACTATTCCGACGAGGTGCCGGTCCAGTTTATCAGATTCAAAATGACCGAGGAACACCCCTGGACGGGGCTCAGAGTGCAGGACATAGTTAACCCGCCCGACACCATACTGGTGCTTATACAGCGGGGCAACGAAAAGATCGTGCCCAACGGCTCAACAAGGATCAAAAACGGCGACTACGTGGTGCTGAGCGCCAAGTCGCCGGGAGAGATCTCGGGCATACGCCTTTCGGAAAAGACAATAAGAGAGGGCAGCAAGTGGATAGATAAGCCCATCCGCAAACTGCCCAACACAGACGACCGTCTGATAATCATGATAAACCGCGACGGAAAAATACTGATCCCCAACGGAGACACGGTTATCCGCCAAAACGACATGCTGGTTATCAACCATTCGGACTAAAACCAAAGCCCGATAGTCTTTTCATTTATTTTGTCAGCATTTTACCGAGCGGCTCTTTGAGCCGCTTGTTAAAAAATTTCACCATAACACCGGTCAGCAGCGCGGATATGACCGTGCCCTCGCGGGCGCCGACTATCCTGAAATCAAAAAATATCAGCGACAGCACGACCGCGCTTACAACGCAAAAAATGTCAAACCCGATCTTCACGTTTCCGAACTCGAACCCGGTGACGCTTGACACGGCCTTGACAAACGCCTCGCCCGAGTTCATGACGACCCCGGCGATAAACGCCAGCGATATGCCCAGCCCCAGCACGACGACGCCCGACACGACCAGCGTCAGACGAACGGGATAAAAATCATTCGGAATGATCGAAGCGCACCACAAGCCGAAATCGGTGAACCATCCGAACAGGAACGAGATCGGAACCTGCAAAAATTCGATCGGCTTAAAACTCCGTCTTAAAATAACTATCTGACCGACGATCAGCACGCAATTCCAGATGATCAGCCATGTGCCCATCGTGAAAAACGTGAATTTGTAGCTCAAAACATTCGCCACCGACGAGATCGGCGACACGCCCAGCTCGCCGTGACGCGTGAGCGCCACCCCGAAAGCCGCCAGAAACAGCCCCAAAATCAAAAGCGCGTAGCGTTTTATAGTCTCAACTTTGCTCATCTTTCCACCTCTAAATTCTTTAATTTAATATATCGCCCGCTTTGGCGAAGGTCTCGGTTATGCTCTTTGAAAGCAGCTTGTGTTCCGGGGCTTTCAGGAACGGGTCGGACTTGAGTATTATTTCCGCCTCGGTCTGGGTCTGCTTCAAAATTTCCATATCGGTGAAAAAGTTACCGATCTTCATCTCGGGCAGGCCGTGCTGACGCGTGCCGAAAAACTCGCCCGGGCCCCTGATCTCCAGGTCTTTCTCGGATATCTTGAAACCGTCGTTGGTCTCGCACATGACCCGCATGCGCTCCTTCGCGACGCCGCTGTTTGTGTTGCCGAACATGACGCAGTAGGCCTGATCCACGCCTCTGCCAACTCTGCCGCGCAGCTGATGGAGCTGCGACAGACCGAAACGCTCGGCGTTCTCGATAACCATTATCGTGGCGTTGGGCACGTCTACTCCGACCTCGACCACCGTGGTGGCGACAAGCGCCTCGATCTCGCCCGCGGCGAAACGGCGCATAACGTCGTCCTTCTCAAAGGTTTTCATTCTGCCGTGCAGCAGTCCGACGGTTCTTCCGAACAGCACGCCTTGGCTCAGCTTTTTCACATACTCAGCGGCGGCCTTGGCCTCGACCGCGTCCGACTCGTCGACCAGCGCGCAGACAAAATACGCCTGCCTGCCGCGGTTCAACTCGCGCAGCACGAAATCATAAAGCTGCGGCCGCTGCGCCTCGGTCAGCGCCAGAGTTTTGACCGGCTTTCTGCCCGGAGGCAGCTCGTCTATGATCGAAATGTCAAGATCGCCGTAGATCACCAGCGACAGCGTCCTCGGTATCGGCGTCGCCGTCATAACCAAAGTATGGACATTGAGGCCCTTGGCGCTCAGCTTGCTGCGCTGGTTTACGCCGAAGCGGTGCTGCTCGTCGGTTATCGACAGCGCCAGATTGCTGAAATTCACCTTGTCGGTGATGACCGCGTGGGTGCCCACAACGACCGCCGCCTCGCCGCTTTCGATAAGCGCGGTATTCTCCGCCCGCTCCTTTGCCGACTGACCGCCGATGAGATACGCGACCTTTATTCCCCAAGGCTCGAAAAATCCTTTCAGACTGTTATAATGCTGCTCCGCCAAAATTTCGGTGGGCGCCATCATGACCGACCGGAAACCCGACCGCGCCACGGCGAACATGGCTGCGGCGGCGACCACGGTTTTTCCCGAGCCCACGTCGCCTTGCACCAGGCGGTTCATGGGCACGCCGCTCTTTAGGTCTGCGGCGATCTCGTTTATCACCTTTTTCTGGGCGTTTGTCAGGTCAAAACTGAGGCTGCGCGCAAACTCCGCTATGCACTTGACGTCCGAAATAATCACCGCTTTGCGGGATTTTTTTATGCTCTTAACGGTCGACACACCCAGCTGCAGCTTTAAAAACTCCTCAAACACCAGTCTGCGTCTTGCCTCGTAAAATCGGTCGTAGTCCTCGGGAGCGTGGACCAGCCTTATCGCCTCGTCTATCCCCATCAGATCGTTGCGCGCTCTCACGCTGTCGGGCAGTATCTCGGGGATTTTCTCGCTCAGTCCCTCGAGGGCGCGGCCCACCGCGTCTCTGATTCCGCGTTGATTGAGCCCCGCCGTTGCGGGGTATATGGGCAGGATAACGCCCATTTTTTTTGATTCCTCGCTCTCCAGTTTTTCGATAACCGGGTTCACCATCTCGGCCGCCATCGTGCGGTGGATAACCTTGCCGTAGAACATATACTCGGCCTCGGGATCGGACAGGCTTTTGTCGATATACGAGGCGTTGAACCAGGTGAGGCGCATAACGCCCGTGCCGTCCGAAAGCGTGGACTGCACCACCCAGCCTCCGCGCCGCGCCCTGAATTTGCGCACGCCCGACGCCAGCACGCCGCGGACGCACACCGTCTCGCCGTCTATCAGATCGCAGATATTTCTGGTGCTTGTCCTGTCCTCAAAACCGCGGGGCAGATGATAGAGCAGGTCTCCCACCGTGAAAATGCCGAGTTTGTGAAACAACTCGGCTCTTTTTTCACCTATTCCTTTTAAGTACTGTATGTTGTCACTCAGTTTCATATTGCTTAGCCACCTATGCGCCGCGCCGAATTACTCGGCGGATATTATATAGAAGTACACACTCTGGCCTCCGTAGTTCAGGCTCACGTCAAGGTCGGGATACTCTTTTTCAAGAGCGGCAGTCAAGCGCTTGGCCTCGTCCTTGTCGGCGTCAATGCCGTAGTAGACCGAGATAACGCCGCACTCGTCGTCAACCAGTTCTTTGGCAGTATCGAAGAAAACCTTCTCGACGTCCCGGCCGCAGACCTTGACCTTGCCCTCGATGACGCCCATAATGTCGCCCTCGGATATGTCAAAGCCGTCGGCCTCGGAATCCCGGGCGGCGTATGTAATCTGGCCGCACTTCACAGCCTCGGACGTCTCGGTCATTATGACCTCGTTGTCCTCGGGAGACGCGTCCTCGTCAAACGACGCGAGAGCCGTTATGCCCTGGGGCATGCTGCGCGTGGGTATGACGATCACGTTCTTTTCCGTGAGGCCGTTCACCTGCTCCGCCGCCATTATTATGTTCTTGTTGTTCGGCAGAATAAATATATTCTCGGCGTTCACTGTCTCGGCGGCGTCAAGCAGCTCCTGGGTGCTGGGGTTCATGGTCTGGCCGCCCTTGACTATCACGTCACAGTTTAAGCTGCGGAACAGCTCGTCCATTCCGCTGCCGCTGCAAACCGCCGCGAAGCCGTACTTCTTGGGCGGCTCGGCTTCTTCTTCCTCGTCCGCGCCGCTTTCGGGCTTGATCGTGTTTCCGATGATCTCGTTATGCTGATACTTCATGTTGTCTATTTTAAGGTTCGTCAGCTCGCCCAGCTTCAGCGCCTGCTCTATCACAAAGCCCGGATGGTTCGTGTGGATATGCACCTTCACTATCTCCTCGTCGTCGATCACAAGCATACAGTCGCCCTTGGGCTTGATCGACGCTTTAAACTGCGTCACGCTTCTTGAAGCGCTCTTGTTTATCAAAAACTCGGTGCAATAGCTGTATTTTATATTCGCAGTGTCGATGTCCTCTTTATCGGCCGCCTTTGTCTCGGCCGCTTTTGTCTCGTCCTCAAGCGGCACCGCCGCTCCGGTCTCAAGCGCTGTCACCGCGCCGCCAAGCAGGACCGTGACTCCGCAGCCGCCCGCGTCGACCACGCCCGCCTGCTTGAGCACCGGCAGTATCTCGGGGGTGCGCTTTAAGCTTTCCTCGCCCGCGCCGAGCAGCGCTTTGAGAAATTCCCGCACATCCTCGAACTCGGGGAACCTCTGCTCAGCGAACTCGGCTATCTCGCGGATAACCGTCAGGATAGTTCCCTCGGTGGGCTTCATGACCGCGCGGTAAGCGGTGTCTCTGGCGGAGCACGCCATACGCTTTACCGCCGCCACGTCAAGCTCCTCGGAATCGCCCAAACCCTGCTTGATACCGCGCAGTATCTGGGACAGAATAACTCCCGAGTTTCCCCTCGCATTGCGCAGAGCCGCCTTTGCCAATGTGTCAAGCATCTCGCCCGCGTCCGCGCCGTCGTCAAGACCTATCACGCACTCGGCCGCCGCGCTGAACGTGAGGCTCATGTTTGTGCCCGTGTCGCCGTCCGGCACGGGAAAAACGTTCATGTCGTTCACTTCGCCCGCGCGGTTGAGTATGCTGTGCGACGCGGACAGGATCATAAGCCTCAGGTCGCCGTTATTGATTGTTTTGTATACGCTGTTATTATCCATAATTTTCTCCTCATTGCGCGCCGTGCGGCTAATTCACGCGAATTCCCTCGACGTTTACGTTAACGGCGTTCACGTTTATGCCCGTCATCTGCTCCACGTTGTACTTCACATTGTTTTTGATAAGCTCGCCTATGGTGGCTATGTTCGTGCCGTACTCCGCGATAATGTAAAGGGCGATATCAATACCGTTGCCCGCCACCTTGACTTTGACGCCCTTGTCCATCTGCTCGCGCTTGAGCATACGGGCAATGCCGTCCTTGCTGCTTTTTATCGCCATTCCGACAACGCCGTAGCAGCTTGTGGCCGCGTATCCGGCGATCTTGGCGATAACACTGTTGGCAATCCTTACGCTGCCTTTTGAACTGTCAAATTTTCCGCTCATCTTTTTACCTCCGTTTTTTGATCGTCTATTTCAATTATATTTATGCCGCCGATTTTTTCGGCGTTTTGTCTTTCTCTGCCGTGACAGCTGAAGAGCACGGCCTGCCTTTTGCCCGCGCACCGCTTTTTCAGCATAAGCGCCGCGCTGTATGCGCGCCTGTCGTCAAATCCCGTCAGAACGTCGTCGAGAAACACGATCGTATCCTCCGCGTTTTGAACAAGCTCCGCGACCGCCAGCCTGACCGCCAGATAAATCTGGGTGTATGTTCCCGCGCTGAACAGCTCCGCCCGCTTCGCGTCGGGCGCGCTCTCGTCTCTGAGCTTTACCGAAAAGTCCGCCGCGACCATGATCTCTCCGCGACGCCCCTCGGTCATTTCCGCCAATATCTCGCCCGCCCGCTCGTTGAGCAGCGGCGCGTAGTCGGAGCGAACATACCGCTCGGCGTCTCTTAAGCTCTCGAGCGCCATGCCTAGGGCCTCAAGCTCATCGCGCTTTTCTTCGAGCTTCTCATCTATCAATTTTATATTGTTCTCTATATCGCTTATCAAAGCGGTCTCGGGCAGCCTGCCTTCGGCTATTTTCAGTTCGGTGATCTTTTTGACCGCCTCGTCACGCCGCCGCTCCGCCTCGATCACCGCCCGTCTCAAATCCAAATTTTGGGGCGGAGTTTCTTCTATTATATATATGCGCGCTTCCTCGGCATCGGCCTTGATCTGCGCGTAATCCCCACCGCCAAGAATATTATCGTATATCCCGCGGACCGTTTCGATCTTCGTCTCGGTCGCGCGGTAGTCGGCGTATTTTTTATCAAAGTCGCGCACCGTGTCGCACTCAAGCCGATCCAGGGCTTCCGAAAGCTCCGTTTCAAGCTCCGACACGCGCTTTCGCGTATCGGTTATCTTCCCGTCGGTCTCCGCGAGCAGCTTTAGTATTCGCTCGTGTTTGCGCCGCGTTATCATATACCCGATCGGCGAGATAATTATCAGCGCCGCTCCCGAAAGCAAATCATAAGTCCTGAATATAACTCCCAACACCGCGCAGCAGAGTCCGACCGCCGCCAAAACAATGCCTATTATCAAAAACAGTCTTGCTCGCTTTGCCGAATCTTCCGTCTGACGCGCGTAGGAATCTCGCTCGTCGCCCAATCGATAAGCGCCCGATTCGATCTCATCGATCCTGTCGGAAAGATTGTGTATTCTGTCCGCCGTGTCGTCTTTTATTTTGTGCTTGAACAACCGGAACCTACGACTGTTGCCGAGCTGTATCTCCTCGGCGAGGCAAGCGTCGAGCCGCTTCAGCCGCTCGGCCTTTTCCTTTGCCGCCTCGGAGAGCTCCAGCGCGCGGAATCGCGTTTTTTCTTTTTCCGCCCTGTCGGCTTCCGCCTCGAGAGCCGCTATTTCCGTGCGGAGCCTCGCGGCCTCTTTCCGAATCTTTTCCTGATCGCGGAGCTTTTCGGCAAGGTCCCGCCGCTCCGCTTCCAGTTTGTCGATCTCTCCGGGCGCCGCCCGTCTGTCCTTAGCCTTGAGCGAGGCGATCCTCTTTTTGAGCCTCGCTTCCGCCGCCGCGGCCGATACCGTCTCGGAGCCGCCCGCAAGCAAATTTGTCAGCCGGACCTCGATCTCATCACTGCCTCCGCTGAGCGCCGCGCCGTCCTGCGCTATGAACACCGTTCTTGAAAACATGTCCTCGCTCATGCCGAGCAGTCTTTCGCCGACCTCCGCGCCTCTCACGGACGCTCCAAACCAGTCGGAGCCGTCCGCCGCCGCGGTGACCTTTGTCACATCCTCTGAGGGCTTTGAGCCGAACTCTCGGTAAATTTCAACGGGCACCCCGTCCTTTTCGATTATCATTCTGCCCGACGCGCGGCTCTCTCCCCACGGGATCATTCGGTCGCGGAACTTCGCGCCCCTGCCTCTGCCGCTGCCCGCGCCGTACAGCATTGATTTTATAAAAAGCTGAACCGTGGACTTTCCGGCCTCGTTAAGCCCGCAGATAAAGTTAAGTCCGCCGCTTAGCTCTATTGTCTTGTTTTTGAATCTGCCGAAGGCGATAAGCTCCAGCCTTTTTATTCTCGTCATATCATCGGGCCGCCTTCCATCGCCTCAAGCCCCAAGCGCAGCGCCATATCCGCCAATCTCCGCTCGCGGCTTCCCTCGGGATGATTTTCGGCTGTCTTTCTCATGCGTCTTATGTATACCGCGCGCAAACTTCGATCGCCGTCGTCCGCGCTCAGATCAAGGAGCCTTCGCGTTTGGTCGATCACCTCGGCATGAAAGCAGATCGGCTTTAAGCGCTCCGCTATGAGAGCCGCGTCGGGACTGAACCCTTTTTCCGTTCTGCCGATCAAGCTTACTCTGACGATATTTCCCTCGCCGAATTCCTCGATTTTCTCCGCCGCTTTTTCTATCACTGCCTCGTTATCGGAAACTCCTTGCGGAAGATCCAAATCAATATCAACATATCCGCGTTTGGCCGTCTTCACGTGCCGAAGCTCGACCTTACCGCGCTCTATTTCGCCGATTATGCAGCCGCCGCCAAAGCCCTCGTCGAATCCGCCGGGCTCGGGTATCCCCGGATACGCCCATTTGGCGCCGCCCTCGGTCCTGCATATTCCGCCGTGGCTGTGAATATGACCCAGAGCCGCGTAATCAAACCCTTCAAAATCGCCGCCGCTCAGCGGATTGTACCGCTCGGAGCCGGGCGCTCCGGTCATATCTCCGTGAATCAGCAGGATATTCGCGAGATCTTCGCTCTTTTCAAGCTCACGCGGAACCGCGGCGGGCTTTTCGTGTCTTGAGGCAAAGCCCGCGCCGCACACTCTGACCCCGAGCCTTTCGATATCACAAACGCCGCCCTCGGGCGGGAAAACGACAACGTTTTCGCTCAGCTTCAGTTTTTGGTACGCGGGATACGGATCATGATTGCCCGGGCTGATAAAAATCGGGATATCGCCCGGCGCCTCAAATCTGCGGCGCACAACGCTCAATGTCTCGCGGCGCGCGTTTTCACCGTCGAACAGATCCCCCGAGATCAGCACAATGTCCGCGTTTTCAGCGGCGGTGTCCATTATCCTCGAAAAAGTCTCAAGCTGCTCGCTTCTGCGCAGCGCCGCCTGTTCCGCCTTCAATCGCGCGGTGTGGGGCGCGTCCAGATGCAAATCGGCAATATGCAGAATCTTCGCCATTTGATCGCCGCCTCCAAAACAATCGGTAATTATTTATCAAATAACAGACCGCGGCGCACAAAGAGCCGTCTCAATGCAAGCCGCGGTCGCTTAAATTCACTATTCCTCGTCGGGCATGTCCCAATTGTGGTAAACGTTCTGAACGTCGTCGTTTTCCTCGAGCATGTCGATCAGCTTTTCCATTTTCGCGATATCCTCGGGGTTGGTCAGCTCGGTCGTGGTCTGAGGTATGTAGTTTACCTCCGCCTGAGCAAAGGTATATCCCTTTTCCTCGAGAGCCTCGCGGGTGGAACCCAGCGCCTCGGGGGCGGTGAGTATCTCGTAGCACTCGTCCTCAACGTTGAAGTCCTCGGCGCCCGCGTCAAGAGCGTCCATCATCAGGGTGTCCTCATCGACTCCGTCCGCCTTTTCAATAACGATCAGACCCTTGTGGTCGAACATAAAGCTCACGCAGCCGTTTTGACCCAGGTTTCCGCCGTTTTTGTCGAAATAATGTCTCAGGTCGGCAGCGGTTCTGTTTTTGTTGTCGCTGAGAGTCTCGACCATAACCGCGATACCGCTGGGGCCGTAGCCCTCGTATATCATGTTCATGTAGTTGTCGGCGCTGCCCTCGCCCGCCGCCTTTTTGATGCTTCTCTGTATATTATCGTTGGGCATGTTGTTGGCCTTGGCCTTAGCGATAACGTCGCGCAGCTTTGAGTTTGAGCCCGGATCGGGGCCGCCCTCCTTGACCGCCACCATAAGCTCGCGGCCTATCTTGGTGAATATCTTGCCTCTCTTGGCGTCGATAGCGCCTTTTTTTCTCTTAATAGTTGCCCATTTCGAATGTCCCGACATACGTTATTTTCCTCCTGTTTTCGTTTGATTAAAATTTAATTGTTTTTAAGCGCCGTCGTCCGACAGCACCTCTTTGAGCGATGCCGCAAGCCCCGCTATGCCCTGTATCTCAGACGGCAAAATAATCTTTGTCGCCTTGCCGTCCGCGGCCTTCTCGAAGGCCTCAAGGCTCTTTATGGTCAGCACCTGCTTTGAGGGCATAGCCTCGTTGAGCATTTTGATACCGTCCGCGGTCGCCCGCTGCACGTTTCTGATGGCCTCCGCCTCGCCTTCCGCGATTCGGATGGCCGCCTCCTTGTCCGCCTCGGCCCGAAGTATCTGTGAGGCCTTTTCGGCCTCCGCCTCCAGTATCCTGGACTCCTTCTCGCCCTCGGCAACAAGGATCGCCGACTTCTTTTCACCCTCGGCGCGGAGGATCGACTCGCGGCGCTCGCGCTCCGCTTTCATCTGCTTCTCCATCGCCTCGCGGATGCCCGCCGGCGGAATTATATTCTTAAGCTCAACTCGGTTCACCTTGATACCCCACGGGTCGGTGGCCTCGTCGAGAATAGAACGCATTTTTGTGTTTATAACGTCTCTTGACGTCAAGCTTTCGTCAAGCTCCATATCGCCGATTATGTTCCTGAGCGTCGTGGCGGTCAGATTCTCGATCGCCGCCATCGGCAGCTCCACGCCGTAAGTATAGAGCTTGGGGTCGGTTATCTGATAATACACGACCGTGTCTATCTGCATCGTGACGTTGTCCTTGGTGATAACCGGCTGGGGCGGAAAGTCCACCACCTGCTCTTTAAGCGTCACGCGGTTCGAGATACGCTCTATGAGCGGGATCTTCACATGAAGACCCGTGCTCCAAGTGGCGCTGTAGGCGCCCAGTCGCTCAATAACATACGCCTTGGCCTGCGGGACGATTTTTATATTCGCCGCGACCAAAACGATAATCAGCGCGATTAAAACTATGATAAATACTTCCATATAGACGCACGCTCCTTTATGTAACTATCGATTAAATAACGCCGCGCTAAGCCTGGCGGACTACCAGCCTTACGCCGGATATCCGTATGACCTCGACTTTTTCGCCCTTTTCGATCGCGCATCCGCTCTCGGAAACAGCGGACCAAACGCTGCCTCCGACCTTGACCTGACCCGATGAGTTTATTCCGTCTATGGGCTCGGTCACGATACCGATCTCGCCGATAAATCTGTCGGCATTGGTTTTTTGCGGATCTTTGACCGCGATCTTTTTCAAAACGGGACGGGTGACGCACAAAAGCAGCGCCGACACGATCACAAAAGTACCCACCTGCGCCACGGGAGAAAACCCGAGCTGCGCGGCAACTGCCGCCGCCACGGCGCCAAGCGCGAACCATATTGTGACGAGAGCCACGGTGGCGCCCTCGATGATCCCGAAAACAACCGCCGCGATCACCCAAAAAATACAGGCACTTGTCATAATATCACCCACAATGCGCGAAACAAGCCGCGTTCCTTTCAAAAGATAGCATGTCCCGATTTGTGATTTTTAATACGCTCTCTTGTAGCCTCCGCTGCGCTTGTTGTCGTTGCTGCGCTTCAGATCCTGAAATTTTTCGTCGCTGTCGCGTTTAAATTTTTGAAGCATGTCGTCAAAGCTGAGATCGTTACGCTTAGCGAACTCAAACTCCTCGGGAGGCTGAGTAAGCTTATTAGACGATCTTTTCGCAGCTCTTTCCTTTTTGCTTCGGCGGGGCTTTTTCTGCTGCTCCTGCTCAACGCGCTTGATCGAAAGACTGATTTTGTCACCCTGAACGGCAATAACCTTAACTCTGACCCTTTGTCCTTTTTTCAGATGGTCTTTCACATCCTCGACATATGTCGGGGCAATTTCGGAAATATGAATAAGACCTGATTTTCCCTCTCCGAGATCGGCAAACGCGCCAAAAGACGTAATACCGGTAATTCTCGCATCGAGTACCGTTCCTTCTTCAATTTGCATATTATGTTTTGTTCCCTTCCGGAAGCCCGCGCTTCCCGATATGTTAATTAATTATTTCCGAAATTAATTGCTGCCGCTCAGGTCGATATAAACCCGCTCGTTGGGAGCGACAAGTCCGAGCTTCTCGCGCGCCATACGCTCCATATATTCGGGATCGTTGACGCTCTCAAGCTCGCCGCTAAGGCGCTCGGTTTCTCGAGACGCGGTCTCGATCTGCTCGTTGATGCTTTGTATCTCGTCATTCTTGCGGCTTAAAACCGTCTGCTGGCCTATCACGGTGCAGACAAAATACACGCAAAACACCATAACAAACAGGCTCAGCGCAAGCCTTTTGAAATTTATTTTAACCTTTCCGGTTTTTTTGATCGTCCGCGCCGCTCTGTCTCTGACATTGGCGGAGCGTCTTCTTGTGTTTCTTGTTCTGCTTCTCATAACAGGCCACCTGCCGCGAAAAATTTGAAATACAACATGATACAATATGTACATATTTATCACATTATATATTGTATTATATAATACCTCGCGGTCTTTGTCAATCAAAATTAATGAAAATTTTGTCTTAATTTAATAATTTTTTGCTATGAGCGCAGCCTGTTTGAGATCCTGATTTTAAGCGTCCGCCATATATCGGCTATCTCGCGCGAGCCCTCCCGCGAGTGCCACACTACAACGCTTATCGGGCGCCTTATCAGCCTTGAGACCAGGCGGACGGGAAAAAGCAGGATCTTGGCAACAAAACACATGATCCGCGTAAAAAGACGATAAACCTTTTCGAAAAAGCGCATCAGGCGGTCGCCCAGCGCAAGCTTCAAAAGCAACGCGCCTAGGCCTAATCCCAATATCCCGTACCACCGTATGATACCGACGTTCTCGCGAAACGCGAGGGCATACGCCAGAAGTCCCAATGCCGCGAGACACGCGATATCCTCAAGATACACAAAAAAGGCTTTGACTTTTTTCTCTCTCCTGCGCGCCCGCAGAAAATCATAAGCCGCCGCGAAAAGCGCGCCGCATCCCATAGACTCCAAAAAATAAGCGATCTCGTTCGCCTCAGTAAATTTGTCCATAGCTTTATCCTCCGTAAATAATAAGCGGCCTACCTGAACAGTCTGCCGAAAAATCCGCCGCTCTGCTCTTGGCCTCCCGCGGCCTCGGTGTACTCGATCTTGTCGACCTCGCCGTCGATTATGAGCTGTCCGTCGTCCACGTTCAGCTTGCTGACCTTGAAATTATATCCGGTCACCACCATGACCCCCATCGCGGTGTACACCACCGCCTTTTCCTCGTTGAAGCTCTCCACGTCCTCCACGCGGTTGATCTTTATCCTGCTCCTATCCTCGATCACCACGGTGTGCTTCGCGCCCGCCTCGGTATTCTCCATCTTCCGCACCTCCCGAATTTTTCCTGCTTAATCCTATGCGCCGCGAATTGATTTTATGCAATAAAAAAAGCCCCGCCTGAGGCGGGGCAAGACAGACATCGTACAAAAGAACGCGGGAACACGGCAAAGAAATCTGCCGAATTATTCCCGCGTATTCGCTATTATCTAATCGCTAATCACTACGTTAGCATGCCGTATATATCTGCTTATACTGGTTCTTGCTGTCGGGGGTCAGGACGAAAAAGTTTTTCTTCATGATTATCGCCTTGTCGCCGCCGAACATTTCTATATACTCGTCGATGTAGCCCTCTATCTCGTCAAGGTCGGCTTTTTCGGCCTTGCGCGCGTTGACCTGGGGCGGAATGTCAAACGGCAGTTCCTCGCAGCGCAGGAATATCTTGCCGCCGTGCATTCCCGTGGCGCAGAACCTTTCGACGACTGTCTTTCTGTCGTCGTGTCCCAGACCCAGCACGATTATATATCCGCCGGCCTGGTACTCGCCGAGAAAGCTTCCGGCCTTGCCGCCGATCACCAGCACCGGGACCTTGTCCTTGTACGCCTTCATGTGGATGCCCGCGCGGTAGCCCGCGTCGCCCTGCACGAAGATCTTGCCGCCGCGCATGGCGTAGCCCGTGGCGTCGCCCGACGAGCCGTGTATCGAGATCACGCCGTCGTTCATGGTGTCGCCGGTGGCGTCCTGCGCGTTTCCGTAGACTGTCACGGTACCGCCGTTTAAGTAGGCCCCAAGCGCGTTACCGGGCGTGCCGTTTACCACAAGCTCCTTGCCGGAAATTCCGCAGCCGATATATCTCTGACCCAGGCAGTTGTCCACCTCGACTTTTTTGTCGCGTGTGGCGCGGATCTTTTTGTTTATCTCATCGTAGTATGTGAGTCCCGCGTTGATTTTCATTACTTGACACCTCCTAAGTCGTCTTTTCTGACCGCTCTTGAGAACGCCATCTCCTGCGGTCTTTCTTTTATCGCCTCGAAATCTATCTCGTCAAGCGGCGTCTTTTCGCGAACCAGACGGGTGTAGATTCCCGCTCTTTCGATATCGTCGATCAGTATGAATCCGCGCAGATTGTTGTTCGCGGTAACCAGCTTTTTGTACTTGGTCCCCTCGCGCTTCACATACGCCTCGCCCTCGTAGTCGCCCGCGGTTATGATATGCAGGCCCCAGAATCCGATGGCGTTCATCGGAATGGCGTCGTCGTATAATTCCTCGCCGCCGCTCATGTTGACGCCCGCCGCGTGCCCCATCATGTAGGCGTTCGGCAGCAGCGCCAGGACTTGGCTCTTGCCCGTTATGCTGTTTAAGCATTCGGCGCAGTCGCCCGCGGCGTACACATCGGGGATCGTGGTCACGCACTTCAGGTCGGTGGCGATTCCGCGGTTCACCTCGCCGCCCGCGTCGGCCGCGAGAGCGGTATTGGGCCGCACGCCCACTGCGATAACCACCGCGTCATACTCTATCTTTTTGCCGCTTGAAAGGGTCGCCGTTCCGTCTTTAAACTCGGCCACGCTGTCGTTTAAGTAAAACTTAACGCCGCGGCGCTCGATGTGTTTTTGGACTATGGCGGAGCCCTTTTCGTCCAGAATGCTCGGGAGTATCCTGTTCGCCAGATCTACAACGGTCAGGCTGCCCGCGCGGTCGCTTATTCCCTCGGCGCACTTGAGGCCGATAAGACCCGCGCCGACTATCAGCACTCGGCTGTCTTTGCCTATCGCTTCCGCCAGAACCTTGGCGTCGTCCAGCGTCATAAAGCTGAATTTCTTTTCCACTCCGTCGAGGCCCTTCATGGGCGGCACAAACGGCGATGAGCCCGCGGCGATCAGCAGCTTGCCGTAGCCGATCTCGCGGCCTCCGCTGAGGCTGACCGTTTTCTTTTCGGGGTTTATCTTCTCGGCCCTTGTGCCGAGCATAAGCTCGACGTCATTTTTCTTATAAAAATTATCCGGTCTGTAGCTCAGCATCTTTTTCTCGGTGGTCTTGTTCCACAGATAATACGAGATCAGCGGCCGTCCGTAAACTCTGTAATTCTCATCGGTAACAACGCAGATACTGCCCTCGGTGTCGTTCTCCCTTATGCCCTCGATGCAGCCGACAGCGGCGATAGAGTTACCGATTATCAAGTAATCATATTTCATAATATCACCCTAAATCCTTTCCTCATATACTATCGCTCTGTTGGGGCAGCCCTTGACGCAGGCGGGTTCTCCCGACGCGTTGTCCATGCAAAGCTGGCACTTCTGCACTACCGAATGGTCGCTCGACGGCATTATCACGCCGTAGGGGCAGGACAGTATGCAGGTGAAGCAGCCCACGCACTTGTCGGTGTCTATTACCACGACTCCGTCCTTATCGCGGGACAGCGCACCGGAAATGCAGCCTTTGACGCAGCGGGCGTCGGAACAATGGCGGCAGTTGACCGCGAAGCTTATCTTGTTGTCGCCCTCGACTTGTATCCTCGGATGGATGGTCTTGCCCTTTAGGGCCTTGACCATATCGTCCATACCCGAATTTGCGAAGGCGCATTGGTATTCGCACAAATGGCAGCCGAGGCACCATTCCTCATTAACATAAATTCTTTTCATTACGGCATTCCCTCCTTATTCGCCCGCGTGTTTGATGCCCAGGATCTCAAGCTCTTTGCTTGTGAGCCCGATACCTCTGAGCATAAGCCTGTTTCCGCGCAGAGCCTCGATCGAGTTGATGCCCATACCGCCCATCATTTCTTTGATCTCATGGGTCCAGGCATGAACCAGATTCACAAGCCTTTCCTTGCCGTCCGCCGGGTTGAGGCGCTTTACCAGCTCGGGCACCTGGGTGGCAATGCCCCAGTTGCACTTGCCCGCCTGACAGCTGCGGCAGAGATGGCAGCCCAGTGCGATAAGAGCCGATGTCGCGATATAGACCGCGTCGGCGCCAAGCGCTATCGCCTTTACCACGTCGGCGCTGCTTCTGATGCTTCCGCCGACGACAACGGACACCTCGTCGCGGATGCCCTCGTCGCGGAGACGCTGATCTACGCTTGCGAGCGCCAGTTCAATGGGAATACCCACGTTGTCGCGTATTCTTTTGGGAGCCGCGCCCGTGCCGCCGCGATAACCGTCGATTGCGATTATATCCGCGCCGCTTCTGGCTATGCCGCTTGCGATCGCCGCCACGTTATGCACGGCCGCGATCTTGACGATGACCGGCTTTTTGTAGTCGCTGGCCTCTTTCAGCGAGAACACCAACTGTCGCAGGTCCTCAATCGAGTATATGTCGTGATGGGGCGCCGGCGATATCGCGTCGGTTCCCTCGGGGATCATTCTTGTCTTTGAAATGTCGTCAACTATTTTCTCACCCGGCAGGTGTCCGCCAATGCCGGGCTTGGCGCCCTGACCCATTTTGATCTCTATGGCGGCGCCAGCGTTTAAATAGTCCTCGTGCACGCCGAATCTTCCCGACGCGACCTGAACGATCGTGTTGGGGCCGTACTGGTAAAAGTCTTCGTGCAGTCCGCCCTCGCCTGTGTTGTATAAGATGCCCAGCTCCTCGGCCGCCGTCGCGAGGCTCTTGTGAGCGTTGTAGCTTATCGAGCCGTAGGACATGGCCGAAAACATGATCGGCGTCTCCAGTTCGATCTGCGGCGATGTCTCGGGAATAATGTTTCCGTTTCTGTCCCTTTGTATCTCCTCAGACTTTTTGCCGAGGTACGTTTTTGTCTCCATAGGCTCGCGCAGCGGGTCGATCGACGGATTTGTCACCTGAGACGCGTTGATGAGCATCTTGTCCCAATAGACCGGGTATTCCTTTGGGTTGCCCATGGCGGAAAGCAGCACCGCTCCGGTGCCCGCCTGACGAATAACGTCGGTTATAGCCTCCTGTGTCCAGTTGGCGTTGAGCTTGAATGTATGGTCGCTCTTTACAATTTTAAGGGCGTGGGTCGGGCAGAGGCAAACGCACCTCTGACAATCAACGCAATTTGTGCTGTCACTCACCATCTTGCCCAGGTCGCTGTCGTAGCGATGAACCTCGTTTGAGCACTGGCGCTCACAGGCGCGGCAGCCGATACACAGCTCGGAATTGCGCACCGCCTCGTATTCGGGATATAAGTAGTCACGCAGCATTATTCGTCACCTCCGATCTCTTCCATTGCCTCGTCGTAAAGCCGCACGATCACAGGCTCGCCGCCTCTGGGCGACCAGATAGTGTCAAGGTTGGGCTCTATCACGCGCATGGCGCACTCCTCGCTGGCGATATAGACCATGTCGTCCTTCTCGCCCACAACCATGCTGCGCAGCTTGAGCCTGTCGTTTAAGGCCATCATGCCTCCGGTGAAGCCGAGCAGTATCGAGAACGGACCCGTGATAAGCAGACTGCTGAACTTGTTGCGCAGGAATTTGAGTCTGCTTTTTTCCGGCTCCTCCATGTGTTCTATGGTCGACCAGAAGGGCGCGGCCACGACGCTCGCCATTTCCTCAAGGCTCAATTTCTGCTTGCGAAGCAGATAGTCGGTTATGTAGGTGATGACCTCGGTGTCGGTCAAAAGGTTGCATTTGTAGCCGTACATCTCGATAAAGCGGCGGTTCGCGTCGTAGGACGAGATCTCGCCGTTGTGCACGATCGAGTAATCAAGCATCGCGAACGGATGCGCTCCGCCCCACCAGCCGGGAGTGTTTGTGGGATAGCGGCCGTGCGCCGTCCAACAATAGCCGTCGTATTCGTTTAATCTGTAGAATCTGCCCACGTCCTCGGGGAATCCCACCGCCTTGAACACGCCCATATTCTTTCCGCATGAGAAAACATAGCAGCCGTCAAGCTTGGTGTTGATCCTGTTGACGCAGCGCACAACGTACTCCTTCTCGTCAAGCTGCGAGGCCGCCAGCCGCGTGCGCAGGGGATCGACAAAATACCTCCAGATCAGGGGCTCGTCCTTGATCTCGGGGATCCTTCTGATGGGTATTTTCGAAAGGTTGATAACGTCAAAATGACGGTCGAGGTACCTTTCGCAGATTTCTTTCGCCTCGTTTGTTTCGTAGAAAACGTGGAAGGCATACTGATTCTTGTATTCGGGATAAATGCCGTAACCCGCGAATCCGCCGCCGAGACCGTTTGAGCGGTCGTGCATAACGGAAATCGAATCGATGATTTGCTTGCCGTTGATTCTCGTTCCGCTTTTCGAGAAAATACCGGATATAGCGCATCCCGCCGGAATCCTGTTGCCGTTTTCGCCTTCTCTGAGTAGCATAGCTCTTTCTCCTTCCAACATAGCGATCGGGGATATTCAAACGCGCGCTTCCGCGAAAATATTCTCCCGACGCCCGTATTCCGAGCAAAAAAACAGGCGTTCGCCGCTCATTGAGCAGACGAACGCCTTTGTTCGGTTTATACAGTATACCACTGTATGAGAAAAAAGTCAACAAAAAAATTATACAAAACAGCCGCCGAAATACGCGGCTTTTTTGTAAAACCGTCTCCGGCCTTGACATCATGCCGTATTTTATGTAAAATATATACAATAATATTTTTAGGAGGAACCCAAATGAAACACACAAAAATTTTAAAACGGCTTTGTCTGGTCGCCGCGCTCGCTCTGGCATTGTCGGCGCTGACCGCCTGCGGCTCGCAAAGCTCGTCAAAATCAAGCGACTCAAAATCAGACAGCTCGTCAAACTCAGACAGTTCATCAAAGAATGTAGGAGAGGCCTTCGAGTTTGACGGCAAAGTCCCCGAGGACGGACCTACAGTTAAGTTCACCATGAGCGACGGCGGAACCTTCACCATTGTCTGCGCGCCCGAGTACGCGCCCGAGACGGTCGAAAACTTCCTGAGTCTGGTAAAAAGCGGTTTTTATGACGGCCTGACATTCCACCGCGTGATCGACGCGTTTGTGGCGCAGGGCGGCGATCCCGACGGCAACGGCACCGGCGGCAGCGACAAGACGATCAAGGGCGAGTTCTACTCAAACGGCTTTGAGCAAAACACGCTTCCGCATCTGCGCGGTAGCGTGGCAATGGCGCGCTCGCAGGCTCCCGACTCGGCGTCCAGCCAGTTCTATATATGCTATGACGATCTGCCGAATCTCGACGGCAATTACGCCGTTTTCGGACAGGTGACCGAGGGCATGGAAGTAGTGGACGGATTTCTTGATGTTCCCCGCGATTCTCAGGGAATGCCCCAAACCCCGATAGTGATCGAAAAAGCCGAGGTCATTTCCGAATAACACAAAAACTTGAACGAAAAACCCGAGCCGCGCGGCTCGGGTTTTTAAAGGGTTTTATTAATAAAACTCACCAAGTCGGCCGCCGCACCCGTCCGCGTCCGCTGATCATATTATAACACAAAAATCGCGCAAAAAATCTCTACACGGTAAAACTGGTCTGTTTTTCGGGAAAAATAGACCGCTGTCTCAGGTCAATCAAAAATTTAATCAATAAAAATCAATATTTCGGATACGAAAACTCCGTTTTCATATTTTTGGACCGACTCTCCGTTGTATTTGTTCACGATGCGCTTTATATTTCTAAGGCCGATACCGTGAGAGTCCGCATCCTGTTTTGACGTTTTCAAAAAGCCGCGTCCGATTTTGACCGGATCCGACGTGTTTTCAACAACGCAGAGCAGATAGCTGTTTCTGTACTTCAGCGTCAGATCAATATGCTTTTCCGCCGCGTCGGCTCTTTCGCAGCCCTCAATGGCATTATCCAGCAGATTGCCCAGAAGTATCACCGCGTCAACATTGCTTATTTTCAGATTTTCGGGAATGATCATTTTCTCGCGAAAAACTATACCGAGCCGCCGGGCGGCGCTCTTTTTTCCGCTGACCAAAATATCTATCGCCGTGTTTCCGGTGTCGATCAATTCATCGGCGCCCTCGAAATCAAGACCCAGCTCGTCTATGTACCGATCCGCCGCATCCGGGTCGCCGCGCCGTATCAGCGATTGAATTACCCGCATATGGTTTACTATATCATGTCTGACCGACATAATATGCTCCTCTTTTTTATCAATTTCAACGTCCCGGCGCCTCTGTCCGCCCACCTGCTCGCTCAGCGCGTCGCGCTCCGAGAGCAGCGCCGTCAGCTTATCGAAAAGATAAAACACAAGCAGGGTCGAATACATCGCTGAGACCGTCAATATAACAAGAGAATATGAAAACTCCGCGTTGAGACTGTAAAGATAGCGGGTGTAATGCAGTATAAAAATAATATTCACAACGGGGATACTGAGAAGCAATATCCAATAACTCGCGCTGACCTTCGCTCGGCTTCTGTAAAAAAACAGTCCCGCCGCTTTAACCATAATAGTCATCAGGATCATAACAATGACCAGACCCATGATATTGTATATGCTTTTGTCTCTTACCATTTCCTCAATGGAGATCCCGAAGGTCAGTCCCGCCAAAATAAAAACAAAATTTGAGACTGCAATAAAAAGCATATAAAGCAGCGACATCAATAATTTTTTCAGCGCGCTGTCTTTGTATACCGCGGTGCACATAAACGTTAAAAGCAGCATAATTACAAAAGACAAAACAAACGACTCGATATAAATATTATAAAGCCATGTCAAAACACAGTATGCCGCGCCTACAGCCGCGCGCGCCAAAGCGCCGCCCCTGCGCGAATCAAGCACCGCATCGAAAAACATATATGTAACTATTATCTCAAACACCAATGTGATCAAGTCAATCGCCGTATATATCATAATTATCTCCGCTCACATACTCAAGAAAATCCTTTTTGAACTGCTGCCGCCTAGACTTGCTGACGGGTATATGCTCGCCTCCGCTCAGTACCACCTCTTTTGCGTTAAAGGTCTCCACTTTGTCGAGATTAACGAAGTATGACTTATGGGGAGACGAAAAACCGCGGGCTCCGAGCCGCTCCGAAATGCCTTTCAGCGTGCCGTATATTTCAAAATCCCCGCCTTCGGTGTGAATAAGCACCTTTTTAGCGCTGCTTGTGATATAGTTCACGCTTCCGCGCGGGATCTTTTTGTACTCGCCGCGGCATTTGAAAATAAGCTCTTTTTGCATGTCGGCCGACTTTCGTATAACTTCCTCAAAATCATCGCGCAAGACCTCATACTCGACGGGCTTGACCCAGAAATTCGCGGGCGCGGGCTTAAAGCAGTCATAAACATATTTCGTGTGAGACGTCATGAAAAAAATAGCGGTTTTTTTGTCCGCCTCGCGAATCTTTAAAGCGGTTTCGATACCCGACAGCTCTTTAAGCTCGATATCAAGTATAATAATATCAAAAAATCTTCCCCCGCAGGAATAATGCTCAACAAGCTGCTCACCCGAATAGAATACCTCCCATTCGATATTCTTGTGAGACTCCTTAAATTTGAGCAGATGTTCTTCGATCCTGTTCACCCAAGCATTCTCGTCGTCACAAATCGCAACACGCACATGCCTCACCCTTTGATAAGCGCTTTCCTAAAAGCTATGATATTAAATTATAACAGCGACCTCGAAAAGTGTCAATAATTAAATTCAAAAAAACGCCTCCGAATTATATTTCGAAAGGCGTTTTTATTAGCGGTTTACATGCCGAGCATGTTCTGAAGGATCAGTTGGTTTATGCGCTCCTGCGTCAGGCGATTGTCGAGGCGTTCGCCCTCAAGCTGCGCGCGGAGCATATCGTTGTAATAATCCATGTATATCCCCTGCATAATATTCTCGTTTGCCGCGTTTTCAAGTCCCAGCATGTTGGACTGCGACTTCTGGCCGTTCAGCACGTCTGTCCAGTTGTAGTCCTGACTGTTCTGTTTCTCGGCCCAGTTGTATTTCTGTTTATTCAAAAGCTCGGTCCAGTCGTAGTCCTGGGAATTCATCGCCTCCGCCCAGTTGCGCTCGAAAGAGTTTTGGTCTCTCGAAGCGTTGCTCGACAGCGAGGAATTGGCATTGCTTATCGTCTTGCTGTTCGCGGCGTACGCGTTGCCCCAAACCGTGTCGTAAAGCCCGATCATATCGTCAAGCAGCTCAGCGTCGCGGCTCAGGCCGTCCGAGTAACGCTCATACGCCTGCTGCGCAAGCTCGGGTATCATTCCCGAAAGCCGGCTCATATAATACTGCTGCGCCAGCCCCGCCGCGGTCACCGCCGCCGAGTTTGAATATCCTCCGGTCATGGCGGAATACGCCGCCATTGTATCCTCGGCGGCGCGTTCGGCGCTTTGCATATATTGGTCGCGGTAAGCCCCGTACACCGGATCGGTCTCGGGATCGTATGAAAATTCCTTTCGGTTCATGATCGAATCGCTGAGACTTTCGATCCGCGGCAGGTACATATCGTTGTACCGCTCGAGCAGCTCGTTCGGCGATACGGCGCCTATCGAGTTAACGTAATCGTCAACCGCCGACCGCACGTCGTTTTGGAACGCCCACGCCTTGCCGTCGTCGTCTATATAAAGCGTGTCAAGCGGTATTCCGCCGATAGTGACGACTCCGTTCGAATAGCCCAGCGCGTCGGCTGAAAGGCCGTATCTGCCCGCGTAGCCGCTGTAGGCGTCCGAGACTCTGACGACCGGATTGCTCGTGTTTGAATAAAACTGAGCCACGCTGCGCTGTATATCCGCGGGCATTGAAAAAGAAATTCCCGCCTGCTCGTTTATATACTGCGGCCTCATCAGCTCTCTGCCGCCCAATGTGACCGTTTTGTTCGCCTCGTTGTAGCCTATCAGACTGTTGTCGATCCCCATGTTGCGCAGAGTGGCGCGGACGCCGACCATGCCGTCGGGGCGCCGCGGGACCTCGACCTTTATCTGATTGGTTTTTGTTCTACCTGATGTCTTCGACATTCGTTTTACCTCCTGTGTAGGTTATCATTTCTATATCGTGGACGACCGCCTTTCCCTCGCCCTCCAGCATGATGCGGAAGCTGTCGCACTTTTTGAGCCTTATCGGAATACGGTGTACCGAAAAGCCCTTTTCTCCTTTGATCTCGCCGCGGACGGTGAAATCCTCGCCGTCGGCCGAAAAACTCACTGTGACCTTGGTGTCGGACTCGGACTCCAGACGGATATAGACGGCGTTCACGCTCTTGAAATCAAAATCGTCAAGCGTAAATTTTTTGGATACCACGCACCATCTTATTATCTCCTCCGCTTCCTCGTCCCCAAGCAGGTACATGTCGTTCTCGGTCGCGCCGTACAGTCTCTCACCCACGCGGACAAAATCGACGAATTTTGTGTCGTCCTCCCTGTGCCAAACGCCAATATCGGGATCATACACCAGCAGCGACGTTTTGCCGCTTTTGTCCGCGGCGCAGGCGTAGTAACGCCTGCCGTCGGTGCCGCTCTTGCAGGATGCGAACAGGGTTTTGATCGGGCGGCTTATCCTCTCGGGCTCGCCGCCGGTATACTCATAAAACCCATCCGCCGCCATGTAGTAGAGAATTCCGCCGACCTCGGCGACGCTCTTTCCGTCAAGAGCGCCGCTCAGCGTCTGCTTCGGCACCGAAAAATTGGCCGGCGAATCTCCGTACACATGGTGGATATAGTCGCGCTTGAACGCCACAACCGAGGTCCTGTAGCTGACAATTCCGGTAAAGGCTCCGGGCGTGCCGATCTCGGCGAACCAGCTGTCGTCGGCGAGGCCTCTGAATGACGAGAAATTAAAGCAGTCACCCAGCTTTGAAGCAAAAATATACTCGCCGCTTTCCGAGGCTCCGAACAGGCGATTGTTGTGCACGCAGGCGCAGACGATATCGGGAATGTATATCTCTATCTTGACCTCCGCGCTCTCGTGCCCGTTTTCAAAAAAAGCGTAGCCGCCCTTTTTGTTATAAAGCAGCAAATCCAGATCGCTGACGCCCGCCTCTTTGACGATCGCGCTGACGATGCTTTCGTCCGTCGCGACGTCTTTTTTGCTGTCAACCACGAGAGTGTTGTTTTGCGCCCTGGAGCAGCCGGATATCACAAGGCTGTCGCCGGGCTTGAATATCAAATCAAACCGCGCGCTGTTGTCTCGGCTGATCCTCGCTCTGTATCTGCCGCTTATCTCGTCGTAGTAGGAGTAGAACGAGGCGTTCGTCACCGTCATGCTTTTGCCCATCGGCCTGAGCTCGCTTTTGATCTGCCCGTCCTCCGGGTCGGGCAGATAACGGTAGTACACCTTATCGGGAAAAATGCAGATGTTCCCGCCGAAATCCACGATCGACTTTTCACCCTTGCTCAGCGCGATATTGTCGACGCGCCTGCCCTTGTAGTAAAAGCTCCCGTCCGCGACGCCCGTGAACGAGTCAAGGCCGCCGGGGTCATACTCCGGAAGAGCCAGCGCGGTTATGCCCTTCTGCGAGGCTATATGCCGTCTGGGTTTTCGGGGCGCCAGACAGGGAGCCGCGTCGGAGGACATGTTGAGCATTTCCGCGAGCTGTCTGTCGTCGATCTTTTCTCTTTGGTCGTATCCGAAAAAGCTCAGGATATCGACCTTTTTGTTTTTGCTCTTTTGAGCCGCAATCGGCATATACATATTTCCGCCTCCTACCAGTAATTTTTGAAACGCGCCAAATCGTTCAGCGGGTTTCGCGTTTTGTAGTCCCTTTTGTACTCATCGTAGATGTTGTTGTACTGTATCATGTGGCTCGAGTATGTGTCGTAGTCGTGCTGATACAGAGCGATCTTCGCCAGCAGATATTCGATGTACATGCGGTCATAGGGGGCCTCCGCCTCGGTCTCATCGTCTATCACCCTCTTTATCACAAGCCTGGCGCCCGTCTCGGGCGTGAAGATATCATCCGTCAGACGCACTCTCTCGCCGTCATTTTCATAGACATAGGTATGCGCGGGCTCAAACTCCGGATCATCGGGCATCTCGCAGATGATCTCATCGCCCTGCTCAAATGGCAGCATCCACCCCTCGATCACGTTTTCGCTTATGTTGAACTCGCCCTCGATACAGATATCCCGCACCTCGCCGGGGCTCGTGAGATAAATTATCTTAAGCAGCTTGGGCGAGCCGAAGGTCAGGCCGAACCTGCGGCGGAGATCGGTGCCCGCCAGATACGGCAGGCTCCTGAGATCCGCCTTTGTCAGCGGTCTGCCGCCGAGGTAGGCCGCTTCGATATTGTCGATCGAGATATCCTCGGGCAGCTCCAGCTCCTCGCGGCAGCTCACAACAGTCTCGATGATGTCGTAATATTTTTTGATGTGGCGGCGCAGGGACAGCGACACCTCGCCGCACCATGCCAGCTTTTCCTCAAAATCAAAGCTGTTGGGGCTGAGGGCGTCCGCCGCCTCTATCGCTTTTAAAAGCTTCAATCACATCACCGCCCTACGCCTTCAGGCTGTCTATGTATTCCTCGGCGGCAAGCTCCTGCCTGTGAGCGCGCTCCACCGCCAGCGCGACCTTTCGCGGGACCGTGACGGTCTCGCCGCGCTTTATCTGATAGTTGGTGCCGTTGACCGTCACGGTCAGATCGTCCTTGTTTTTCCAGTTGTCCTTCACCAGCATAAGGGGCACCGGCTCGTTATAGAACGCCTCAAGCTCCGCCTCGTATTTCTGTTTTTTTGTCATTGCCATTTGTCTCGCCTCCCGATATTAGTAGCTGCAGGTGGTCTCGACTCTCACCATGAACTCGGGAGAAAGGATCTCCGCCGTCTGAGTGGCCTTCCAGCCGACGGTGCTTCTCTGGTCGAGAGGATCGCCCGTGCCGGCGCTGCCCTTCTGCTTGATGATAGTCTCAAGACCGCCGCCCGCGATATTTGTGACGCCGTAGGCGTTCTGGCCGATGAACAGCGTGGAGTAAATGTCTCTGCCGTCCTTTCCGGCGCCCGCGGGATAGATTATCGAGCCCGCCGTCACCGTGGGGCTCAGCGTTTCGGTCACCGTGATCTTCGCCGCTCCGGGATCGCCCGCAGTCGCGGATGTGATCGTGTAGTCAAAGCCGTTTATTTGGATAGCTCTGCCCGTCAGAGCCGTCGCGTCGCTCGACGCTATCTCCTCGGCCACCGTGATGACCTTGCCGGAAACCGCCGCCACGGTCAGACTCTCGGGGTCTCCGATCGTGATGTTTGCCATCTTGCGCAGAGGCGCGGCTCTGAAAATTTTCGCCTCGGTAGACTCGACGAACACAACGCCGTGGATCTTGCCGATCGTGCCGTTGTACCAGTCCTTGGGGTCCACGTTCTGCTTAACGGCCTTCCATTCGGGGTCGTTTGTCAGATCGTTCGCCACATCGGGGTGGATTATAGCCACATAGCAGCCGTCCTTGATGGGCTGAGCGTTGTTGCGCTTGAGCGTGGCGACCGCTCTCTTGACCGCGGCCACGCTGAGATAGTCATTGCCACTCGCCTGACCGCCCACAAGCACGTTTCTGTCCGCCTTGCCGTCGCCGTACTGCACATTGGTGCCCGCGTTGATCTTCTCGCGAATAACCGTGTCGAGCGTTCTGCCCGCCTGGTCGCCCAGCACGTTCTGGGTCTCGACTATAACGTTGTCGATTGCCGAAAGCGTCAGCATATCGGAAAGCGTAACATAGTCGCCGTACTGATCGACCGTGGACTCAACGGTTGTCACGTTCAGCTGGTTGCCCTTGGGCGTAACGCCCTCGGTCAGCGGCTTCATCGCCTTTGGCAGGGGGCTGAAGCGGCGGAACTCTATGGTCTTGCCCGAGCCCTTGGGGATCGGCTTGCTCTGACCGAACTGGGCGTGAACCAGTTTGGGAGAGGCAAAGCGGATCATCTGCCTGTCGTAATATGCCTTCATCTCGGGGGTAACGTTGTTGCCCACGCGGTTTGTGGTCGTTGTCTGGGTGTTGTAATTAATACTCATTAAAAATACCTCCGTTTAAAGTTTTGTTTTTTCGCGTCTCGGACTAAAACGAGATCTTCTCGCCGCGGCGGACGCGTCTTATGATGTCGTCAACCTCCTCGTCGCTCATGTCCTCGGGGTTCTTTTTCACCATACCGCTGCCGCCGGGCTTTGATGTCCCGTTCTCCGAGATTCTCTTCTCGGGCTCCTCGGGCTTTGCGCGGTCGTTTTCAGCCTGCTCCTCGCCGCGGTGGGCAAGATAGTAGGCGTCCTCAACGCTGAGCCCGTTGCCCCACAGATAGTTGCAGAACTTGGGGTCTTGAAGCTCGCGTCTGATGTCAAAATCGGGATTCTTTCTCGAGAACTCCCTGACCTGCGCGTCGATCTCCGCGGTTCTTTTGGCGATATACGCCTCAAGCCGCGGATCGGCTCCGCCGCGCATACCACGAGCGGGCATCGGCATGCCGTACTGCATTGCCGCGGCTCCGGGCATCATTCCGGGCATCATACCCTGCATGGGCGCCGCTCCCGGCTGCGCCTGCGCGGGGTACCCCTGCGGCTGAACGGGATATCCGCCGCGCGCGGCCTCGAGATACTCCCGCTCCTCCGGGTTCTGTTTTCTGTTTCCAAATCCAAGCATAATTATGCTCCTTTCATAATAATTTCGCGCCGTTTTCCTCGGCACAATTTTATTATAAACGGCTTTGAGTGCCATGTGGTGCCAACGTAGGGACTAGGGAATATAGGATCTAGGTACTACGCGGAAATAATTTGGCAAAAATCATTCGCATATCCCCGCGAACTAAAAAAAGCTTCCCCTTCCCCTGCTATCGCGCTTCCCCACTTGCGCAGGGGAAGCAAAAAAAGGCTCCCCTTCCGAAGGAGGGGGAGCTGGCGCCGTAGGCGTCTGAGGGGGAGGCCTAGTCCCTAGACCCTACTCTCTAGTCCCTACGTTAAAAGCGATATATTTAAATGACAAATCATTTAAATATATCGCTTTAAAATTCCCGCGGCTATGTTCGCTCGGCTCTCGCGTTTGTCCATAGCCTGCTTTTCTATAAATCGGTGGGCTTCCTTTTCGGTCATTCTCTCCCGCTCTATCAGCACGCATTTGGCTCGGGATATTATCCGCAGCTCCTCGTATTTTTTTTCCTGCTTCGCCATCTTTTTATCGATCTCGGCGATTCGGGCCGAAAACGCCAGCCCAAGCCTCACCGCGCTCCAGAACTGCCTCTGCTGCAGCGGCTTCGGCACCACGAACACCCCGTCGCCCTCAACCTTTGACGCCAGCACATCGGCGATATCATTTTTGGCTATCAGTATCACCGACGACCTTGTGCCGCGTATCATGTCCGCCGCCAGGTCGTTCCCCTGCTCGTCTTTGAGCGGCGCGTTTATAATAATCAAGGCGTAACCGACGCGCAGCACAGCGCGCCTTGTCTCGGCTCCGCCCGAGGCAAAATCTATGTTGTTTATCGCGTACCTTCGCAGAATACGCGCCAGCGCGTCGGCGCTTTTTTCCGACGCGGAAACAATCAGAATCCTGTCATTCAATCGCTATCACATTCTTTCCCGTTATGAATTTGCGGACCCGCCGCGAACACGTTTTTATTTTTTCTCGGATTTGAGATATTCTTTGTATTCGCGGCGCTTTTCGTTGATATATGTCGCCGTTATGTTGCGCGGCAGCACCCGTTTCACAAAATCGCTGTTTTCGGCAAAGCGCACGGCCTCCTCAAGGTTCCGCGGCAGGCGAACGAGCCCCTCAATGCCTTCCTTATAGGTAACGTTAACGGGATCGGCGAGCCTCATCTCGTTTTTGACGCCGTCGATACCCGCATAGATCATCAGCGCGATAACCAGATACGGATTGGAGCATCCGTCGGGCGAGCGCAGCTCGAGACGGCTCTCTCCCACCGTGTTTGTGGGGATACGCATAAGCTGCTGTCGGTTCTGGTGCGACCATGTCACAAACTTCGGCGCCTCGAACTGACCCAGCCTGCTGTATGAGTTCACAGTCGGGCACAGAAACAGGCTTATCTCATTTATATGCGCCATGATTCCCGCGATGAATCGGCGGCCCGTCTCGCAGCCTATGTCAATAAGGCTCTTTCCGGTCTTGCTCTCATACAAAGACAGATGAACGTGCATTCCGTTTCCACTCTTGTCGGGAATGGGGCGGGGCATAAACGAGGCGTACAGTCCGTTCATATCGGCTATGGTACGAACCAAATTTTTAAATGTCATCACATGGTCTGCCGCCTCAACGGGCGCGCCGTGGTTGTACACGATCTGGTGCTGGCCGGGACCGCCCGCGTGCTTTGAGCTTCTGGGCTGTATGCCCATTTCCTCAAGCGTCAGGCATATCTCGCGGCGGATATTCTCGCCCCTGTCGGACGGAGCCACGTCGTAGTAAGTTCCGTTGTCGTGGGGAATGTCCGTCATCTCGCCGTGCTCGTCAAGATTGAACAGGTAGAACTTGCACTCGGTCCCTATCTCGCAGTACAGTCCGTTCTCCCCCAGATCGTCGATCGACTTTTTGAGTATATTGCGGGAATCGCCCTCAAACATCTTGCCGTCGGGATAGCATATGTCGCAGAATATTCTGAGAACTCTGGCGTGCTGCGGCCGCCACGGCAGTATCTCGGCGGTCGTCGGGTCGGGACGCAGCATAAGGTCGCTCTCGCCCACGTTCATGAATCCGTTGATCTCCGAGGCGTCAAAGGTCACTCCGTACTCCAGCGCCCTCGGCAGCTCGGAGGCGAAGATCGAGATATTCTTCATATTTCCGAATATGTCAAAAAACACCAAACGTATGAACTTAACGTCGTTATCCTCGATATACTCCATTATATCATCCAAAGAAAACAGCATACTCATTACCCTTTCTATATTAAAATTTCGCGAATCAATAAACCCAACGATCGCGGGCACATCTTAACATTTTAGGATGAATTATATCCGCGTATTCGCTATTCACTAATCGCTAATCCCTATGTTAGCACAAAACTCAAAATATGTCAATTAAAAAGCCGAGCCCTCACACGGGCCGATAACTGTGTAAAACCGACAAAAAATTAAAAGGACGGCCGAGGCCGTCCTCCCATATGTAAGCATCATCTACGAAAAATACTCGACCAGCACATTCACCGCGTCATGCTTTATCATGATATCGCCCAGCTCGTTGAGCCTGCCGTGGGATATGAGCGTGCGGTTCTGCTTGTCGGAAAACTCAAGCATTATTTTTTCAACGCTCAGCATAATTCTTATGTCGTCGGGCGCCAGCAGCATATAATAGCTGCCGTCGCATTTATACAGCATGCTGTCGCCAGAAAAATCTCTGTGTATCGCCTCGGCCGCGCGGCACACGTTGTCGAAATCACCGAAACGGAATATGCGGCAGCTTTTTATTTTGCTCTCCGCGTTCTCGGGATAGAGACAGCGTTTTTTGATCTTGCCTCTGTAGGAGCAGTTGGCAACCGCGGCGTTTAGGTCCTTGTCGCTGAAAATTCTGGTGATCAGCATCCCGAATCCGTCGGTATGCTCGGGAATAGCCTCGACAAACAGCTTGGCGCCGTCGATGCTGAACCGTACCTCCTGCTGCGCCAGGCGTATAGCGGTCCTGAACATCTCCCGAACCGCGGGCGAATCGGACGCCATGTTGCCGGCGCTGATGTTCCATTCCCGAGCCTCGTCGGTGTCGATCAGAACCTTTATTTTATTTTCGTTAATTTTTTCGATTCTCATATTTTTTCTCCTGATTTTTCGAAAACCGTATCAATATAAAAGCTTATCAATATATTTATAATCAAAAATATGCGCTCACAATTTTAATTATACCTAAATAAAATATAATTTCAATGCAAAAAATATGGAAACAAGAAATTGTTAATTCTCTGTAAACCGCCCGAAAAAACTTGTAACAAAACAGAAACGTTTGTAACAATAATCAATTAAAATTGTTATAAAAAGAACATAAATATGTGTTGTAATTTCATGTTTTATATGATATAATATGAACATAAAATAATTCCCTGCGTTGTGCGTAATTATGACATTAATGTAAAACCAACAAAATTATTAAGGGATTTTAATCTTCGGGGGCGGCGCACATGCCTCACACCCTTCGGGGTCGTCCAGTGGACTTGTAAAGTTTCCGAGAAAATCCCACCTGGTTTCCAGGTTTTTACTTTAGTCATTCTACGGCAATCGCGGGGTTTATTTATGTCGGCAAATAATTTGTTAAAATCGCTGTATTTTTACAAATTTATTTAAAACCCTTGACAAATTTACAATTTTGATATATAAATATAAGGTGAATGTAATTATTTTGAAAAATTCTTTCGTTTGGAGGCTTGTTTTGCGAATAATATCGGGCAAAAGACGAGGATACAAATTAAAGGCTCCCGACGGGCTCAGCACCCGTCCCACAACCGACAGGGTAAAGGAATCGGTCTTTAATATTATTCAGTCTCATCTGCCCTGCGGTTTTGTGCTTGACATGTTCGCGGGCAGCGGAGCTATGGGGATCGAGGCATTGAGCCGAGGCGCCGAGGGCGCCGTGTTCATAGAGCAAAACCCATCGTCATATAAAATCGTTGAGTCAAATCTCATCGGCTCCGGTCTGATGGACGGGGCCGCGCTGTTTAAGACCGACGCGTATCCGCTGATCAAGCGCCTCGCAAACGGAACCGTGACCGCCGCGACACCCGGCGGGGCCCGATTTGACAATGATCGCGGCTTTGACATAATATTCCTTGACCCGCCCTACAACAAGGGGCACGTCACAAAAGCACTCGGCGAGATCGGCAGGCTCGGCCTGCTTAGCGTTAGCGGCGTGATCGTGGCCGAGACCGAGGTCGGAGGAGAGGAAATTTCGCGGTGCGGCTTCAATGTCATAAGAGAGGCGCGGTACGGCAAGACTATAATAACGGTTATGCAGAGGTGAGGCTATGAAAACTGCTGTGTATCCGGGCAGCTTTGACCCATGCACCAACGGGCATCTTGACGTTATAAAGCGGGCGTCCCGCCTGTTTGACACACTTATTGTGGCGGTACTTATAAACAGCTCAAAACAGCCGTCTTTTTCGGTTGAGGAGCGCGTGGAGATGCTCAAGAGCGTGACAAAAGATATGGACAACGTTAAAATCTGTTCGTTTTCCGGGCTGCTCGCGGATTTTATGAAAAATATTAATTCAAGTATAATTATTAAGGGAATTAGAGCGGTATCTGATTTCGAGTACGAATTCCAGATGGCATTGACCAACCGTACGCTGAACCCGGAGCTTGAGACTTTGTTTTTGCACACAAGTCAGGACTACATGTTTTTAAGCTCCAGCATCGTTAAGGAGATCGCGAAGTACGGCGGATGTCTTGACGGGCTCGTTCCGGACGATTTAATCCCTATTATTAAAAGCCGTTTTGAAAACGCGGACGCATAATTCGGCTTTATATTTTTAAGGAGGTATTTGCAAATGGATGCATTAGAACTGTTGGATGAACTGGAGGATATAATTGATAAAGGCGCTTCGGTGCCGTTTTCAGGCCGCTGCATTCTCGACAAGGACGAATTGCTTGATGTGCTTCAGGAGATAAAGCTGAAGCTTCCCGAGGACCTTAAGCAGGCCAAATGGATAAAAGAAGAGCGCCAGAGGATCCTTCAGGAGGCTCAGACCGAGTCCGACAATCTTATCAAGAGCGCCGAGGACAAGATCATCGCCATGGTGAACGAGAACGAGATCACGAAAAAGGCGATCGTTCAGGGCAACCAGATCATCGAGAACGCGCGCAGCAACGCTCAGCAGATCTCGGATTCTTCATACAACTACGCCGACAGTCTGCTTGAGACAGTCGAGAAGGTTGTTATGTCGTCAATGAAAGACCTGGAGCAGTGCGTGAACATAGTTCGCAGCAACAGAAGCGAAATGCGCAGCAACGGCAATGTCGTTCCCGCGGCAGCCGCGGGAGTTCCCGCCGACAACGCGCAGCCCATCGAATAAGACAAAATCGAGCCTTCGGGAAAACCCCGAAGGTTTTTTCTTTTTAAATTATCTTACAAAATTTATTATTTTGGCTTGAAATATGTAATTTTATATGTTAAAATAGTTAGATGACAATTTGTGAAAACACTATTGGGAGGTTATATAATGAAAGACCGGTTAAACAGCATAAAACTGAGCGCCGAAAGCGAGCTTCAAAACGCGGCGGACTTAAACGCCCTTGAAGCGCTCAGAGTAAAATATCTCGGCAAGAAAGGCGAGCTCACCGCGGTTATGAAGGGCATGGGCAAGCTCTCAAAAGAGGAGCGCCCCGTGATCGGACAGCTGGCGAACAAGGTGCGCTCGGGTATCGAGAGCGCTCTTGAGGAAAAGAAAAAAGCGCTGACCGAGCTGGCTAAGGAAATGAAGCTCAAGGCCGAGACCATCGACGTGGCGCTGCCGGGCAGAAAGCCCGAGACGGGCGCCAAGCACCCGCTCACCACAGTGCTCGACGATCTGCAAGACATATTCATCGGCATGGGATTTTCGATCGTCGAGGGCCCCGAGGTCGAGCTTGACTACTACAACTTCGAGGCGCTGAATCTGCCGCCCGACCACCCCGCGAGAGACACGCAGGACACGTTCTATATCAGCGACAACGTGCTGCTCAGGACCCAGACCTCTCCCGTGCAGGTGCGCGTCATGGAAAAGCAAAAGCCGCCCATACGCATAATTTCGCCCGGCAGGGTTTACAGAAGCGACACTGTCGACGCCACTCACTCGCCTGTGTTCCATCAGGTCGAGGGTCTCGTTATCGACAAAGGCATCACGATGGCCGACCTTAAAGGCACGCTCGAGGTATTCGCCAAAAAGCTGTACGGCGACGACACGAGGCTCCGTTTCCGTCCCCATCACTTCCCGTTCACCGAGCCCAGCGCCGAGGTCGACATCTCGTGCTTCAACTGTAAGGGCAAAGGCTGCAACATCTGCAAGGGCGAGGGCTGGATCGAGATACTGGGCTGCGGAATGGTCCACCCTAAGGTGCTGCGCAACTGCGGCATCGACCCCGAGGTATATTCGGGCTTCGCGTTCGGCATGGGCCTTGAGCGCGTGACCATGTTCCGCTACGGAATAAAGGACCTGCGCCTGTTCTACGAAAACGACCTTCAATTCTTAAAGCAATTTAAGATATAAATATTTATACTATAAAACATTTATTCGGAATGATTATATGAAACGAGTAATGATATTCGGATTTTCGGGAGCGGGCAAATCCACGCTGGCGCGGCGAATAGCCGAAAAAATCGGGACCGAGCCGACCCATCTGGACGCGCTCCACTGGCTGCCCGGCTGGGTCGAAAGCGGCAGAGAATATAAACGGAACGCCCTGCGTCCCGTTCTCGAAAGGGAAAAATGGGTCATAGACGGCAACTATATGAAGGTGCTGTTTGACGAGCGCCTTGATACGGCGGACACGGTCGTGTTTCTGGACTTCAACCGTTTCATCTGCCTGTTTCGGGTGATAAAGCGGTACCTTAACTACCGCGGAAGATCCCGCCCCGACATGGGCGAGGGCTGCCCCGAAAAGCTTGACGCCGAGTTTCTGCGTTGGGTGCTGCTCGACGGTCGGAAAAACCGCGGGAAATACCGCTCTGCGATCCGCGAGGCGGCCGCTTCGGGAAAGCGTGCCGAAACCCTTAAAAACCCGCGCGAGGTCAGAGATTTTCTGAATAATCTTTAAAAACAAGACATATAACAGTAGGAGGAATATATATGAACTTACCACTTTCATGGCTCAAGGACTACATGAACACCGACGGCATATCCGAAAAGGAATACGCCGACCGGCTCACCATGAGCGGCTCGATAGTTGAGGGAATAAAAAACCTCGGAGCCGAGTTTAAAAATGTGGTCGTTGGCAAGATCACCAAGATAGAAAAGCATCCCGACGCGGACAAACTGGTCGTGTGCCAAGTCGACGTGGGGGACGAGGAAATACAGATAGTCACCGGAGCGCCCAACGTGTTCGAGGGCGCGGTAGTGCCGGTCGCCAAACACAAAAGCACCCTGCCCGGCGGCATTAAGATAACCAAGGGCAAGCTCAGAGGCGTTATGAGCTTCGGCATGATGTGCTCAACCGACGAGTTGGGCATATCCAAGGAGCGCGCCACCGGAATACTGATCCTGCCCGACGATACCCCGATAGGCGAGGACATCACTCACACTCTGGGTCTTGACGAGAGCGTGGCGGAATTTGAGATAACATCAAACCGCCCCGACTGCATGAGCATAATCGGCCTCGCCCGCGAGACGGCCGCCACCTTCGCGAGAGATTTTAAAATTCCCGAAGTAAAGGCCACCGGCAACGATGAGGACGTGAACGACTACGCCGCAGTTGAGATCGCGGACAGCAAGCTCTGTTCCAGATTCACGGCCAGAGCGGTCAAAAACGTCAAGATCGGCCCCTCGCCCAAATGGATGCAGAACCGTTTGACCGCCGCGGGTCTCCGCGCGATCAACAATGTGGTCGACATCACCAACTATATCATGCTTGAATACGGTCAGCCGATGCACGCCTATGACCTCGACCATGTTGAGGGCAGAAAAATAATCGTGCGTGACGCCGGAAACGGCGAGATGCTTGAAACTCTGGACGACAAGCCCAGAGAGCTGAAGTCGGGCATGATCGCCATATCCGACGAAAAGCGCGCCATCGGCGTGGCGGGCGTTATGGGCGGAGCCAATTCCGAGGTTACCGACGACACCACGACCGTGCTGTTTGAGAGCGCGTGCTTTAATCCTGTATTGGTTCGCCGCGGCGCGAAAGCGCTGGGCATGAGGACCGACGCGTCAGCGCTGTTTGAAAAAGGACTGGACAGCGAAAACTGTCTGCCCGCGATAAACCGCGCCTGCGAGCTGCTTCAGGACATGGGCGGCGGCGAGGTCGTAGGCGGCGTGATCGACGTGTATCCCGTGAAAAAGCAAAACACCGTGCTCCCCTTTGAGCCCGAAAAAATCAACAAGTTTCTGGGAACCGACATTCCCGAGAGCGACATGATCGAGTACCTCGGCCGCCTGGAGTTTGAGGTGAAGGACGGAAACGTGATCGTTCCCACCTTCCGCGGCGACATAGAAAGCATGGCGGACATCGCCGAGGAGGTCGCCAGACTGTACGGCTACGACAATCTGCCCGTCACAATGATGCAGGGCCGAGTAGTTGTGGGCGGCAAGACCTTTAAACAGAAGATCGTTGACAGTATCAAGAACACGCTGACAGGCTGCGGGCTGTACGAGGCAATGACCTACTCTTTCATCGACCCCAAAGAATTTAAGCAGACCCGCGTTCCCATGGACAATGTTGTGAAGATCACAAATCCTCTGGGCGAGGAAAACAGCGTTATGAGAACCTCGATGCTCTCGTCGATAATAAAAACCCTCAAGGTCAACTACAACCGCAGAGCCTCATCGGCCAAGATCTTCGAGCTTGGCATGACATACAACCCGATCGGCGAGACCCTGCCCGACGAGCGGCAGATCGTGGCGATCGGCATGTACGGCAAAACCGATTTCTTTGATCTCAAGGGCATAGTCCAAAATCTTTTGAGCCGTCTCGGCGTTTCGGACGTCGTATTTGAAACCGAAAAAGAAAACCCGTCATACCACCCCGGCAGATGCGCCAAGGTAACGGCGGGAAACGACCTCGTCGGCTATATCGGCCAGATCCATCCCGCGGTGGCCGACAGCTTTAAGATAGACGCCGACATATACGCCGCAGAGCTTGACCTCAACACGATAATCGAGCACGCCTCGTTTGACAGAACATACAAGCCGCTGCCCAAGTTCCCGTCCTCAAGCCGCGACATAGCGCTTGTTGTCGAAAAGGACATAAGCGTCGGCGAGATCGAGAAAATCATAAACAGCGTGAGCAGCGATATTCTCGAAAAAGTTAAGTTGTTCGACGTATACGAGGGCGAGCAGGTCGGCGAAAACAAAAAGAGCGTGGCATACTCGCTGAAGTTCCGCGCCGCCGACAGGACTTTGACCGACGACGAGGTAAGCGGCATGACCGAAAAGATACTCGCCGCTCTCAAGGACGGCGTGAACGCCGAGCTGAGATAGATCTCTCTCACTATTCACTATTCACTAATCGCTAATCACTACGTTAGGAGGTGTTTTTAAATGGAAAATCAGGAAACCAAAAAATTTCAAATAGACATGGAGCGGCCCGACCCGAAAAAAATAATAATGACGGTGTTTGAGGCGCTGAACGAAAAAGGCTACAATCCGATAAATCAGATCGTGGGATACATCCTGTCAGGCGACCCCTCCTACATCACATCCTACGGCGGCGCCAGAAGTCTTATCCGCAAGCTTGAGCGCGACGAGATCCTCGACGAGCTGGTCTCATTCTATGTGAGCAACAATTAATTAAACCAACAAAAAAGACGCCGCAGGGCGTCTTTTTTGTTGCTTAATTTTAGTTTATCTGCCGTTCCTCGGCGGGTTTAACGGGCTTTAGGCTGTCAAGCGACTCCCATTCCATGATCTTCACGGTTTTTGCGTTTGGGCCGCAGCGAAGATCCACGGTGTCGGCACCCGTTCCCGAAGCGATCTGATCGGCATAGCCGACCAAAACTCCGTTTCCGTCATACGCGGCGACAAGTATAACATGTCCCGCGCCCGCGCCGTTTATCTCGATCGGAATTATTGAGCTTCCCCCGGATACCGAGCCCACATTGACGTGCACCGTCTCGGAAATATCGGTTCCGTCCACCGACAGGATTATATCGCCGCTGCCCGGTAGGTCTCCTTTTACGAGGATTTTTCCTCTGCCCTCGGTATCGAGCGTTACGCTTTCACTCAAAACGGGAACAATATTTGGAGCTGTGCTCTTTACGCCGACTTTCGCTCCCGCCGCCGCTTCCTTGGGCAGCAGCGTAAACTCTATTTCCGCGGTTGAATTGTAGGCCACATTCACGCTTTCCGCAACAACGAGCTGTTCGGGTTCAACTTTCACATCAACGTTCGCGCTGTATTCCGCCATCGGAGTTCCGCTGTAGCTCACGGCTCCGCTGACGCGCGCGCTTACGCTGCCCGACAGCTCGGAAGCCGGCGTAAACACAAACGTCCTCGCGTACATCACGTTCGGGTCATCAAACGACGCCTCCGCGTCGATCGGAGCTATTGTTCCGGCTATCTCCGCTCCGCCGCTTGTGAGC
>CANRHV010000001.1 GCA_947630505.1 uncultured Monoglobus sp. | reverse complement strand
CAAAATTGCAAGCAATTTTGAAAGATAGCTTTGAACCCGCAAGCAAGCTTGCTGATTATCCCCAAGGGGCGAGCCTAATTCCTGCGTCCGCGGGGATATGCGAATGATTTTTGCCAAATCATCTCCGCGTAATCGCTATTCACTAATCGCTAATCACTACCTCGCAAACCTATAGCCCGCGCCCCAGACGGTTTCTATAAACTTCTCATCGGTATATTTCTCAAGCTTGTCGCGGACGCGCTGAACATGCACCGTCACAGTGGACGAATCGCCTATGGCATCCATGCCCCAGACGCGGTCGAACAACCGATCTTTGCTGAACACGATGTTCGGGTTCTCAAGCAGGAACAAGAGCAGATCATACTCCTTGACCGTGAGTATGATCTCGTTTTTTCCGGCGAAAACCCTGCGCGAATCCTTGTCAATAGTGAGGCCCTTGATATTGAGCTCTTGCGACCTTTTTTCGCCGCCCGACTTGAGTGCCTTATATCTGGCGGTGTGGGCCTTGACCCGCGCCACCATCTCGGATGGCGAGAACGGCTTTGCTATGTAGTCGTCGGCGCCAAGGCCGAGGCCTTTGATCTTGTCAACGTCCTCCGACCTGGCCGAGAGAAATATAACCGGCACATCCTTTGCCTTTCTCAGCTCCTCGCAGACCGAGAACCCGTCAAGCCGAGGCAGCATTATGTCGATTATGATAAGATCGTAGTCGCCCTTCATCGCCTTTTCAAGGCCGCTCTCGCCGTCAAACGCAAGCTCGCAGCGAAAACCAGCGGCGATAAGATAATCCCGTTCAAGCTCGGCTATGCTCCTGTCGTCCTCTATAATCAAAATTTTCATATTATTTCTTCCTTTCACCTAAAGAACTTTTATCCGAAATTTTCAGTCTGATATACACGGTGACGCCCGGCTGATCGCCGTTGCCTCTGAGCCACATGCGGCCGCCGTGCTCGCGCACTATCCTGTCGCATATCGAAAGACCCAGTCCGTTGCCCGAAACGTTCATATTCCTCGCCTTGTCCGCGCGGTAGAACGTCTCAAACACCCGCTTTTCCTCATCCTCGCTTATGCCGATCCCGCTGTCGGAAAAGGCGATAACCGCGAAATCACCGTCGCGGCTCACCGTTATGCCGAGGCTGCCGCGCCCATTCGGAGTTTTATATTTTATCGTGTTTTCTATCACGTTTGAAAATACTCTTTTCATCTTGGCCCGGTCAAAGGCGGCGGTCAAATGCTCGCCGCCGAGCGACGGGGTTATGTCCGCGGCTCTCAAGTCGATCTCGTATTCCTTGAGCATTTCGGCCGCGAAATCCAAAATATCGCGGTCCTCTATGTCGTATTCGGCGGCGGCGCTCAGCTTTGAGTAGAGCGACAGGTTGTTCACCATGTTTTCGAGGGTGTCGGTCTTGGCGAGTATCGTGTCAAGGTACCTCCTTGTCATGGCCGGATTCGCCGCCACGCCGTCGCGCAATCCCTCCACATAGCCCTTGATCGAGGTTATGGGCGTTTTTAAATCGTGGGAGATATTGGCGATAAGCATTCGGTGTTCCTCTTCCCTCGTTATCTCGTCGCTGACAGAAAGCTTGAGCCTGAGGCGCAGCCTTTCGATCGCGTCGAAAACCTCTCTGATCTCGCCGTCGCCCGAGCTTAGCACCTCATAGTCAAGGTCACCGCTCGTCAGGTGCTCCATAGCCTCAGACATGCCTTTGAGCGGGCGCAGTATCGTTTTGGTGAGGTAGGCCGTGACGCCCGCGCAGCAGCCCGCGACAACGATGATCAGCACGATTATCCAAAGCATGGCGTAGCGCCTGAGTATGGGATTATAAAGAGTCGGCGCGAGGCCCTTTATCTCAATGGCGACGCCCGGGAAATACCCCGCCAGCAGCACCAAAATAAACGCCGATATCAGCACCATAAGAAAAACCGGCAGCACCAGCATTATTATTGATGAGATAAAGAACTTTGTTTTGACCGACAATTTTTGCTCCTTTACATTCGCTTTCAACACCATATGGACGGCATTCGACACCTCATCCGACTTTTTGCCCGTTTGGGCAAAAACCCACCTTCCCCTCAAGGGAAAGGCAATAGAGGCTTCCCCCTTGAGGGGAAGCTGTCGCCGAAGGCGACTGATGAGGTGTTCTCCCTACGTTAAACTTCCCTACGCCTCCTTAAATCTGAACGCGTAGTACCCGATCGCGGTGAAGGTCAGGGCGTAGCCTATCATCAGCAGCGCCTTGAACGAGGCCGCCAAAAACGGCATGCCGTCACCCAAAAATATCTTGTGCCACTGCATATATCCGGTAAACATCAAGCCGCCGAGGCTGCTGAACCGTATTCCCGCGATCTTGAGACCCGCGTATATTATTATACACAAAAACATCGCCATTGTCGAGCTTTTTGTGAACTGATTTATCATCACCGCCATCAGGATAACGACCAACATCGGGAACGCGTCCAAAATATATGCGCCAAGCGCGTAGCCGAGACTTACGATCTTGTGGGACACTATAAGGTCTGCGGCGCAGGACGCGACAAACACCGCGAGCATATTTATCAGCGCCAAAACAAACACCGCCCCGACCTTGCCGACAAATATCTTGTATCTGTGGCACGGGCGCGCCAGAACCGCTCTGATCGTGCGGTCGCGGAACTCGGCCGAAAACAGCTCGCACGCCGCCATGATCGAAATAAAAGGGATCACCGCCTCGAAAAACAGGCTCATAAGGCTCATTGAGGTGTTGATGCCGCTCAAAGTGAACACGCCGTCCGACACGCGCGACGTCAACAGCTTGACGCAGACGGCGCCGCCGCAGATTATCAGCTCGATTATAAGAAACACGATATATTTTTTTCGGCTCAGCAGCTTGTCCGTCTCGTTTTTAAGATTAGCGATTATTCCGTTCATGATATCCTCCTTCGCCGTGCCCGGTCACCGACAGAAAATAATCCTCAAGCGACGGATGGTTCTCAAGTATGTCACGCATATCCGCGCGGGCCGGGATCTGTCCGCCGTGTATGACCGCGGCTTTGTCGCACACCTTTTCAAGCTCGGCGGCAATGTGTCCGGCGATCAGAAAGGCGGCGCCCTCTCTCTCGGCCATATCGCGGATCACTCCGCGCAGGTGCACGACGCCCTCTATGTCAAGGCCGTTGGTGGGCTCGTCAAGGATAACGAGCTTCGGCCTTGACAAAAACGCCAGCGCCAGACCCAATCTCTGTTTCATGCCCAACGAAAACCGCCCGGCCTTGTCGTCCGCGTACTCGCTCAAATTAACAAGCTCCAGCACCTCGTCGATCCTCCGCTCGCCCGCTCTGCCCCTGAGTTCGGGGTAGAATCTCGCCGCAAGACGCAGGTTTTTTCGGGCGCTCATGTTCTCAAACACGGCGGGCTCCTCGATCAGCGCGCCAACGCCCCACATCGCGGCCTCAAAGTCGGTGTCGATGTCTGTACCGAACACGCGTATCTCACCCGCGTCAATGCCGCACATGCCGCATATAGCTTTCATAGTGGTGGTCTTGCCGGAGCCGTTCGGCCCCAGCAATCCCATTATCTCACCTTCTTTGAGCTCCAGAGAAATGTCGCGCACGCCCCTGCCGTTTCGGTAGAGCTTCCGCATGTTCCTGATTGATAAAACTGTTTTTGGCATTGTTTTTTTCCCTTTCTTTATTTTACGATTTGCCTCGCACCAAATAGTGAACGGGACGCCGCTCGTTTGCCTCGCCCCTTGGGGAGAGGTGGATTTCCGCCTTGCGGAAAGACGGAGAGGGGTTAACATAGGTACTAGTGATTAGCGACTAGAGACTAGGAACCCCTCTCAGTCAGCTTCGCTGACAGCTCTCCCCAAGGGGCGAGCCGGGCGGCAAATTGCCGCCCCTACAGCGTCATTCGCTAATCCTCAATATCATCGCCGCTTATTTCAACGCTTTCGGTTTTAACGTAGTTCGGCAGATCGCGCACGTTTTGGTACTCCTCGGGGTTCACGGGGTCTATCTTGGTGGTGCCGTAGTCGCCCGCGGTGAGGCTCAGGTCAAAGCACAGGTCGTGGGCGTTGTTGTTCTCGTCGTAGCCCGTGACCGTTACCTTGCCGTCGAAGGCGGTGATCCTGTCGCGGTCGTCAAGGGTAACATTGCCGCACACGTTGTTGATATACGGCTCGTTTTGATTGATCATCATGTTGTTCATAACAGCGCCCATATCGCCGCCCATATCAAACACCGCGTCCTGACGTGAGCCGGCACATATAAACGAGAACGCGGCCGTCATATACTTGGGCAGCTGCTCGCCCGACATGTTGAGGCTGTAGGTGCGGCTCGCTCCGTCAGTCTGAGCCAGCACGATGTTATTCTTGATATCGCCCACAAGCACATCACTCAATGTCTCGACAAAATTCACGCCCTTGTCAAACAGCTCGTCGTCGACGTCGAAAAAAGTTCCGTCGCCGCTGTCGGGATACATGAGTTTATCCACTTGTTTTTCGCCGTTATCATATGCGATGTATTCACCGTAAACATATCTGTCGCCGTTCTGCTCGACTACCTCATACACATCTTGAACGCCATCCAAGTTAGCGTAGCTCTCTCTCATGTAGGTTTGAACCTCGCCGTTTTTGTCAAGCTTGTATGTCGCATCGGTCGCGCAGCCGATACTCGCCCCGTCGAGCGACACGTCCGCTTTGACGTTTAGCGTACAGTTATCCTGATAGAGCAGGCTCTTTACTCCGTTTTTGATCGCCGCGTAGCCGCCCGCATTGTCGTAGTTGGCAAAGACCGCCATGCTGAGTATCAGCAGCGCGGCGCAGACGCACAGCGCCGCCCGAAGCTTTCTGTTTTTCTTTTTCATAGTAATTCCTCACTTTCAGAATATATTTTTGCCGTTATCTAAGCGCTTATCTTCAGCTTATGACTGTATTATAAAACCCAATTATAAACTTTTTATAAATTATTTCTAAAAAATTTCTAAAATATTTTAAAATCCCGAAAACACGTTGGTTTGAGTGATAAATTTATGTAGCAAATTGCCTTTACGTCATTTTTACGCCATTTTGATTGAAAGACAGTTTTGAGATATTATCTTTCAACAAAATAATGTCTAAAGTATTGACAAAGTGTGCATAACAGATGTATAATAGACATTGAAGGAGATGATATTATGGCAACTGTAAGTACAAATATTAAAATTGATTCAGGTTTAAAGCAGGAATCGCAAAAGTTATTTGAGAGTTTTGGGTTAAGTCTCAGCGCGGCGGTAAATATCTTTCTTCGTCAGGCAGTTCGCGAGCAGGCTATTCCGTTTAGAGTAGGCGCACCTATGCCAAACGAAGAAACTCTCGAAGCCATTAATGAGGTAAAAAGAATGAAAGAAAATCCAAGTTTTGGCAAGACTTATTCAAGTGTTGAACAAATGATGGAGGAACTGCTTGCTGATGTATAATATAAAGCCAACCACAAGATTCCAAAAGGATTTGAAGCGCGTAAAGAAACGCGGATTTGATATTTCCTTGTTGACCAACGTGATCAAAAAACTTGCCAATGGCGAGCAGTTACCCGAAAAAAATAAAGATCATCCGCTTTCCGGTGTCTATTACGGTATGAGAGAATGTCATATTACACCGGATTGGTTGTTGGTTTATGAAATAGATAATTACAATCTTATTTTATATCTTACAAGAACAGGTTCTCACAGTGATCTGTTTTAATAGTTGAGCCGCCCGTTATTGGCGGCTTTTTTATTATAAGACAGGCATGAAGCTTTTGGCGGTGTTTTGATTTTTCAGAAATAAAAAATTTTTGTCACTTTTTGTAAAATTGCGGCATAGGATATTATCGGGCGCGCCAAATGACACAAAATGAGAAATTAAAAGGAGAGATAAAAAATGGCAACCAATCTTCCAAACAGAGCGCAGATATCCTACAGCGATAACGGCATGCAGGCGACGGCGCTTTCCAATCAGACAAACACCTCGCTTATTGACCAGTACACCATGGAAGCGACAAAGACGGCGGTCACGCCCGCGATCGTGCCCGGCTCAGCCGGAACGTATATCGTGCGCGTTGACAACACCGGCTCGGGTGCGCTTTATAATCCGTCCGTGGTCGACGACCTGGGCGACGCCGCAAGCGGCTCACAGCCCCTTATCTACGTGGGCGGCTCAGTGAAGTTCTATTTAAACGGCGACCCGATAACCGGAACGGCGACTCCCGCCGGAACAAACGTTACTTTCTCGGCGACAACCGTTTTGCAGCCCGGCGACAATCTTATCATCGTATACGCCGCCACGCTCGATCCTTCTCAGAGCGAGGCAGTGACAAACACGATCACCGCCACGGCAAACGGCGGAGCGGCGGGCGGCGCGGCCGTCACCGCGACAGCCGAAGCGACGATAAATCCTCAGCCCTACGCCAACGTGGCTATCCTCAAAGCCGCGGACCAGGACAGCGTGGTATCGGGCGACACCCTGACCTACACCTTTACGCTGATAAACAGCGGCACAGGCCCCGCGAACAGCGTGGTGCTAACCGATATGCTCCCAAGCGAGTTCAGCGTGACGTCGATCTCCTACGACATCGGCAGCGGTTCCGTTACCGCCTCGCCGGATGATTACGAGGTCGCGGCTCCGACCAACACCCTCACTTTCCCCAAAGGCGGAAGTCAGATCACTCTCAACGTGCCCGCGGCATCAAACAACGGCCCCGGAACCATCACTATCGAAGTTACCGGAACTATCTCCTAAACCGCGTAAAAATCGGCTCCCATTTTTCGGGAGCCGATTTTCTTAACCTATTTTTTATTTCATTTTGTACGATTTTGCAAGCGGCTTTAATTGACTGAAGCTGCTCCACAGATAAACGATCACCGTGTCGCCTTCTCCGTACGCGATAGGAATATCAACGTCGCAAGTCTCGCCGATTTCGGCTTTGACTTCGCCGTTTTTGGCCGCGGTCAATACTCCGTCCGAGCCGTATACCGCGACAAGCAGCATATTACTCTTGCCCGCGTCAAAATTCTTTGTGACGTTTACCTTGACGCCTTTTTCGGCGCCCTCGGCAGACGGCGTTACGCTGTTTATAGTATAAGCGTATTTCGGCGCGGGTGTCTGCGTCGCCGCCGCGGTTGCGCTCGGGCTCGGCTTTTCGGTCGCGGCGGAGCTCGGGCTCGGAGCCGCGGTCACCGTCGGGCCGGGCGTCACTGTTGCAGTCGCTGTCGGGCTCGGCGCCACAGTCGCCGTCGCCGTCGGACTCTGTGTCGGCGTTGCGGTCGGTGTCGCGGTTGCCGTCGCTGTCGGACTCGGTGTCGCCGTTGCCGTCGGTGTCGCAGTCGGCGTTGCGGTTGCCGTCGCTGTAGGCGCGGGGGTGCCGGTCGGCACCGGAATCGGAGTTGACGGGGATACAGAACCGTTAGGAACAAACTGCAGCGCAGTTATGTTTTTCAAATAGTTGGGATAATCCCAGTTATTCGTACTTGACAAACGCTCAAATCCGAAAGAAACACTGCCGGGAGATGCAATGTTAATGCCGCTCAAATCATATTCGGTTCCGTCGAACTTAAAGCTTTTGACAGTATTTGTCGCGCTATCGATCACTATATGAATATTCTTTTCATACATATCACCATTTTTACCTTGGAACATGGTGCCTGCCGCACTGTAATCCGTCCAGCTGTTATCTGTCTTTGTTTTCATGAGTACTTTATAACTTGCATCCCAACTAAGGCGTAAATTGTCGCCTATTTGAAGATACTCATAACCTTCGCGCGGACTCAAACCGAAGTCCCAATCCATATCGTATGTTATAAGCGCTCCGGTTTCTGTTCCAAAATCCTTTGTTGCGCTGTAAGAGCTGCCGGGTTTTCTGGTATTAAATCCCAACCTGTCGTTTTCGGCGTCATACTGAAGCGTTTCGCCCGTAACGGTCCAATCGGAGATATCACTTTCACTCCATGCCGCGCCTTCGGTTCCTTTTTCGTAAAGCGCGGTTCCGTCGCCCGCTGCCGCGAGAGAGCGGGTGTATTTAAGATTTGAGATCGACGGGCCGGCTGTTATCGCGCCATCGCCGTTCTTTTCGGTATACAGTCTCACTCTCTTGAATCTTGCGCCGTTTAAGTCAAACGACTTGCTGTATATAGTGTAATTGTCGGCGGGCTCGTTCGCGTCTTTCGGATTTCCGTATATAACAGCGTTGCAGACATCTCCGTCATAGTCAAATTCAAGAGACAGATGCCAGGTTGTGGTGCTTCGTCCGAAAATGCCGTTGTTGCTCGAGCGCACCTCGGTCCAGTCGGCATCGGCGTTTTGAGCCATCTCAGCCATGATCGCGCTCTGCGTCATCTGAGCCTTACTGAGGTATTGCTGAGAAAGCGTGAGGATATTGTTATCGTCTACATCCAAAAAGCTCAATCCGACGGTATACTCTCTGCCGTCCCAGTTCCATTGGTTACTCGCGTCTTTTTTTCCGCCTGTGTTGAGGTCGAGCGTCAGAGTCACCTTATTGTCGTCATAGACTTGAAAATCTTTATAGGTCTCGCCGCCCTCGTTCGCGTTCGACTGATTTATGCTCGCGCCGTCAACCTTTAAACTGTCGGCATCGCTTACACCGACGAATTTATCGGTTCCCGTCTCATCCTTAGTCTCGCCGTCGGCAACGGTAACAACAATATCTTTCTCATAACCGCCCTCATCGGTCTCGGCTGTGATTATAGCGGAGCCCGCGCCTTTGGCGCTCACATTTCCGCCTTCGTCGACCGTGGCCACGTTTTCATTTGACGATGACCAGTGAATCAACTTGTCGGTGGCGTTTTCGGGCTCAACCGAGGCTTCGATTTTTTTGGAGCCGCCGCTGAACACGGTGGCGCTTTCATACGGAACCGAGAGGCCTGTTACCGGCGTGGAATAAACCGTGACTTCACACTTCTGAGAAAATTCGCCGTTTGTCGTATCCTTGGCCATGGCAGTGATCACGGCTTTTCCCGGCGACACGCCTTTAACGACGCCGCCGGAAACCGTCGCCACGCCCGGATTATCGGAAGTCCATGTCACGCCCTTTTTGGATGCGTCCGCGGGAGTCACGGTCGCGATAAGAGCTTCGGTCGAACCCTTTTCAACCGTCAGCTTGTCTGAGGACAGAGTGAGACCCGTGACGGATATTTTGTTTGTGTTCGGGTATTCGACCTTTGTGAACGGAACCGCGGGCGCAAGATAGTTGAGCTCCGCGCCGCTTGAGTCTTTCGCCAGCGCCGCCGATCCTATGTAGTAGCTCTGGTGGGGCGGCTGATTATACGCGGTGTTCTGCCACGCTATCGCACAGCGGTACTGACTGTCGTGCATAAGGGTTGTTAACCTGTAATTCGAAGGAATGGTCGAAACAAACACTCTGAGATAGGGAGTGTCATTTTCTCCCTTTCCGGTAGGCATTATTATTTCCTCGCGCCAGTCGCCCAAAATATCCGCCACAAGCGACGGCGTGTGCTTTGAATAATTGTTGGACGTTCCCGGAATATATCCGTTGCCGTCATCGTAGAATCTTGTGGTATAGCCTGTGTCTGCGTGATATTTTGTCAGCTGATTATCGTCGAGTATTTCTCGGCTCAGGTCGCCGTCCCAAAACACGAGGAAGTTTGTCATAGTTCTTGAGGATGTGGCTGGATGGGCTTTGAGCTCGTTTCCCTTTAAGTCAAACACATTGGCGTGCGAGCTTGACCACGCGAGAGCCAGCGCGTCGAGATGGGTCTTGGCATACTCATCGTCTATATTGTCCATAACTCCGCGGCCCGTGTCACCGCTTGCGCCCTTGCCCCAGATTGTTTTGCCGCTTGAGGCCACTCTGAAATGAGCGGCGTTGTTTGCGTATCCCACTTTATCCTCTTTTACCGAGAACACTTCCTGAATGCCATCATTATTAAAATCGTTTACATGCATCGCGTCGCCGTGACCCAGACGGGTGTTGCCCATGATCTTGCCGTCGTCGTCAAGAGCGGCCGAGCCGTATACGACCTCGTCCTTGCCGTCGTTGTCTATATCGGCCACCGACAGGTTATGATTGCCCTGGCCGTAGAGCGAGGATGTGTCGTTCGTGATTCCGTTGTGCTCCCAGCGCATAGTGAGCGTCTCGCCGTCAAAGTCGTACGCGCGCACCACGGCCTTCGCGTAGTAGCCGCGGCACATGATCAGACTGGGATGAACGCCGTCCAAGTATGCCACGCCCGCCAAATATCTCTCGCTGCGGTTGGCCTTGCTGTCTCCCCAATCGGAAAGATTTCCGCGGGGAATATAGTCGGTGGTATAAACCGCCTCGCCGTCGCTGTTGAAAATCGTCAGATACTCGGGGCCCGTTGTGTTTTTTCCGTGCTGGGTTCCCTCGGTCACGTACACATGCGTGTTGTCGGCGTTTTTTATCTCATCGGTATCGCCCACGGCGGTCACGTAATTTCCCTTTGAATCGGTGGAGCCGGGAGCCGTCTTAACAGCCAGTTCGGCCTCGCCGTCGCCGTCAAAGTCATATACCATAAACGGTGAAAAATGCTGACCCGAAGTGACGTTCACGCCCAGATTTATTCTCCAGAGCAGTTCACTCTGCGCCTTTCCGTCGGCGCCTACCGTATAGTCATACGCGTCGAAGTATGTATATCCCGTGTAGTCGCTGCCCGCGCTGTCCTTTGAGTCGGTGGGGTCCCATTTTAAGATTATCTCATAGTCGCCGTCGCCGTCCAGGTCTCCGACACCGGCGTCGTTGGCACCGCCTTCTTTTTCGACCGCGCCGTCGGAATTGACGGTATTGTGGTAGTGCGACGTTTTTCCGTCCGCTCTTGTGACGTCATTGGGACGATTTATCGGTATATCAAAATATGTGAAAGAGTTATACTCGCTTGTACCGTTATTCACATAGCTGCCTCTGGCGTTTCTGTTAAAATTGATCGGAACGGAGACGGGACAAGCGTCTTTGCTCTGTCCTTTTGGAACAACCTGATAATTGTCCGAAGCGGTTCCGTTTTTGTCAACATAATTTGTGGCGTCATGAGCGCCTGTGCTCACAAGCAAGGCTCCGTTTTTGTAAATATCAAACGCCTGATTGTCGAGACTCTCTGTGCCCAAAAGGCGCCAGCTTATATAAACGCCGCTCGACGTCTTGACCGTTATCAAGCCGCGGTCAAGCTCCTCCATTTGTCTTGCCGCAGGGTCGGCCGCGGCCTGCGCCGTGCCGTTCTCGGCTTCGCCCGCGGCGAAAACCGGCAGCGCGGTGATCACCATACACAGCGAAATAGCGACACTCAATAATCTTTTTTTCATAAATTTTACCTCCTAACGTAGTGATTAGTAATTAGTGAATAGCGATTAGAGCTATATTATTTTTTCTCAGCGATGGGCTTGATCTCGTCAAAGCCGTTCCAGATATATACCGAGACCTCGTCCGTGTCCGCGGCGCTCAAATCGACCGCTATATCCCGTGTCTCGCCCTCGGACATAACAAGCTCCGCATAATTCCAATCCGTGAGCACGCCGCTTTCTTTATCATACGCCGCGGCTATAAGTATGTCTTTCTCGTTTTCCGAGGAATAATTCTTTGTGACGCTCGCGATCACGCGGCTGCTCGACGCCTCAGCGCTGTTGATCGTGTAGGGCAAAATTTCTTCGGGCTGAGCCGCTCCGGTTGTGCCGATGAATATATTGTCTATTCCGAGACTGGTGTTCGCCGAGCCTCTGGTGTTTGTGAGAACGGATGTGGGCGAGAGCTTGGGCACATCTCCCTTCGGCGAGGTTCCGCCGAGCATAAACGTGTCTCTTGGAGTATAGGCTGTGTCCGAGGCGTTTTTGGTAAACACCTTGACGCTGCCCGCGCTTCTTGAATATACCAGCTTTAGCGAGTACCACTTGTTCGCCGAAAGCTTGAATCCCGATAACGCGACGTTTTTGGCGCTTTTATCGTCCTTGCCCTTTGAGAGATAGTCGGTGAAAGTGAGCGTTCCGTCGCCGGTTATGATATCAAAAACCCTGCCGTCGGTGCCGCTGTAGGCCAAACTCTCGGGAACATTGTTTTTGTCAAGCACTCTGAGAAGCTGAACTCCGCTGTCGGTCTCGCCGACCGTGAAGTCAATTTCTATAACCAGCTTGTCGTAGTCGATCGGGGTCTCGGGCGAATACGACCATCCGTCCTGCTTTTTGTTTTTATCGGCAAACTTCAGGTAACCGCCGCCGTCGCGGCTCTCGATCGACGGAGCGACACCGCCCGCTTCGGCCGAGGTGCCGAATTTTACCGTGATATTTTTACCGTTTCCGTTTGTGACCGTCTCGCCGTCCTCAAACGTTTTGCCGACTGCGAGATCGTCAAAGTTCCATGTCGCGCCTATATTTACCTCTTTTTCGAGCGTGAGCTCCGCTTTTGAGGCGCCGTCAACTTTTACCGAGGTTTCCGCGGCGACATATCCGTCGCATTCCGCCGAAACAGTATAATCGCCGTTTTCTGCCCTGAACGCCGCCGCGCCGTCTTCTCCCGTGAGACCGTACCTCACATTGGGACCGCTGATCGTCACGGCAGCGTTCGCGACAGGATCGCCGTCGCTGTCCTTCACCGTCACGGTCGACTCGGCGGCGTCTTTGTCATAGCCTATGTAATAGCTCCGGTGCGGCGGCTGATTGTATGCCGTGTTCTGCCACGCAACCGCCATTCTGTACTGATGATCCTGAAGAAATGTTGTGAACATATGATCCGTCGGGCAAAGCGACATAAACACCCTGAGCGCCGCGTTGTCCGCGCGTCTCAGAATCAGCTCCTCGCGCCAGTCGCCGAACAGATCGGCCTGAAGGCAAGGATTCTTTTTGGTGGTATTGTTATAAGCGGTTCCCGAGAAATTCATAAATCTGCCGAACGAGGCGGTGTCGTCGTTAAACTTGCTTATTCTGTTTCCGTCAAAATGCTCGCTGCACAGATCGCCGTCCCAATAAATCGGGAAGTTGGCGTTTGACCACTCGTTGTCCTGCTTGGGATTATTATTGATAAGAGTTCCGTCTATTGTTCTAATACCGAAAGCTCCATCCCACGCGAGCACGCCGTATTTGCGGCTGAAATACGCCATAGCGCCGCGGCCGTCGTCGCCCGAGGCTTTGTAGTGCCATATCTCGGTGCCGTCCGCCTCGCGGAAACCTATTCCCCAATTCGGGTCTTCCTCAAGGGGCGCGAAGATCTCCTGCTCTCCGTCGTTGTCAAAGTCCGATACATGCAGCGCGTCGCCGTGGCCCCAACCCATTGAGTGGGCCACCGTGCCGTCGTCGTCCACCGCGCAGGAGCCGTATACGATCTCGTCTTTGCCGTCGTTGTCTATATCGGCCACCGACAGGTTGTGGTTGCCCTGGCCGTAGAACGGATTTTTCGAGTCCATTCCGCTGTCGAGCAGCCACCGCTTTGTAAGATTTTTGCCGTCCCAGTCGTAGGCGACCATTGACGAGCGCTGATAGTAGCCTCTGGCAAAGATCATGCTTGGATGAACGCCGTCAAGGTACGCTGTTCCCGCCAGAAAGCGCTCCGAGCGGCCTCCGTATTTGTCCTTGCCCCAGGCGCTTGCCGAGCCTCGAGCGGGCTCGTACTCTATTGTCTGCATCGCCTTTCCGGTCTCGCCGCTAAAAATCGTCAGATACTCGGGGTTGGTTATGACCTGTCCGTCCGAATTTGCGTACTGCTTTGTATTGTCGGCATTTTTTATCGTATCGTTCACGCCGACCTCGGTTACGTATGCTCCGCTGCCGTCTTTAGAGCCGGGCGCGGTGCGCATCGCGACCTCCGCCTTTCCGTCTCCGTCGTAGTCATATACCTGAAATTGAGTGTAATGGGCGCCGGCGCGTATGTTTCTGCCCAGATCAATGCGCCAGAGCTGTGTTCCGTCGTACTCATAGCAGTCGATATAAACGTTTCCGGTCACGCCGCTTTGGGAATTATCCTTTGAATTTGAAGGATCCCACTTTAAGATTATCTCATAAATTCCGTCGCCGTCCACATCGCCCACCGAAACGTCATTCGGACCGCCGCTCTGACCGCCGCTTGTGTCGGGCGCGTTGTAGGTCGCTCCGTTGCCGTCGGGCGGAATGTTTACCGGAATATCAAAATAAGCGTAGGGCGCTTTTTCATAGCCCTTGTCGGCATATCCGTCAAGGATCGCGATGTCGGGCGACTTCTCGCCCTCCGCTCCGCCTACCACGGCCGAGACGTTATACGCGTCGGTTTTGGTGCCTTCCGCGTCGGTATAATTTGTGTTCTTCACGTTCGCAAGAAGCTCTCCGTTTTTATAGACGTTAAAGCTCACGCTGTCTGCGGGCTCGTTTTCAAGCAGGCGCCACGAAAGATACACGCCGCCGCTCGGGCTCACCGCGCCTATCGCGCCGCGGCCGATGAGCTCTTTTTGAGGCTCCTCCGCCGCTGCGTCGGCGGCCATAACCGAAGGCACCGCCGAAAAAATCACAAACAGCGCAAGAACAATACCACACAATCTTTTTTTCATATCAAAACCTCCCATTTAAAACAAATCGCTGTGGCTGCCCGTACGAGACAGGGTCAACACCAGAACATTATTTTCAATCCTGTAAATCAACAGCCAATCGGGCGCCACATGACATTCCCGATGTCCGGACCATCTGCCGGAAAGACTGTGATCCCTGTATGCCTCGGGCAGCGTTTCACCCGAGGCTATAATTCTAACAGTATTTTCCAATAACTCTATATCAAAACCGCGTTTGATCGCGCGCTTATAATCCTTTTTAAACTGTGAGGTCAGTTTTACACTGTATTTCGGAGTGTTGCTCATTTCTTTAATTCCTCAAACATTTCGTCCAAATCGGTATACCCTTTTACCGACGGATCATTTGCTATCCTCTCGGCTTCAAGCATGGCTTCAACGGTTTCACGATTAGGCTGCATTAGCGTTATCTCAAAAGGAATCCTTCCCTCTCGAATTGCTTGTCTGACAAAAATATTAAACGCTGTTGAAATATTCATTCCAAGCTCTGCGAACAACTCATCGGCCTGCGCCTTGAGCCCGGCGTCCATGCGAATACTTATATTTGTTGTCGCTCCCGGCATACGAAGCATCTCCTTTCTATGCTATAGGGTTTAATTATATTATATGGTTTTTACGCGAAAATTTCAAATATAAAATTGAAATTTAATCCACCAATACGGGATCATGGTTCTCTTTCCAGGGAAGGCCAAACTTGTTGAGGCCGTCCATGAACGGGTCGGGGTCCATTTCCTCAACGTTGTAGACGCCGGGCTTTTTCCACTTTCCGGTCAGAACCATAGCCGCGCCTATCATTGCGGGCACTCCGGTGGTGTATGAGACCGCCTGGGAGCCGACCTCCCTGTAGCACTCCTGATGATCGCAGATATTGTACAAATAATAGTTCTTGTCTTTGCCGTCTTTTTTGCCGCGGAATATGCAGCCGATGTTGGTCTTGCCAACCGTCCTCGGTCCCAGCGACGCGGGATCGGGCAGGACCGCCTTCAAAAACTGCAGCGGCACTATCTCTTTGCCCTCGTACATAATGGGCTCGATCGAGGTCATGCCCACGTTCTCAAGGCATTTTAAATGCGTCAGATAGCTTTGGCCGAAGGTCATAAAGAAACGTATGCGCTTTATGCCTTTGATATTGAGACCCAGCGACTCAAGCTCCTCGTGGTGCAGCAGATACATATCTTTTTTTCCCACGCCCTCAAAGTCATACTCGCGCTTTATCTCCATCGGCTTTGTCTCGATCCATTTTCCGTTTTCCCAATAGCTGCCGCTTGCGGACACCTCTCGTATGTTTATCTCGGGATTGAAGTTGGTGGCGAAGGGATAGCCGTGGTCGCCGCCGTTGCAGTCCAGGATATCTATATAATTGATCTCGTCAAACTCGTGCTTCATGGCGTACGCCGAAAACACTCCGGTCACGCCAGGGTCAAAGCCGCTGCCTAAGATTGCGGTCAGCCCCGCTTTTTCGAATTTTTCGCGGTACGCCCACTGCCATTTGTATTCAAATTTCGCCGTGTCGGGAGGCTCATAGTTGGCGGTGTCCAGATAGTGCACTCCCGTTCTCAGGCACGCGTCCATGATCGACAAGTCCTGATAAGGCAGGGCCAGGTTTATAACGATCTCGGGGCGGTACATACCGATAAGCTCGGTCAGCTCGTCAACGTTGTCGGCATCGACTCGCGCGGTCTCGATATTGGTCCTGCCGCCGAATTTTTTCATATATTCCTCGCAGCTCTGTTTGAGCTTGTCGCACTTTGACTTGGTGCGGCTCGCGATCATGATGTCGGTGAACACCTCGTAATTCCGGCAGCACTTGTGCGCGGCCACGCCGGCGACTCCGCCGGCTCCGATAATTAAAGCTCTGCTCATTTGATTTCCTCCTAACGTAGTGATTAGTGAACATAGTGATTAGTGATTAGTGATTAGCGATTAGCGAATAGTAAATAGAAAATCACATCGCTATAAGCATTTCTCGCAGTATTTTGCAGGCGGCGGCTGTGCTGGCGCCGCTCGGATCAAGGCTCGGCGCGAGCTCCACAATGTCGCAGCCCACTATGTTGAGCCCGCCGCAGATTTTTATAACGGCCTCATGAAGCTCCGCGTAGCTCACGCCGCCCGGTTCGGGCGTTCCTGTTCCCGGGAACACCGACGGATCGAGCGCGTCAAGGTCCAACGTGAAATACACCGGATATCCGCGCAGCTTTTCGATCAGCTCGTCAAGTCCGCCTAAGTCGAACTTATGCAAATTCGTGTGCTCCTCGGCCCACTCAAATTCCTGTTTTTCGCCGCTGCGCACGCAGAACTGATAAACCTTTTTGTCGCCCAGCATTTCTGCGCACCGCCTGATAACGGTCGCGTGGCTCAGCCTGACGCCGAACAGCTCGTCGCGAAGGTCGGTGTGGGCGTCGATATGTATCATTCTGAGATTCAGACCGAATTTTTCGCAGCACGCCTCGACCGCACCAAGAGTGACAAGATGCTCGCCTCCGATCATGAATGGGATTTTGCCCGCCCCGCATATAGCCGCGGCCTGATTTTTTATCATTTCAAGCGCCGCCTCGGTGTCGCCGAGGGGCAGCTCCAGATCTCCGCAGTCGCAGACTTTTTTGTCCTCCAGATCGCCGTCCTGATACGGGCTGTAGGTCTCAAGCGCCCACGAGTCGGAGCGCATTGCCTGAGGCGCGAATCTCGAACCGGGGCGGAACGAGGCTGTCGAGTCAAACGGCGCCCCGAACAGGCATATGTCCGCCTCATCCGGCGTCTTTTCGCAGCCGATAAACTTGGTCACGCTTTGCGATATCGTGTTCGTTTCAATATTTTCAGGCATTGTTGATCAGCTCCTTAACATAGTTTGGCAGGGCAAAACAGCCCTTATGCAGCTCGGTGTTGTAGTATCTCGTCTCAAGACCCAGCGCGTTCCATCTCTCCGCGTCAAAATCCGCGACCGGGTCAAAGCGATCGGATGCGAAGCCGAACAGCCAGTGCCCCGACGGATATGTGGGGATGTGCGCCTGATACAGTCTGTGCACCTTGAACACGCCCTTTATGCGGCGGTGGGTGCGCATAAGCGACTCGGCGTAATCGTCATAATAGGGGCTCTCGTGCTGGTTGACCAATATACCGCCGTCTCTCAGCGCCCGTGAGCAGTTTCCGTAAAACTCCCGCGTGAACAGCCCCTCGCCGGGACCGAACGGGTCGGTGGAATCGACTATGATAAGGTCATATTTATTTCTGCACGAGCGTATAAAACGGAGCCCGTCCTCAAAATGTATATTCACGCGGGGATCGTCAAGCCCCGCGGTCAGTTTCGGGAAAAACCGACGGCAGACCTCGGTGACCTCGCTGTCTATCTCGACAAGATCAATGCTTTCGATCGTTTTGTACAGGGCAAGACGATTCACGGTCCCGCCGTCACCGCCGCCGATAACCAGGACCTTTTTGATCTCGGGATTCACCGCCATAGGCACGTGCACTATCATCTCATGATATATGAACTCGTCTTTTTCGGCAACCATCATCAATCCGTCAAGGGTCAGAAACGTGCCGAATTCCTCTGACGTCATAACGTCAATGCGCTGAAACTCGGTCTCGGCGCTGTATAACTGCTTGTCGACCTTGACCGAAAAGCGCACGTCCGGGCTGTGATTTTCCGAATACCATAATTCCATCGAATTTTGTCCTTTCAATATTATTTTCGCGAAGATCGCCTCTATTTTTTCACATGCTCGCTCAGCACGCGGCCGAGGTCCTCAAAGTCTATAGGCTTTGAGATATGCGCGTTCATGCCCGCCTCGGTCGTCATCGCCACGTCCTCGGCGAAGGCGTTGGCGGTCACCGCGATTATCGGAACGGTTCTCGCGTCATCGCGTCCGAGCGCCCTTATATGGCGCGCGGCCTCGCAGCCGTCCATCACGGGCATCTGGATATCCATCAGCACCGCGTCGAAGGTATATGGCTCGGAATCCTTGAATATCGAGACTGCCTCGGCGCCGTTCCACGCCTCGGTGACCTCAATACCTTTGTCGCTCAAAAGCTCCGCCGCGATCTCCATATTTATAACGTTATCCTCGGCCATAAGAACCTTGAGGCCGTTTAGCTCAAGCTTTGCGGGCTCATCGCCGGCATTATGTTTTTCCGCGCTCTCGTGCACTTCCGCCGTCTCCATCGGGATAATAACAGTGAACTTGCTGCCCTTTCCGTATTCGCTCTCGACAAATATCTCGCCGCTCATCTGCTGCACAAGACTTTTGACGATCGGCATTCCGAGACCCGTTCCCATAACGTTTCCCGCTCCGAAACGGTTCTCCTGGGCGTAAGGCTCGAATATGGTTTTAAGAAACTCTTTTGTCATGCCGATACCGGTGTCCTCAACCACTATTCTGTATTTGCTGTGCTCTTTAAATGTCATCTCGGTGACGCCGAGCTTGATCTTCGCCCCGCGATTGCTGTATTTAAACGAGTTTGAAAGCATATTGTTTATTATCTGAGTCAGTCTGAACGAGTCGCACAGCACCATATTGTTTTTAATATCGCAGTTTATAGTGAACTTCTTATGCTCCTTGGCGGCCTGATCGCGGAACAGATCGGCGCAGGAGCTGACGCATTCTTTAAGATCTATCGGCTTGTATTCAAGGGATACCTTGCCGTTTTCGATCCTTGAAATTTCAAGCACGTCGTTTATAAGGCTCAAAAGCTGGGTGCTTGACAGCTCGATCTTTCTGATGTATTCGCCGAGCTTTTCTTTGTCATCAATATTGTTTTTGGCGAGTGTCGTGAGACCGATGATCGCGTTAAGGGGCGTGCGCATGTCGTGGGACATGTTGCTGAAAAACACGTTTTTGGCGTTCTCGCTCTTGCGCGCCGAGCGCAGGGCGTTGCGCAGCAGATTGAGCTGCTCGGTCTGTCTGCCCTTCTCGTCGTCTATTCGGCGGAAGCACAGCACGACCTCGCCCGGGGCAAGGTTGTCGTCAAACAACAGGCGCACGTTCACCCATCTGTAGGTCGTGCCGAACCTGCGCAGGAAATCGCCGCCGAAATCCTTCACTCCGTCGCGGACCAGCTCTTTTATTTTGGCGGTCGAAAAGCTTTGCTTGAAGTCCTGACCCGTGTTCTCGTCGGTGACCTCGTTTATCGTGTCGATCAGCTTTTCATAGCTTCCGCTCAGCCCGATCCTGTCTCTCACATGATCGGAGGCTTTTATCGCCTCATATGTGCCGCTTAAGTAATCAACGCGATAGATCGCGTAGTACATATTGCCGAGCACCTGCACCGTGTCGCGCGCACGCTCAATATTTTTCTTGTTTTTGTAGTCTCGGTACGTGAGATACAGCGCCGCCAACATGAACGCCAGCACAAGCAGAATAAGTATCGCGTAAAAATAGTTGAGCCCGCCCAGAATACTGCTCATCTGTATGGTGAGGATCGAGGTCCAACCGTTGCTCATTTTGTAATAATAAACGCCGCGCTTTCCTTCTTTTCTCGAATTAAACATGTCTGCGTATTCCGAGTATTCGCCGCGCTCAATGCCGTCCAGAAGAATCGCCGCGAAATTCCGGCATTCCTCATAGCTCTCGCCGTAGTCGGTCTGGTAGTATATAAGCCCGCCGCTGCTGTCGCAGAGATAATATCTGCCGCCCTCGGGTATGTCCGAACCGCCCTCGAAGTAATTGAAGCTCTCGGGGAATATGTTAAAAGCGATAACGCTGTCGGAGCCATCCGCCTTTTTTGCCGCGGTTATCACCTTTTTCCCGCTGTACGCATCATCGTGGATATCGGTGTAGACAATATCGCCGTCCGCCTCGATCGCGCGGATATACCATTCCTCCGACGCGTAATCATACGCGTCAGAGTTCTCGCGGGGATTGGCGAATACGCAGCGGCCGTTGACCACCGCGAACGGGTCAAAGCTTTCTCCGAAATACAGATTCAGCCTTTCAAGATAGTCGTACATCCACGCGTCAGCGCTCGCGGGATCGTCCGCGAGTTGCTCGTCTATATTTCGCGTTCCAAGCTCCAGCAGCGTGGAATACAGAGATATGTTGTTCTGCTCCTCAACCGCGTACGACTTGGCGAGAGAGGTACCCGTCTCAAGCGCGTTTTGCAGAAGCTGCGCTCTCATGTAAAACATGCAGACGCAGGACAGCAGCACGAACACGGCAAGTATAAAAATACTCAGCCTAATCTCGGATAAAATTTTCTTGTATTTTTTCAAAGAATTCATGTCTCGATTTTACTTTCTCAAATTTTTGCCGCGGCGGAAAACCGCTGTTTAAACATACAAAAATATTATAACACAAATATTTCCGCAAATCAAGTAAAATTAATCCTGATTCTCCGTATATCGGATCGTTTACAAAAAATTAAAATTTTGCGAAAAACAACGTTTTTTCGGGCGATCAAGCTCTGTCATCAAACGGGGCGGCGCTTGAGGCTCAAATTTTATTTATTATAACTATTGAAATTATTTTAAATTATGGTAAAATAGTATGTTAGTATCTGAGTAACTGCTATGAAAGGATGATTGTATGGCAAAGAAAAATGTGTGCGTCGTGTTCGGAGGGGTTTCGAGCGAGCATGACATAAGCAAGATATCGGCGGCTACGGTTATTGATATGCTTGATGAGAGCAAATATAAAATACATAAAATTTTTATCGACAAGGCGGGCAACTGGGTATATTTTGACAGCGGCGACATATCGGCCGACGCCAATGACTTTGCGGTCGAAAAATTCGACAGAGCCGTGATCTCGCCATCGAGAAACGACGGAGGTATCCTGCGTTTCAAAAACGACGGCTCGGTCGAAACTATAAAAATCGACGCCGCCGTTCCGGTCCTCCACGGAAAAAACGGCGAGGACGGAACTATCCAGGGCCTGTTTGAAATAGCGGGCATACCGTACGTCGGCTCGGGAGTTCTGGGCAGCGCGGTGTGCATGGACAAATGCGTGGCGAAGATCATGTTCAAAGAGGCCGGAATACCTCAGGCCGATTGGATAACCGTCAAATACGGCGAGGAGCTTGACGTCCGCGAGGTCGAGGAAAAGCTGGGCTATCCCTGCTTTATCAAGCCGTCGAACGCGGGCTCGTCCGTGGGCATCAGCAAGGCGCGAAGCCGCGAGGAACTGATCGAGGGCGTTAAACTGGCGTTTGAGCATGACTACAAGGTCCTTATCGAGGAATATATAAACGCCTCGGAGACCGAGAGCGCGGTGCTGGGCAACTTTGACCCGATCATTGCCGACAACATCGGTGAGATAGCACCCGCCAATGATTTCTACGACTTTGACGCGAAATACAACAGCAGCGACTCTGTGCTGACAATACCGGCCGAGGTCGACAAAGAGGTTGAGAAAAAGCTCAAGGAATACGCGCTCTCGGCCTATAAGATCTGCGAGTGCAGAGGACTGTCGCGCGTTGACTTTTTTGTTGACAAACAAAACGGCAGGGTGATACTTAACGAGATCAACACGCTGCCCGGCTTCACGTCGATCAGCATGTATCCCAAGCTGTGGGAGGCGAGCGGCCTCAAAGGAACCGAGCTTCTTGACAAGCTGATCGAGCTTGGCGAGACCCGCCGCGGATAAGAAAAGGAACGTGATTATGGACAACAGACCAATCGGAATATTCGACTCGGGATTGGGCGGGCTGACCTGCGTGCGCGAAGTCATGGACATAATGCCAAGCGAAGACATTATATACTTCGGCGACACCGGACGGGTACCCTACGGCACGCGAAGCTCCTCGACCATAGTAAAATACGTCAGGCAGGACATAAACTTTCTCAGAAGCTTTGACATTAAATTTATCATAATAGCCTGCGGGACCGCCAGCAGCGCGGCTCTGCCCCATATAACCACCGAGTACGACACCGATATAATCGGCGTTGTGGACGCGGCCTCAAAACGCGCGGCGGCGGCTACAAAAAACGGGGTCATCGGAGTTCTGGGCACGCGCGGCACCGTGAACAGCGGCAAGTACGCCGAGAAGCTCAAAAAGCTGAATGATGACTTTAAGGTGATCTCCACGGCCTGCCCCATGTTTGTGCCGGTTGTCGAAAACGGGTACGCCGACACAAAGATCGCGGAAATGCTGGCCGAGGAATACCTCGATGACATAGTGAAGGGCGGCGCGGACACGATAATCTTAGGCTGCACCCATTATCCGCTGCTGAGAAAAACCATACAGAAGATCGCGGGAAGCTCCGTTAATCTGATCGACTCGGGCGCGGCGGCGGCCGACGACGCGAAATCCATCATGGAGGCTCGCGGACTTCTGACCGGCAAAGCCGCTAAGGGACGCGCCAAATACTATGTGAGCGACACGGTGCACGGCTTTGAGGAACTGGGCAGCCTGTTTTTGTCGAAAAAAATCGACGGAGAGGTCGCCAAAATCGACATCGAAAAATACTAAAAGGAGACTGCTATATGAAAGACAACGCGTTTATTACCATCCGCACCGCTCAGGAGATCGACGGCGAGGAAGAAACCATAGCTCTGGACACCAGAGGCAGGTACGCGATACGCAACAATAAAATATACATAATCTACGACGAGAGCGCCATGACCGGATTTGAGGACACGACCACCACTATAAAGGTCAGCGACGCCGGAGTCAGCGTTTCTCGCAAGGGCAGGTTCTCGTCGAAGATGGATTACAAAAGCGGCGAAAAAAGCCTGTGCCTGGTGAACACACCCTACGGCCAGATCGGCGCCGCGGTGACCACCGAAAACATCGACTACAAATTCGGCAAGGACGGCGGCACTCTCAAAATGAACTACCTGCTGGACGCCGACAACCAAAACTTCATCAAAAACAATATGACGGTCAACGTAGAGATTAGGGATTAGTAAATAGCGAATAGAACACCTCATCCGACTTTTTGCCCATTCGGGCAAAAACCCACCTTCCCCTCAAGGGGGAAGGCAAAAAAGGCTTCCCCTTGAGGGGAAGCCGGCGCCGAAGGCGACTGATGAGGTGGGCATGTAGTGATTAGCGGACAGCAAACAAAATCAGAAAGGAAAAATTTCAGCATGAGCATTACCGACAAGATAAAACAGGAGATCACGGACAAAATAAAACAAGCGCTAACCGCCGCCATGGACGACGGCGCGCTCAGCGCCGCGGATATAGAATCGCTGAGCGACCGCATAAAGATCGAGGTCCCCAAGGACAAAAGCCACGGCGACTTTGCCTGCAGCGCGGCAATGGCGCTCGCCAAAGAGTTCCGCTGCGCCCCCGCGAAAATCGCCGCCGAGATCACATCGAGAATCGACAAAGGCGCGAATATCGAAAAAATCGAGGTTGCCGGCGCGGGATTTATCAATTTTTACTTAACCCCCGGTTGGCTTTACGAGACAATGCGCGCCATTGAGGAACAGGGCGCGGATTACGGCAAAATCGACATCGGCAAGGGCAAAAAAGCCATGGTTGAGTTTGTCAGCGCCAACCCCACCGGTCCCATGCATATGGGCAATGCGAGAGGCGGCGCGCTGGGCGACTGTTTGGCGTCGGTCCTCGAGTACGCGGGATACGATGTTACCCGAGAGTTTTATATAAACGACGCGGGAAACCAGATCGACAAATTCGGTCGCTCTCTGAGCGCCAGATATATTCAGCAGCTCCGCGGCGAGGACGCGGTCGAGTTCCCCGAGGACGGATACCAAGGCTCGGACATTATTGACAGAGCCAAAGAGTTTATCGAAATAAACGGGGACAAGTACCTCGACGCCCCCGAGGAAGAGCGGGCGCAGGCTTTGATCGACTACGCTCTTGAGAAAAACATAGCGGCGCTCAAAACCGATCTTGAGAAATACAGAATACACTATGACGTGTGGTTCCGCGAGAGCGAGCTCCACAAGAGCGGAGCAGTTAAAGCGGCGATCGACCGTCTGACCGAGCGGGGCTACACCTACGAGCAGGACGGCGCGCTGTGGCTCGACTGCGAAAAAATGGGTCTTGAGAAAAACGAGGTTCTGATCCGCCAAAACGGAATACCCACCTACTTTGCGGCGGACATCGCGTACCATATAAACAAACTGGAGACCCGAGGCTTTGACCGCGCTATAAATGTCTGGGGCGCGGATCATCACGGCCATGTGGCGCGCATGAAGGAGGCGCTGAGCGCCGTGGGTATCGACTCAAATCGGCTTGACATCGTGCTGATGCAGCTTGTGCGCCTGACGCGCGACGGCGAGGTGGTGCGCATGTCAAAGCGCACCGGCAAGGCGATAAGCCTGACCGACCTTCTCGACGAGGTCAGCATCGACGCGGCGCGCTTCTTCTTTAATATGCGCGGCGCGGGCAGCCATCTGGACTTTGACCTTGAGCTGGCAAAAGAGCAGAGCAACGACAATCCGGTATTCTATGTGCAGTACGCCCACGCCAGGATATGCGGAATCTTAAGAATATTAAAACAGGACGGCGTTGTTCCCAAAGCGTACGCCGAGATCAATCCGTCGCTGCTCAAGCATGAGAGCGAGCTGTCGCTGCTCAAAAAGCTTGCGGACATGCCCGAGGAGATCAAGATCTCGGCCGAGACTTTGGAGCCCGCGCGCATGACGCGCTACGCCACGGAGCTCGCCACCGAGTTTCACGGTTTTTACAACAACTGCCGCGTCAACGTTGACGACGAGGAGCTGCGCGACGCCAGAGTCAAGCTTATCGACTGCGCGCGCAAAGTCATAGCCGGCGTGCTTAATATGCTTAAAATCGACGCGCCGAATCATATGTAGTCGTCAAAGGAGACAATATATGAAAAAAATAATATCAAAAATTATAATATGCGTTTTGTTGGTTTCGGCGGTTATCGCGCCTCAGGGCGCGCACGCGATCGAGCCCGGAAAACTCATCACGGACACAGCGGTGCTGAGAGGAAAGCTCTATCTTTCGGACTGGAACGACAACGAGATAATACTCACCAAAGTCAGACCGATAAGAGCGGCCGACACCGTGGGCACCGCCGCGGCGGCGGCCCTTGAATACACAGCCGTGCCCGCTTTTGACAGAAACGTTTGGGACGGCAGAGATGGCGGCTCGGAGCTCGATCTCAAATCTCTGGCGTGGTTTTTGGACATGGACGTGCAGATCATCGCGGTCAAACTCGCTGACGGCACATACCGCGTTGAGCATATAAAAGTTGTTGAGAAATAATAGATATTTGGGAGATGATCATTATGAATAGTTTAAAAAAGATACTCGCCTCTTCGCTGGCGGCAAGCTGTGTTTTTATGAGCTTCGGCCAAGCGGTATTCGCCGAGGACGCGCCCGCGTCAGCGGCGCCGCAGCAATACAGCGGAGAGTATATCTCGGAATATGTGAACGAGATCGTGGAGTATCTGTCTGTATTCGCGAAGGACGGCGTCACCTCCGCCTCCCTCTATAAAGCGGGACTGCTGGAGGCGCTGAAAGACGATCCCGAGCTGTATGACAAAGTAATGACGGCTATACTTTCGTCAATAGACAATTACTCGGTGTTTTATCCGAGTTCCGAGGAAACCAACGAGTTTTTATCCGAGCTTGAGGGCGCGGTCGGAGGCATAGGCATAACGATGAACGAGATCGGCGGCAAGCTGGTCGTGGGCTCGATATATAACGAGTCTCCCGCGGACAAGGCCGGCATCATGGCCGGCGATATACTTTACAGCGCGGACGGAACAACTCTTTTCGGCGCCACTATCGAGGACGCGCAGGCGCTCATTCGCGGCGAGATCGGAACGCAGGTCGTTATCGGAGTTCTCCGCGGCGGCAGCGACTCGCCCCTTTACTTCACCATAACGCGCGAGGAGATCGCCGAAAAGCTCTCGGTCGCCCACACCGTTCTTGAGGGCGTCGACGACATTGACGGCTCGCCCCGCAAAGCCATGTACATAAGAATATACAGCTTTATGGACAACGCGGGCGCACAGTTCGCCGAAGCCATGGCCGACGCCGATAAACAGGGGATCACCGACATAATCGTCGACGTGCGCGACAACGGCGGCGGCTATCTGTCCGAGGCCGTGACGATCGCGAACAATTTCTTAAAAGACGGCGACATAATCGTCTCCGAGGACCACAAGGCGGACATGTTTGACATAGTTTTCAAGTCGGACAACAAATCCGATAAAAAATACGATCTTGTGGTTCTTGTCAACGAGAACAGCGCCAGCGCCTCCGAGGTTCTGGCGGCAGCGATACAGGACAACGAGGCGGGTATTCTTATCGGAACGCGCACCTACGGCAAGGGCACGGTACAGTCTATAATGCCGCTCAAAGACGGCGAGGCGATGAAATTCACCGCGGCTTACTACCTGACCCCGCTCGGCACCAACATCGACCAGGTAGGTCTTGATCCGGACTCGGTCGTTGAAAACACCTATATCCCGTTTGACCACAGCGGATTCAGCGATTTTGACTACGCCGCGGTTTACGAGCAGGGCATGAGCGACCCGAACATTGCGAAAGCCAAAAAGATCCTGGCGGTGTGGAACAGATTTTTGGGCAACACCGACGACCCGAGCTTCGGCCCCGACCTGGCTGACGCGATACAGCGTTTCCAGGCCATGCACGGCCTGTTCCCCTACGGAGTGCTTGATCTCACCACCCAGCGCGAGCTTTACAAAGCCTTAGTTGAGACGCAGGAGCTTGTCGACGAGCAGCTGAACGCCGCCATGAGCCACTACGGCATCATCCCGAACGAAAGCAAATAATTTATAAATAAAATTGAAAATGCGGCCCTCCCAATCGGGAGAGCCGCTGATTTTTTTGTAGACATTTTATATTTTCTTGACTTCTATTGTGACTTTTTCGCCGTTGATGTTCCACTCTTTGCCGCTGTTTTCGGCCGATTCTATAGTGTCGGCCAGAGCCTGAGTCTTGATCTCGGTGTCGAACTTATCGAAAATCGCGGCGATCTTTTCGCTGCCGCTGTAGGCCACGCTGATCCGATCCTGAACCTCAAAGCCTGAGTCTTTGCGCATGGTCTGTATCTTGCTGAGTATCTCTCTGAGGAAGCCCTCATCGATCAGCTCGTCGTTTAAGTTGGTGTCGAGGATCACGGTGAAGCCGCCGTCGCTGTCGCTGACAAGGCCGTTCATCTGCTCGGTCTCGATCAGCACGTCGTCCTTATAAACCTCAACGTCGGTATCCTGAACCTTAAGGCGCAGTGGCTCACCCGAATTGAGCACGGCCATGACCTCGGCGCCGTCCATCTTGGCGATCTCGTCGAATATGGGGCGCATAAGCCGTCCGTACTTGGGACCCATAGTCCTCATCTGGGGCTTAAACTTGTAGGCGATAAACGCGCTCGCGTCGTCCACAAACTCGACCTCTTTGATATTGAGCTCGTCTAAGATTATATAAATATAATCGGGATTTATCTCGGTCTTTGACTGGATATAGAGCTTGGGCAGAGGCTGTCTGTTTTTGATGTTCGCCTCGTTGCGGCAGGCGCGGCCCAGGATAACCACCTTGCGCACCGCGTCCATATCGGTCTCGATCTCGGGGAAGCTGAGCTCCTCGCGAATATTCGGATAGTCGCACAGGTGCACGCTCTCGGGCGCGTTTTTGTCGACCGACAGCACCAGATTCTGATATATCTGCTCGGTCATAAACGGGATGAACGGCGCGCAAACCTTCGAGAACTCGACCAGAACGGTGTAGAGCGTCATGTAGGCGCTGATCTTGTCGTCGGTCAGCTCGCTCGCCCAGAAGCGCTCGCGGCTCCTGCGCACATACCAGTTGGACAGTTCATCGGTGAACTCGGAGATCGCGCGGGTAGCCTCGACGATCTTGTAGTTAAACAGGTTGTCATCCACCTCTTTGATAACGCCGTTTAATTTTGACAATATCCACTTGTCCATAACCGACAGCTTTTCGGGGTCAAGCTCGTGCTTTGTGGGGTCGAACTTGTCGATCTCGGCATACAGCACATAGAACGCGTAGGTGTTCCACAAAGTGCCCAGGAACTTGCGCTGGGATTCCGAAACGTTTCTCGCCGAAAATCTGTTGGGCAGCCACGGCGCGGAGTTCGAGTAGAAGTACCAGCGAACCGCGTCTGCGCCCTGGTCGTTGAGTATATCCATAGGCGCGATAACGTTGCCCAGGTGCTTGCTCATCTTTTTGCCGTGCTCGTCCTGCACGTGACCCATAACTATAACGTTTTTATATGGCGACTTGTCAAACAGCAGGGTCGATATCGCCATCAGAGTGTAGAACCAGCCTCTGGTCTGGTCGATAGCCTCGCTGATGAAGTCGGCGGGGAAGTGCTTTTCGAACAGTTCTTTATTCTCAAAGGGATAATGGAGCTGCGCGAAGGGCATCGAGCCCGAGTCGAACCAACAGTCGATAACCTCGGGAACGCGCTTCATCTCGCCGCCGCACTCGGGGCAGCGGAGCTTGACCTCGTCGACATACGGCTTGTGCAGCTCGATGTCGTCGGGACAGTTGATCCCCATTTCTTTGAGCTCGGCTATAGAGCCGATAACGTGTCTGTGTCCGCAGGAGCACTCCCAGATAGGCAGGGGCGTTCCCCAGTATCTCGAGCGGGAGAGACCCCAGTCGATTATATTCTCGAGGAAGTTTCCGAATCTGCCGTGCTTGATGTTGTCCGGCAGCCAGTTGACCGTCTCGTTGTTTTTGAGCAGATTGTCGCGCACGGCGGTCATCTTGATGAACCACGTGTCGCAGGCGTAGTAGAGCAGCGGCGTGTCGCATCTCCAGCAGAAGGGATAGCTGTGCTCGAACGGGATGACCGCGAACGCCTGACCTCTGTCCTTGAGGTCGCGGATGATCAGCTTGTCGGCGTCTTTTACGAACATGCCCGACCAGTCTCCGCAGCCGTCTACGAACTTGCCCTGCGTGTTTACAAGATTTATAAAAGGCAGGTCATAGTCCTTGCCGACGCGGTTGTCGTCCTCACCGAAGGCGGGCGCGATATGCACGATTCCGGTACCGTCCTCCATGGTTACATAGTTGTCGGCCACGATCCTGTAGGCGTCGCCCTCGGGCTTTTCGAAATCATAGAGCGGGTCGTAGTGCATACCCACAAGGTCGGTTCCGACGTGCTTTTCAAGCACGGTGTACTCACCGTCGATAACCTTCTCAAGCAGCGCCTCGGCCAGAATATATTTCTCGCTGCCCGTGTCGATCTTGACGTAGGTCTCATAGGGATTGACGCACAGCGCCACATTGGACGGCAGCGTCCAGGGCGTCGTGGTCCACGCGAGAATATACTCGTTCTCGGGCGCGTCCTTTATGTGGAACTTGGCGATGATCGAGTTTTCCTTGACGTCCTTGTAGCCCTGCGCCACCTCGTGGCTCGACAGCGCGGTGCCGCAGCGCGGGCAGTAGGGCATGATCTTGTGGCCCTTGTAGAGCAGGCCTTTATCCCAGATCTGCCTGAGCGCCCACCATACCGACTCAATATAGTCGTTGTGGTAGGTTACGTACGGGTTGTCCATATCGGCCCAGAATCCGACGCGGTCGCTCATTTCCTCCCAGTCGCTCTGGTACACGAAAACGCTGTCCTTGCACTTTTTGATAAAGTCCTCAACGCCGTATTTTTCGATCTCGGGCTTGCCGCTGATGCCGAGGCTCTTCTCGACCTCAAGTTCAACGGGCAGGCCGTGGGTGTCCCAGCCCGCCTTGCGCTCTACCAAATAGCCCTTCATGGTGCGGTACCTGGGGATCAGGTCCTTGATCGCGCGGGTCAGCACGTGGCCTATATGGGGCTTGCCGTTGGCCGTGGGCGGTCCGTCAAAAAACGTATATATCTCCGCTCCCTCGCGGTTTTTTACACTCTTTTTAAATATATCGTTCTTTTTCCAAAAATCAACTACTTCTTTCTCTCTTTCAACAAAGGAAAGCTCGGTTGACACCTTACGATACATTTATATCCCTCCAATTCTTAATGTTAGTCTTTTATCTATTGCTGTTGTTTTGTGTTTATTTTTCGTTTGATTTGTGCTCGACATGGGTCAGAGCCTGATGTATTATGTCAACAACATGCTCGTCGTCCAGCGAGTAAAATATGTTCTTGCCCTCGCGGCGGGACTTCACGTGTCCCTCGAGTTTGAGCTGCTTGAGCTGATGCGACACCGCCGAGCCCGAAGCCTCCAGAGATTCGGCTATGTCGGTCACGCACATCTCGCGTCCGTACAGGGCGTAGAGTATCTTGACCCGGGTCTCGTCGCCCAGAACCTTAAAGAACGACGTGACGCGCCGAATCAGATCGGGGTCCATGATCTCGCATTTTCGAATATTATCACTCATCTGACATCACCTTTTATTCCGCGGCGGGGTCATCATGCGCGATCCCCGCGAGATGCTCGTATATCGCCACCGCGTTGTTGTGAGCGGCCCGCTTGTCAGCCTTGCCCTCATGAGCCGGATACAGATCGCGAACCAGCAGATAATACTCTCCCGAAAGCCCCATCTTTTCCATAAGCGCGCCGTTTTCGTTCAGCGGGTACACCTGTGAGAAGCATTCGGCGTAGTCGTTGTCCATCAAAAAGTCATAGTACTCCTTGTCGACAATATATATGTCGTTGGTTCCGGAATTGAGCTCGCTCATCAGGCGCGTCTCGACCGCCACCGCCTCCTCGCTGCCGTCGTCGCGGCTGCCGGACATCGGCGTCACCGAGACCGAAATATTTCCGTCCTGATTGACGTCGTTGCAGTATTCGGTAAGCTCGGCCTGTATCTTGCCCGCGACCTCCTCGGGCACCGCGTCGCCGCTGTAAACCGCCACAAGGGAATCATAGGACTGAACATTGGTGACCTCATAGATCGTCAGCGCGATCGTGAGGATAACCAGGATCACTCCCGCAACTATCCATTTGTTGTAAAACCAGAAGTTTATAAGCCGCTTTTTAAAAGGCAGCTGTTTTGTCATCTCTCTGGCCTCTCTGGCCTGACTGTCCATAAAAATCAACTCTTTTCCGATGATCAGCATTTAAATCGAAGTTCCAAAGCCGCCCCGCGGCCGCAATAATCCCGATCATATATTATGCATACTTTGCTATTATACCATACCGAATTTTATTTTGCAATACGAATTTGCCAAATTGTTCACAAATTTTCAATTTACCTCTAAGACACGCAGTGCAAACATTTTTTGTTCAATAGACAAAAGTGACTGAGAAAACTCGCCTCAATCACTTTTTACCGCCTGCGACTACAAATGGTATAACACAATAGATTTTGCAACGCAAAATCGTGTGTCAACAGGGAGGCTGTTCGCTCCCTATTGGGAACCACGAAACCAAATGAGGATATCACCCTCTTTTGAAACACTTGATCTTTCTCAAATTGGTATATAAATGCTATAACAATTGTATATACAAATGCTCAAAAATACAAAAAAGTAATGTTTGAAGCACTATCAAACATTACCAAGTCTGGCTCGTTATATATGATTAATGGGGGCAGACCGACAGTCTGCCGCTTTTTTACGTTTATAATCTTTTAACTAAAGCAATCCTTCAGTCAAAAAATAATCTGGAATATCATAAACATCTCCATCTAAACTATCCATGAAAGTCTCCATATAATTAAAATCAGGTTCTTGGTTTTTGTTTACGGGAAGCTTTATAATTGTATTATTCATCTGCTCTAAGTTCCACTTCCTAGCGTAAGACCACATTTGTTTTTCATGTCTTAAAATAGTACAAAAGAACAATGCTATTTTTTCATTCATAACAAAATTTTTAGGATATAATACATTTACATCATCAGATGCCCAAAATGGTTCTTTTTGATAAAATGCTTCGCCAACTGAACCATTATAAGTCAATGAAATTGTATTTCCGTCATGAATAGGATTTTGTCCAATATATGAAGTAATGCCATTATTACATGCAGTTGCACCTACAAATATTATATCACCTGGAGTTTGATTTTCTCGAGTGAGACGTTTTCCTTTTTTTATTTCGAACAAATCAGATAGATAGAATTCGCTCCAACAGTTTTTGTCAAACATGTTACACCTCCAATAATCCATTTTCATCCATATATTTAAATAAGGAATACTTTTTTAGGACTCTTTCAAAATCATCATTTGACAATTTACTATAATCAGTTTTGATATATGCTTCAGCTAAAGCCTCATCAGATATATTTATTTTTTGTTTCAGCCAAACATATTTATCTGGTACAGCTGTTCCGTCAATTTGATTTATCCATTCTTTTCTAATACTGTCCCATGTTCCTGAATCTTTTCTTCCATTATGAGGTATAACCTTAATTTCTTCACTGATTTTAGCCATAATATTTCTCCTCCGTCATTTCTTTATATTCAACCAATCTCACATTACCCATATCCTTCGCTTTGTCGATACATCCTTTTGTGAAGCCGGATTTTGAGAACAGGTAGTAATGCTTTGTTTTATAGTTAAACAATTCGCTGCGTTTTGCGAGCGTTTCCAAAATGCCGAGGTCAACTTTTTCGTTTGTCCATTTGCATTCCGCAAACAAAGCCGTATTTTTATCCTGTTCGCCCATAATGTCAATCTCGGCTTGGGCTTTTTCTTGAGGATCATTGCCCCACCAACGACCGAGAGAGTTAAACTCTACCGGGCAGTTGCCGGAAAGAAGCTGTTTCCAAAGATACTGCTTACATATCTCCTCAAAAACCTTGCCCATATAGTCAGAAAGATGAGGTTCAATTCGTTGGTAAACCAAATCCGCGGCCCCGCGTACAATGAGCGAATTATTGTCAAGCACAAACCGATACCAAAAACGAAACATATTGTCCTCAATAGAATATATCGACTTTCTGGAAGCCTTTTCGCCGTAAGGCGTTTCTTTCCGCACAATTCCGAGATTTATAAGGTTTTTAATGTAGTTCGTGCATACATTTGTCTCTTCTCCGACCTTGCTTGAAATTTCCGACATTCTTGACGATCCTGCGGCTATAGCCGTAATAATTGCCATATAAGTAGCGGGCTCACGGACTTCTTGTTTTAACAGATTGATCGGCTCTTCATAAAGAAAAGATGTAGGGTTAAGATATGTGTTTTTTATATTATCTTCCACGCTCAATTTGCTGCTCATCTGCAAAAGATACTGCGGCGTGCCGCCGGCAATACCGTAAATCAGCGCCTTATCCTCGTCCGGCATACCTCGAAGGCACTCGCAGGCTTCTTCAAACTCAAACGGTAAAAGCTTGATTTGAGCCGTTCTTCTGCCATAGAGAGGCGCTTTATACGCAAGCACATGGTCTTCCATATATGACATGGAAGAACCGCAGAGAATAAGCATTAGTTTTGATGTATCTTTGTATTTGTCTATCAAGAGCTGCAAAGTGGATGCAAGACTTTTTGACGAACGAGCCACATAAGGATATTCGTCGATTGCAAGTATTACCCTTTCTTTTTCCGCAAGCTTAAACACATATTCAATCGCGGCTTGGAATGAAAGGAAAGATGATTCGGTTTCAAAGCCGCTTGCAAACTCCATAACGCTTTTTGAAAAGTTTTCAAGATTCTGCTTTGCATTGCTTTCAACACCCATGAAATACACAGCTCTTTTATTCCCGATAAACCGATTTATAAGTGAAGTTTTGCCGACACGGCGCCTGCCGTAAATAACCGCAAATTCAAATTTATTCGATTTATACAGACTGTCAAGAGTATTAATCTCGCGCTCCCTGCCTATAAACATTTACACAACCTCCATCTTAGGTTGTTTATATTATAGCACGCAAAAATAAATTAGTCAAGCATAAATGAGTAATTTATACTTGACTAATTACATTTTCTATTTCTTTTCATCAATATCCCGAATTCATGCTCAATGGCGGCCGCTCTGTTTTCTATGTGAGGAACGGTCGCGGCATATAGCGTAAGCTTTAGTTAATCCCGAAGGTAATATACAAACTCGATTCCGGTATATTCTTTATTGTCCGGCTCTATTATCTTTTATTTATCTTCTTCCCAAACTCGACTTGATTTTGCGTAACGTCTTGATCTAACGCGCTGTCTTGGTTTTTTCCGCTTAGACAGCGGCTTAAAATCCGGCGGTAGTTCCGGAATCAGTATATCTATATTTTGCCTTAACCGCAATTCTGTCAGTATTTTTATATAATTTGAAAATTTTGAGTCTTCCCCATTTTCAATACGAAATACCGTACGGTCTGAAACTCCGCATTTGTCCGCAAGTTCGGCCTGCGTAATATCTAATAATATGCGGCACTGTTTGATTCGGGCTCCAATTTCTTTCAAAATAGCCTGTTCATTTTCGTTTTCGGTTATTTTCATACTATCACCTGATTTCTTAATTTATCTAATTTGCATAATTATAATAACATAAAGCGCTTAACTTGTCAATCATGACAAACCCCGATAATACTGTGTCATTGGTTCCATTGTGTATATCTCTCCGTTCTGTTGTGTTAAAAAAAAGCGCAAAAAAGCCGCGGGAATACGTTTCTGCGGCTTTTTATACTTGATTTGTTCGCAAATTGTTCGCAAATTCGGCGCAGTTTTGTGTTTATGTTTTCGGTGTATAAACGCCCGAAAACGGCCTATTTACGCGCTTTTGGGCTTTGCCGTACGCCTTAATAACGGCTCTTTACTCCTCTATAGGTTTCATTGTGGGGAACAATAAAACGTCGCGAATGGAGCTGCTGTCGGTGAGGAGCATTACCAGGCGGTCGACGCCTATTCCGAGGCCGCCTGTGGGGGGCAGGCCGTACTCGAGGGCGTTGACGTAGTCCTCGTCCATCATGTTGGCCTCGTCGTCGCCCGCTTCGCGCTTTTCGACCTGCTTTATGAACCTTTCCTTCTGGTCTATCGGGTCATTGAGCTCCGAGAACGCGTTGCCGAACTCGCGTCGGGTTATGAACACCTCAAACCTTTCGGTGAAGTCGGGATTGTCGGCGTAGCGCTTTGCCAGCGGAGAGATCTCAACCGGATACTCGTATATAAATGTGGGCTGGACAAGCCGGTCCTCCACTTTTTCCTCAAACACATAACTGATCACTTCGCCCTTTGACATCTTGGGCGCGTCGTCGTCAAACTCAACTCCTGCGGCTTTCGCCATATCTATGGCTTCCTCGGCTGTCGCGGCCCCGCGCATATCGATGCCGACGTACTTCTTTATCGCGTCAAGCATGGTGAGCCGCTCCCATTTTCCGCCCAGGTCGATCTCCTCGCCCTGATAGGTGAGCTTGGTGGTTCCCAGCGCCTTTTCTGCCACATAATTAAACAGGTCCTCGGTGAGGTCCATCATGTCCTCATAGTCAGCATAGGCCTCGTATACCTCCACAGATGTGAACTCCGGATTGTGCTTAACGTCCATGCCTTCGTTTCTGAACAGGCGTCCCATCTCGTAGACCTTCTCAAAGCCGCCCACGATAAGGCGCTTTAAGTAAAGCTCGGGCGCTATGCGCATGTACATATCTATGTCGAGCGTGTTGTGGTGGGTGATAAACGGTCTTGCCGCCGCGCCGCCGGGGATCGTGTTGAGTATGGGTGTCTCAACCTCCATAAAGCCGCGCTCGTCAAGAAAGCTTCTGATCGCGCGGATGATGACCGAGCGCAGCTCGAACGTTCTGCGCACCTCGTCGTTCATTATCAGATCGACATAGCGCTGTCTGTATCTCAGGTCGGTGTTAGTCATGCCGTGGAACTTTTCGGGCAGGGGGCGCAGGGATTTGGACAGCAGCTTAACGCTTGACGCGCGGACGGTTATCTCGCCCATTTTGGTCTTGAAAACCTCTCCGGTCACGCCGACTATATCGCCGATGTCGTATTTCTTATATATCTTGTACTCGTCGTCGCCAAGCTCGTCTCTCTTTACGCAGAGCTGTATCCTGCCGCTGCGGTCCGACAGATCGGCGAATGACATTTTTCCCATAACGCGCTTTGCCATCAGCCTGCCGGCTATCGTGACGATCTTTCCCTCGTATGCCTCATAGTCGGCCTTGATGTCGCCGGCCATGTCCTTGCGGTCAAAGGACGTCACCTCAAACGGGTTGCGTCCGCTCTCCCTGAGAACGCCGAGCTTGTCCCTCCGTATTCTCAGTACCTCGTTAAGTTCCTTTTCTGTCTGCCTGTTATTTTCGCTCATTTTTTCCTCCGTATATTAAATTTTAGGAAATTCCCAGAATTTTGTACTGAATTATTCCCGCGGGCGCCTCAACATCAATCGTCTCACCCGTGCTTCTGCCCAGCAGAGCCGCGCCCAAAGGCGACTCGTCCGACAGCTTGCCCTTGTCGGGATCGGCCTCGGTGGAGCCCACAATCTTGTAGGTCACTTCCTCGTCAAACTCGATGTCGAGAAGCTTTACCTTCGCGCCAATCTCCACGATCGAGGTGTCGCGGTCCTCCTCGCTGATAACGACAGCGTTCTTGAGCATGTTCTCAAGAGACACGATACGCGCCTCGACCTGAGCCTGCTCGTTCTTGGCCTCGTCATATTCCGAGTTCTCGGAAAGGTCTCCGAATCCCAGAGCTACCTTTATCTTCTCCGAAACCTCTTTGCGTTTTTTGGTTTTTAAATATTCAAGTTCTTCCTCAAGCTGCTTTAAACCATCTTCAGTTAACTTAACCTGTTTCTTTTCCATTCTTAGTTACCTCCGATATTTTAAAAATTGTATACAAATATAAACTTATAGTTAGCTTGTAAATTATACTCTAATATCAAGCGATTGTCAACACCAATTTCAGCCGCGGACCAATTCTCCGCTCTCGTCGGTGCCGACTATGCAAAGGTCGCGGCCGAAACGCAGTGCGCCGACGCCGATATCCGCCGTCAAGGTTTGACGGCACCGCGCGAAATCTTTTGAGCCGTACAGCATTATCGGCAGGCCGAATCTGCCGTAAATCCCGTCGGCAATATCCTCGGCGGCGGGATCATCGGTATAGACCGCGACCCACTTGAATCTCGGGCAGATATAGTCCATAAGGCTCGCCGCGCCCGCATAACCGCTTGGCAGCGCGATCCCTATGCCCGCGCTGTCCGCGGATATCCCCGCGGCGCTCAGCGCGAATTCTATCGCGGCGGGAAAGCTGCTAAAATCAAGCGGATTTATCAGCGGCGCTTTTGTCTCTATCGGTACAGGCTCGACCGCGCGATCCTCCCTTTTCTTAAACAACCGCCGAATAACGGCTTTTATCTTTTGCGGGATCTTTGAAAGAATCATAAAATCCGCGTCCTTTTCGCTTATTTGTTATTCAAATAATTCACCGCGGCTGACAGCTGCTCATCCTCGGCGAGAGACAGCTCGCTCAGACGGGCGTATTTGCTGAGCTCCATGGGTATATTTTCGTCGGGCTCGATGCCGATCTCATGGATGCAGGTGCCGCTCGGGGTATAATATCTGGCGATCGTTACCGACACTATTCCGTCTATGCCCTCGAATACCTCCTGCACTATGCCCTTGCCGTAGGACTTTTCGCCGATGACATGCGCGAGTCCGTGGTCCTTGAGCGCTCCGGTCAATATCTCACTTGACGACGCGGAACCCTGATTTATCAGCACGACCAGCGGCAAATAATACTGACTGCCCTTTGATGTGTAGCTCTCCTTTTTGCCGCGCTTGTCGAGGGTGTATACTATCTCCTCTCCGGACTTCACGAAGTTTGACGCAACGTCCACAGCCGCGTCCACATAGCCGCCCGGGTTGTTGCGCAGGTCCAGAACCAGATTCTTGGCGCCCTTGTCGGTCAGTTCGACCAGTTGATCATGAAACTCGTCACCCGTGATCTCGGTAAACTGCGAGATCGCGATATATCCGGTTTTGGTGCCGTCTATCATTTTTGACTCCACGGTCGTCACGTCAATATGTCTGCGCTCTAATGTCAAAGTCACGGTCTCGCCGCTGTCGGCCTTGAGCACCGTCACGTCCACCGTGGTGCCCGACTGCCCCTTCATGTTTTTGACCGCCTCGTTCATCTGCTCTCCGGTATAGCTGACGCCGGCCACAGCCAATATCTTATCTCCGCTGACTATGCCGGCCTCCTCGGCGGGAGTGTTGGCGATCGCCGAGACGACCGTTATCGTGTTGTCCTCGGTATTGTTTTCGATATACACGCCGATACCGTCAAAGCTGCCGCTGATGTCCTCCATGTAGGCGTCGGCCTCCTCGCCGTATATAAAGTCGGTATACGGGTCGCCCGTGCCCTCGGCGAATCCCGATATGGCGCCGTTCACGTAATCCTCTATCGGCACGTCGGTATAATATCTGTCCTCAATGGCGTCGGTCAGAACATTGAATTTCAGGAAACTTAAAAAATGCGTGAATCCGAACGGATTCACAATCCCTATGGTGGTGACCGATGTCGCGACTATCAGCAAAACGGCCAGAAGTATCAGCGTTTTCTTTTTAATATACATATTCGCATCCTCCGGGAATTATACTTTTTTAACAGGCTCGCTCGGTCTCACATGAAAAACATTGCGGAAAGACCCGCGCATATTCCCAAAAAGAATACCGCCGCTATGACTATCGCTGTAATTTTCACTGCTTTTCTGTTCATTTGGATCTCCTCACTGCGCAAAATCAGGGGCGGACAGGCAAAACACAGCCGCCTCAGCCGCCCCGAATAATCATATTTGAGTTAAAACAAATTTATACCCTTATTTTTCTTATATTTTACAGTCTTGTGGGCTGCGATGAGAGGTACTTGTTTACCATCATGGCAACCTTAAATATTATCGCGTCGTCGAATTCCCGGAGATCGAGGCCCGTGAGCTTCTTGATCTTGTCAAGTCTGTAGACCAGCGTGTTTCTGTGGACAAACAGCTTTCTCGATGTCTCGGAAACATTCAGGTTGTTCTCAAAGAATTTCTGGATGGTGTATATCGTCTCGCTGTCAAGCACATTGATCGACTCTTTTTTGAAAACCTCGTTGAGGAACAGCTCGCAAAGCGTGGTGGGCAGCTGATAGATCAGGCGGCCTATGCCCAGATTGTCGTAGCTTATGATGTCTTTCTCGGTGTCAAACACCTTGCCTACCTCAAGGGCGATTCTTGACTCTCTGTAGCACTGAGACAGATCCTGTATCTTCTCGGCCAAAGTGGAAACTCCTATAAGCGGCGTTATCATCGCCTCGGCGCCCAACGTGTCAAATATGCTTTGAGCGACATTCAGCACCTCCGCCTTCGCGGGCTCGGCGCGGAACTCCTTAACCACGACCGCGTCCTTCTCGTCTATACGGATAACATAGTCGTTGGCCTTATCCGGGAACATATTGTTGAGTATGTCGAGATAACCCTGATCGGTCTCCTCGGAAACGCGTATCAGATACACTACTCTGAATCCGTCAACGCTGATATGCAGGTCCTTTGTGCGGTACAGTATATCGCCGGGCAGCACGTTGTCAACGATGATATTCTTGATAAAGCTTGACTTGTCATACTTTTCGTCATAATACTGCTTGATAGTGAGGAAGTTCACCGCAAGGAACGAGCAGGCGTTTCTCGCCACATCATCGTCGCCCTCGCAGAACACGATATACTCGCACTTGCTGAACGTCTCTATTTTTTTGTAGCACGCGCCGGCTACCGTCTTAACCTCTCCGGTGGCCGAAAACACAGTGAAAATATTATCTACCGTGTTGCCTATTTTATCCTCATCGCTGCACGCGATGATCGTGTCGCTGTCGTCGATAACTCCCAAGGTCCTCTGGACCTCTCTTTTTAGCTGCACAAGCGTGTTCTGAAATACTCTGCCTTGCACAAACAACACCCCCTAAACAAAATTTTCTGTCACTATTCTAATCATATTATATCTTAAACAAAATAAAAAATCAACAATTTTTGTAAATTTTTAATAAATTTGTCACAAAATTATTTTGTAATCCTTACACGTCCCGAAAATACGTTGTTTTTGAGATTGGTATATTGTATGTTTATTTGGTTTACGCCATTTTTACGCCAAATGTAAGCTTAGATATATTATCTTTTAACATTTTCTTATCAACATGTGTGTAGATATTCAGGGTAGTTTGTATGTTGCTATGACCCAAATACGCTTGAATAACCTTGGCGTCTAATCCGGCGTCAAAACATCTTGTTGCAAAAGTATGTCGCAAAATATGTGGTGTTACGTTAATGTGTTCTAAATTATGGCGTTGCAGAAAATACTTCATTGATGAATTCACAGCGTTCGGAACATAATAATTCCCCCTGTTGGTCATAAATACAAATTGGTTTTTGTTTATCTCTTCATACATTTCCATATGTTCGCATAACAAACTGTGTGCATCTTCTCCTAATGGTATGATTCTACAACTTTGTTTTGTCTTTGGTGTACTGATCTTTTTATCAGATATATTTCTACATATTTTCATTGTTCTGTCTTTAAGATCAATATCTCCCCACTGCAACGCACAAGCTTCTCCTACTCTCAGACCAGTAAACAACATTAAACGGATCATGTTTCCATACTGATTATGCGGCAATTCTCTCAAAAGTATTTTTTGTTCAAATAACGTTAAAGCACGACGTTCTTTAACGTTATATTTGTGAGCCGATTGTTTTGGATACATTAGGTTAAAGCAGGGATTTTTAACAATCAAGTCGTTATTACACGCTGCGTTCATCATGTCCACTATACGTCCCACGGTTGTTTTAATCGTGCTGTTTGCCACCCCGCGTTGATGCTCGGCATTAATGATATTTTGTATATCCATTTGTGTAATCTGAGAAATCTTTTTATGAGCTATATATGGTTGGATAACCGCTCTATAGGCCACTCTGATTTCTTTGAGTGAGTTGTTTTTTATTTTACCCACTTTATATGTTTCCAACCATTGATTATACCACTCATCAACAGTCATGTTACTGTTATATGTTGCCATGTCATTTTGCGTTTTGTATTGCGCCTCCACCAGTCGTTGGCGTACGTCGGACAGTTTATCGCCGTAAATACTTCGGCGTTTACCTGTTACGTCTATGTACCTCGCCTCATATTTGCCGTCCTTTCTTTGCGAGATACCCTTTCCTAATTCTTTTCCTTTTAAATTCTTACCCATCTGTACCCCTCCTTCTGATATACTGAGTAAGCGGGCACAGACAAAATTCTACGATTAAATTATAGAATAGTATCGTTGTATTGTCAAGCGACAATTATATCAGCCTCCTGTTTTGTGCTATGTATTTATCAAGCATCGGGCGGTAGGCAAGCTTTTTTCTGCCGCAAAAGCGTCCTATGCCCGTATTCGGGTCATTGATCAGTTGAGTGATTGTATTTCTGCCGAGGCTTGTATACGCCATAGCTTCATTTACATCAAGTAATATTTTACTACGCATATCTACTGCGCTCTCGTTTTTCTGCATTAAATTCCTCCAATTTATTTTGAATTATTTTGGGGACGGTTGTGTTCCCGTCCCCGCGATGCTGTTTCAAATCCTCATTTGATTTAGGTTTACCATTTAGATGAAAATAATCCCAAGCCCTCACCTAAATATTCCCATTGATTATCTATTACCATATATTGTTTGCAGGTTATACGATTAATCGGTATCTGATAAAATACATACTGCTCGGCTGATTCGACCGGTGGCAGTTCAGACACAACGATCGGTTTTGTGGGTGGTAATTTTTGTATGAGTGATATTAAATTATCCATATTTCTTTCTGACGTAATCGTTGGTTCTCCTTGTTAGACAGGGTATCTTCTTTCATTAACGATTTTTCTTTTTGATAATGTTCGCACGCGTCTCTGAACGGTACGTCACGGGCTCCGCCACATCGTTGAGAGCCACATGCTTTACAATATTTTAATATAAACTCCTCCATTGTCATGGCTAATGCCTCCTTGCCTGATTGATCTATATTTGAATTACTGTTATTTCATTGAAAAGTAGCGGCACTTTGTTCCTCAATTTTCAATGCACTGTTCTAAAATCCAATTCCGTTAAAATTTAGACCAGCGGCCACTATATGGCCGTCGAAGCCTTTTTCTTTTAACAGTGTCTTAAGCACAAAGTCTGCGTTATCAATCAATAACCTATCATTCGTTTTCAAATAATATTTTAAATTAAGATTTGTTTGATTCAAGTGGATCGGCTCGGGAATCGACAGTCCCATCTGTTGCGCCAAATCTTTTAAGTGTTTACAACTTCCTATGCTGGTAGTTAGTATAGGAGTATTAAACTGTGCCGATTCAAGTACCAATGATGTTGATAGTCCGCTTCCTCTATTGCCTGTAATTATTCTCATTTTATCACCTTAATTATATTTCTTAAACAACTCTCCAAGTGTCATATTATTATATATAGCAAGATCATAGGTTAGGGCAAACACGTTACTACAAGTAGTTGCGCCCATTTCCTGAGCAAGATAATTAATCAATGTTCGGTATTTTTTTGTTTCACATTCTTTGTCTTGCCACGCACGTATTTTTTGTCCATTAATCATACACGTATCATTAGGGAAATACATACAGGAAGCGAATAGTCCGTCGCAGTCTCGACCACACCACCATGCGTCAAATGCGTCATCGTCGTTGGAATAGTAGCTTTTAAACTTATCTTCAGACATTGAATCCATAATCTTAAAAGTTTTGCGGTCAACTTCCCATACCTCGTAGATTTCGCCATATTCCCATAAGGGCTTGTCTTGCTTGTATGTACATTTTGCTTTCAGTCCAGAGTTTTTAAAGAATTGTTCTAAGTTAGAGCCGAGTATTTCTATCATGCGTCACACCCTTTCTTATCGTAAAAATTTTAGGATTAAGCGTGTTTTAGGATCAAATGTTAATGTGGACAGTAGATCAAGTGTATCACATAGACGTGCGCCTCGTGCTAAAGCTCTGTGGCGATCTCGGCCATACAAATTACAGATTTCCATAGCTGCGATTGCGTCTCGGTAAGGTTGCCTATGGGCTTCGGTCTGCTTTTTCATTTCGCGTTTCATATATTTAATGGAATCGTCGTAAGTTTTCATCTTATCTCCTTATATCAGTCTGTGTTTACCGTGCCTGTTTTATTTGTAACAATAGGCAAGATAGTAAATCATTCGTGACATTATTTCTTAATATCCGTGCTCTGCGTAGAATTGACGTCGTTTGGCGTTGATTTGGTCTCGGTGCGTTGCTCTATATTCTGCATGGTAGGCGTTATATGCTTCCTGATGGTCTTGTCTGTATTGTTTTGCGTATTTGATGGCTTTAGCTTGATGTTTGGCGTAATATTTACGTCGGTAGCCGCGAACCTTGTCTCTGTTTTTCTCGCGCCATGCTTTACTGTAAGCACGCTTATACTCCGCACGTTCTTCCTCGGTCATTAAATCTAAAGATGGTCTCTTTTTAGATGGCGGTTTGACTGGTTTGATTTTCGGTATATGCTGACCTTCAATACAGTCATCGTATATACAGTTGAAACAATCTCTGTTACATAATATCTTGCTCATGTTTTGTTCTCCTTTAATTTAATTAATCCATTTCACAACAGTTTCGCCCTGATAGGCCTTCTCCCACTCGTACCATGCGTATGCGACCGCAGAACCGCCACCTTTTTTCATTGTTTCAAATTCAGCGTTTTTAGCACACATAATTCTGCTGCTTGATATGTATATGGTCTTGGGGGGGTATTTTGCAAACAATTCTTTTCTTGATTTTCCCTCTAAGAACTGAATCTTCAGAAACATGAAAACCTTATATCCGTCGGGTATAACTGACAAAGCGTGTTCAACAAAATCCTTCGCATATTTATACGGCGGATTTGTGAGTATATCACCGTTCCATTCTTTGTGACAAGAGAGAAAATCTATACCGCCTTGACCGTACCCTCTATCAATCAAATCCGAGCAAATGACCTCGTGCCCATATTCTTTGAGCCGTTTGGCAAGATGTCCTTCGCCACAGGCACATTCCCATACTTTCTTATGTATCTGAGCATGTCCATCATTAATAAGGACGTCAATCGCTATGGGATCGGTGGCATAATAGTCATTGTTTTCTCGTTCCTTATCGGTATGATTACTCGCTCCGAGCGTTTTAAAAATGCTGTTTTTATTTCCTGTCCAATCTTTGTTTGTACTGATTATCTCTATCTCTCCTTTAGTTTCAATTATCTGCCTACAAACTTTCAAATTTGTAGGCAAATATTATAAGTATAGTTAGAATGTTAATCGCAAATTTAAAGATTTTGATTTCAAATCAAAGTTCTATTTGAAACAGTTTACAATGCCCTCAAGTTCAGCAACCATATACTTATCAGCCAACTCGACCTCGCACTCATCGCTCATCAGCCAGTTTAATGAAACGGTCGAATCGGGCACCATATAGTGACCCATTCTGTCCCCGACAGCAACACATTTTTTAAGTTTGTAGTGTTTGTCATCAAAGAAGTATACGTCTTCGGTTGTTTGGTTTGTAAATCTAAAAAGCTCATAAGGCTCTACGCCCAATTTTTCACACAGGGCGGATATGATCTGTTTTTTTAATTCTTTGTTATCGTTCATTCAAATTCTCCCTTATCCTCTTGTTGCCGAAGGGAGAAAGTCTCCCTTCGGCGTTATTTTAGTTAATCTTCGGATTGTCTTTATTTCCATATCATAACAACAAATGTAATAACTATTGCTGTCATACATACTGTTTCTATCGCAGCGTTTAAATCAAATACCATTATTTTCTCCGTTCTTTATATAATACAAAACAATTTAATGATAGTCGTCACAAGTACATACGTCAGTACACCCGACAATAGTCCAATTGTTATTGGTATCAATCTTTTCTTCATACATTCACCCTTTCGGTGTCTTGATATATAATCCGCAGTTGCACTCGCCTTCTTCCATTTCTCTGAACTCTTTGCAGGGACATTTGGTGTCGGCGTTCCATAGGTATTTGGGGACGCATGGGCAATAGCCGCCGTTTTGTTTGAGCTTTTCCTGTATTTGGCTCACGAGTTCTTTGTTGCTGTTTAGTTTAATTTGCGTGTGCGGATTTAATTTGTTCTCAATATATTCTTCTATTTCCACAAGTGTCATGATATGTTGGTTGCTACTTGCGAGTTGTATGCCATGCTCAATGTGGTTATTGACAGTAAGTTCAGGTTTATATGCACCGTATTTCAAGTAGTCAACACAAAGCAGACGACACATACCTATCGAATTTCTCTCTAACAGTTTAGAGACTGCCGTATCTAAATCATAGCCCGTAAACAACCAAATCTTACAGTTAGTATCTGTCAGCAAATTCACCATAAAATACAGAAAACTGTCTAACGGCTGATCGAGAGGTTCGCCGCCTAAAATCCAGATATTTTCAACCAAATCGGCATGGCTGTTTATCTCTGCGGAAATGTTCTCAATGGTGTTGTTCGTTATCTTTGTTCCTGCGTTAAAATCCCACGATTCGGGATTATGACAGCCCTCGCAATGCGAGGGTCTGCCACAACCTGCTAAGTAAATTTCATACGCTTTGTTTTTGAGTGTATATTGTGTTCCCAATAAATTCATTGATGTTCTCCTTGTGTCATAGTGACGGGTTTTTAATTGAATGATAGAACTGCCTGTTGGGATAATCGTGTTCGCGCCTTACCTTATGGAAGTTTTTGACGTCAACCAAAAATCCTACCACTCTAATAAAGTTGTTCGTTATAGGCTTACCGCAAATAGGACAATTTTCATTCTTGCCGACGGACATGTGCCCATTCTCGCATCGCTGAATATTATAGTTCACTGCGAAGTACACACAGCCCGCCTTAATTGCGGCCTCGGTCAGATTCATACTGTCGTGATAATCTTCTATTCTGTCATCTACGTTTAAGTGTAGGATGCTGCCGCCTGAGAACTGACTATCAAACTTACCCTGCAAATCAATTCTCTCAAGCATATTAGCCGTAACTTGCAGAGGGATAAATTGATTGGAATACAGCTCATATTCATCTTGCAGTCCGAGAAGCTTGTCCTTTGCCGCCATTTTAATAGCTGAGTTCTCGGAGGGCGTCTGCTCAAGATTGTGAGCGTACTCGTATTTGTTATCAGCCTTGTCGTTTATATCGTTAAGCATAGAGAATATCTTATAGCAGAACTGTTGACCCTCGGCTGATTTAATATCATAACCCATAACTTGTAAGCACTCGTAAACGCCGCACAAGCCTATGGTTGCGTACTGTTTTTGCAAATCCATAAATCCGTGGTCGTAGAGGGGAAGTCCGTGAATAGATATGCGCTTTTTAAGTAAGTATCTCTTGACATGGTTTATTTTGATAGCCATATCCGCATAGTGAAGAAGGTTGTCCTCAAATTCTTTCTCGTCTTTGGATATAAGTGCAATATGAGGAAGGTTGAGCGTTACCACGCCGAACGAGCCTATTTGCGTACCACCGCTACCAAATGAATTAACATATCCCAAATATCTGTTGTTTTTATCGGAACGCAGACGACAGCACGAGCTGAGCGTTGAACTTTCTCCGCCGTATATGTTCATAAAGCCCCATTTCTGATTTTTCTTTGAAATAAATTCAAGGAAACCTTTGTCTTTGACGTTGCGTTCTTCGTCTACGCAGAATGTGGCTGTTGTTACGGGAAATGTGACAGGCGAGGTTTCAAGAGTCTCGTTCATCAGGCCAATAAACATTTCCTGAAGCTTTTGAACCAGTTGTTTGTCGGGGTTGCTGCCGTCGGGGAATATATAATCGGGGAGCATTGTGTCAAGAAACTCACTGTCAAATATTGATACATTATAGAAACCTGATTGCAGTCCTCCTCTGAAAGGTTGGTTCATAGAATATATAAGCGATTGCATTTCCTGTTTGACGTTTCTCCATATATAATCTTTGGGTACGTCGGGATTCTCGTCAAATTCTTTTTTAACGTAATAGCTCATAACTATCAGCAAATCAGCAAGACCTACGGCTCCCATGATTTGGTTGCTTGCATACGAGGTGAAATGAACCATTTGTCCGCAAAAACTGTTCAAGTGCTTGGCAGGCAGGGAGTTTACCTTATTGACAAACGGCAAGCCTTTAGCCATAACGTCGTATGTACTGAAATTGTAGCAATATGGTTTTTGAACATTTGACAAATCATTTATGTAAATAGCACCCGACAACTCAGCCTCAACCATCTCGTCAGCCCATGCTCGCGAAAACAAATGTCTGCCGTCTTTCCATATTAAATAAAGAGAATTAAGACGCATATAAGGCTTGGGTAGCTCGTTCTCGTATGCGACTACGGTATGATCGTCTACATTGCTGTTAGCGTCCACGGACGTATCCGCCGTAGTGGTTGAACTGAAAAATGCCTTACTGAATTTGCCCATATCTGTTTGCTTTCCTATCCCCTCTAAATCAAAGAGTTTATCGGGATATTTGCTCCGCAGGTGCATATACAAGTCATCAAAATTTGTGTCATACGTTGTCTTATGATACATTACATCACTTCTCCTGTTGTTTAAATTTTTGTTTGTATATAATCCTTGATCTCGGACGAGGATAATACTTTGTCGTCAGCCACAGCAAACGGCATGTGGGTCATGTTATATTTCTGAGCAGTCTCAAAAACTTTGTCCTCATCGTCAATAATTTCATAGTCTATATTGTTGTTATCAAGCATTGTCCTGATAATTTCACATGCAGGACAATGTGTAGTGTATAATTTCAGCATTTAATTTTCCTCCTTGCCCATATTTTCACAACTACAATCTTTGGTTGTACACGATTTGACATGTGGTTCATATCCTTGTTCGTGGGTTGCAATAAGAGAGATAAGATACCACCCAAGATGCAATGTGGACACAAATGTTATTTCAATTATGACCGAGCATATTGCGTAACATAAATATGTAAACGAAAATCCTGCGGCGAGTAAATGTGACACGCATACGTTTAATATGACAGCAGGAAAAATCAATGTGATCAACACACCTGTAAAATAAAGCGGTACAATTATCTTGTTTTTCATGTTAACTCATCCTCTCTTAAATACCGTGTTAAATCTTATCACAAATAATATGTATATCGTTTTTTATATTCCATTGGAGCTACCCTATATTTTTGCTGGCGTGCTCCCGTTTGTGCCAGTGCACCTGCTTTTCCTTCATTGACAAAATTACTGGCTTTAACACTGGCGCCATTTTCGGATTCTAAAATATAGGTAACAACCTTTTTATAACCCATGTTTTTAGCAATCCTTACACACGCACCATACAATTTACTACACGCATTACGAGTCCCATCTGTACAGTTTCTATAGATTTCAAGAGTAACTCCGTCATCAAGTTTTCTTGCTGTTGGACGTCCACATATTGCAACACCACACAATCGGTCATTTTCGTAACAACTAATTGCAAATTTTCCTCCTACAGTGGGTAAATTATGTCTGTGATAGTTCTTCACAAAAGCGTTTGCTTCTTTAAGATGAATGGGACGTATGGTTAGCACAATTCATCCTCCCTTAAATACCGTACTGTTATACCATGCTCGTAGGCGTAGTCTCTTTCGCGGCGACAACCTTCACTGTTTTCCCAACCGGGGCATATCCATATTTCGCTACACATTTTGAGCAGTTCCATACTAAGTGACAGTCCGTTTTCATAGCTCATATCGTTATACAGACAACCGCATGATTGAAGTGGGGATAACAAGACTTGTCCTTTGCTCTCGTAAAGTTCGGGTTGCAGTTTCTTGTATATTGTAGCGCATTTACGGAGATTAGCCTCGTCACCGCCGTATGGGTGGCTCAGGTAGATAAAATTAGGTTTTGATTGGGTTTTGTATATCAAATCACGCAAAGTTGTTATAAGTACAACTGTGTCTAATATAATAATCAAGAAACAAATCACAAGATCACATACATCGGCAAAGTTAAATCCATTAATATACAACTCTTTGATCCGTAAAATTCCGCCTATAATCAACATCGTTATAAATACGGGAAAAACAATCACTGTTGCAATATTAAATTTACGTCTCATGTGTTCGCCCTCGTTTCGTCCAATTCCATTATTGTCATGATGGCGTAATTGGCAAGGTCAAGCAGCGTGTCTCTGATCGACTCGTCTTTGACCCGTTGAGCATCAGCGTCTTGTGAATTGGTGTTGAGGGTCAGGGTCTTGAAACGGTTAAACTTATCGCCGAGCCTTATTCGTGGCATCGCCATTCCTTCTTCTACCCAGCTTTTATGGAAACTGTCGCCGTAATCGTGGTTCTTGCGCTCGTATATCTGATTAAGCTCATCGCATATATCACGGTGCTTTTCAACTTTAATGTTCAATTATACCACGCCTCCTGTTAATCGTTATCTTTTACCAACGGCTTTTTAAACGCCATAACCTTATCGCTAAACTCCTTATCAACCTTGCCGTTGATTTCTACGCGAATGGGCTGGCACAGATTCAGACTACACAGACCGAGTATTGATTTGCCGTTAACAACGTAATTGCCGCTAATTGCGTTCACGTCATTCGGGATTGTTCCCATCAGTTCTACAAAAGCGTTGGCGTCAACAATCCTATCCAAAAAAATGTTATCAAATATTGTTTTTTCTTCTGTATGCAAATTTATCATTTCCTTTCTTTCTGCTTTCCACTTTGTACACGTCCGCCGTAAACCCAAGCTTGGCATTGTTATGGCAGTCAATCCAATAAGTCAAATCCTTATCACACTCGTCGCAGTGAGCATATAAGTCTATCCGTACACCCTTATAATCGGGTTGATAAGCCGTGTGCCTTTTGGTTCTGTTATACAGATCATTGATTTTGCCAAACAGATTTGGCACCATTACTTGAGATTCACAAAACGGACAGTACAAGCGTTTATGATTTAGTCTTACATTTAATTTTTCTCTTTGTTCATTTGCCGGAAGAGCCAAAACCACCCTCTCCCCTCTCTGTGTTGCAGCATTTAGCAAACGCAACCGAGCTAATGCGTTTAATCTTTGACGGGTGAACTCTCTCAAGAGTTGCCTGACAAATTGCTTTGTTATAGGGCAAAATCGTTGTCATAGTGCTATCAAAATCTTCGGGAAATTTGGCTATAATAAGAGGTTTGGTTCCACCGTTGGTTATGGGCACCTTCCACTCGCCTCTATAGCCCGAATCTATAACGCCTGCCTGTTGAATAACGGTCTTACTTCCTGTACTGCTACGCTCTTTAAGCTGCATATAATAACCTTTAGGAATTACACTGTAAAGACCTGTGGGGATTAGTGCTGTTTTGTGGGGAGGTATCACTAAACTAAGGTCTTTAAAATGCGGATATATGTCATATCCTGCGTCCTCGTCGCGTTTGGTCGGGAGCGTTACATATTTGGAAGCGAGACGGAATTTTATCACAGGTTTACGGTCAACAATTACTAGTGCTATGAGAGAGACCACAAATGCCGTGACCCATAATATGAATGTATATAATTCTGTCATGTATGTTCTCCTTAACTGCCAGACAATGTGGCTCTCATACCATCACTTGACCAGTGAATCTTACCACTGGGTATTGTAATGGTCGAAGTGGTAGCAAACTCTTGTACCTTTGAAATTGCTTGGGGAGACAAGTTGCCTTTATCGTCAATCTCAAACTTATACCCCTCATAAACCTCTTTAAACAATTCTTCGCAGTCGGTGTCTTCGGGCGTGAGATTGTAGAGTTTGCAATATTTAAGCATTTTTTCGTCGCTTTCGATGATTTGTTTGTTGTATTTTTTAAGAAGATCGTCGAGCTCAGCTTCTGAGATGTCTTTGTATTCATCCGTCTCGCTTATCACCTTGTCGGTGTAGACTGTCTCGGTCTGGGTAGTGACTTCAAACTCCGTGCGTAAGACCAAACACATCTTACCATCTATGGTTACGATTCTGGCGTACAATGATGAGAGATAAGCCCCGCTATTGCTGTTAAATTTAATTTCACCATCAAACTCGCAAATCTGCTCATCGGCAATTTCGTCGGTTATCTCGATAGCGGGCTTTGCGATAAACACCGCTTTCGTTTCGCCGTTATCACCTATAATATCTTTGAGATTACTATTCACCTTATATTTGTGGACAATATGTTGTCCCATGATAACTGTTTTCATTTGTTTTATCCTCCTAATATTAGTCGTTCAAATACTTATTTTAACTGATTTCAAAATGTGCTTTGATTATATCTATAAGCGCCAAATACTCTTTGGCATATTTGTTGTCACCGTGAGTTTCTATGACGCATTTCTTAAACTCTGATAAATTACCAAGGAAACATCCACATGATATTGCTATACCAAGTTCTTTGTCACGAAATGCTGTTGTGGCAGATAGGCGTGAGCCGATACCATCAATGCAAATATAATCACCGCTGTTTAAAATTTCAGCAGAGTTACACAAACGAGCACAGCCATGTACTTTACTGTCAGTTACTATACTATCCCCACAGACACATGTATTGCCAAGAATATAACATCCACACGTTATCTTTGCCGAATCAGCAATATAAGCTTCTCCCATAATGGAAGAATTGCGCACATAAGCGTTGCCAACAACCCTTGCATGACCTTTAATCAAAGATATAGCATCAACGCGTGCATTATTTAGTACAAGTGCATTATCTTTTACCCAACTTGCACCACTTACTATTGCATTATCTTTAATACATGCCATTCCCCAGACTCTTGCATATTTCTCAACGCGTGCCGAATCCATAACTTTTGCGTTATCATACACCCAAGCGTCTTTATCTGGATCAAGATTATCTTCACTTTCAATCCAACCGCCCAAATCTCCCGCTTTGACATCGCCAAAATCTCTAAGCGCCCGTATCCTGTGTAGTGTGTGTCCGTCATACTCCATCGTTTCATCTGTCAATTCATATTTTTCATATTTGTTTCCTTACTCTGCACTTGATAAACCTTAACATTTCATTATGATATAGCGGAGAGTCTGGGTCGTTGTAAACATCATCTATACCACCAAGCAATATCGGTTGGCTATCTGAGTCAATCTGCTTGTAAATCTCAACACGGTTGTATTCGTCTTCAGAAATACTGTAGTCCGATAGTCTGATGTCAAGATCACCCGTGTATTCGGGTAGGTTTTTTATGAAAAGTCTGGGTTTCATTGGTTATGTTCACACCTCTCGCTAAAATAATCCCTGTCGGCATAAGACAATCGCCTGTATGAGGTACAACAGTTTTTGAAGTTTCAAATTGGACACGCCGTAGCTGCGTTTATTGCTATATATAATCACATAACGGCATATATTCAAAACATCATACACTTTGTTTCCTCCTACAGGCGACGCAAAAATTTTGTGAGTTAGTTTTGTTTTAAGTTAATTGTTTTGGATATGAAAAAATGAAATCTATATAAAGTAGTTACATACCTGCCTTGATGCTCACCCAAAGCTACGTTGATTGCGCTGCTAACATTTGACCAAGGATTTTGTAAAGCGTTCAGGTTTAATGCACGAATTTTAAGAGATATACAGTTTAATGTTTGAATATTGCTGTTTGAGTTTTTGAGTTTAAATTTTACTCTTTATAACCCATCTCTCTGCACTGCGGGTCACAGTGAGTATGCTGTTTTATTATGTAAAGATAGGATTTGAACCTATAATAAACACTTAACGGGTGTTCGCGCTATCCATTACGCCACTTTACTTATCATCGCTGCCGTCATTTCAAATGAGGGCAAAATATTTGTAGAGTTTTAAATTTATTAACCCGCAAAACTCTAACAAAAATCGGGCAACCAACCTTTAGGGTTTTCGGTATGCAACTACGTTATCGTTGTGCTTAATATGTTATTTCTATTGTCGTGTTGGCATTGCTCGTTGAGAGCGCTCCGTCAACCTCGGACATGAACTTCTCGATCTCGTCTGACAGCTCGGCGATCTTGGTAATCACGTTCAGAGGGTCAATCAATTCATACTTACGCTGCCTTATGTACTGCTCTCGCATTGCCATAGCTTCTTCTGTTTTGGCGGCTTTTTCTTTTGAACCGTAGAAATTTGCAACATAGTCATCCGCAGCCTTTTCAAGTCTCTCGCCGTTGTTTGCCGCTAACGACTTACTGCAATCTACATGGTCGCTTGTCATACACTGGAGCAGGAGTTTCTTATAGTCCATGCCGTGGTTCTTCATTTCAATGGCAACCGCCACGGTATATTTAACTCCCGCGATGGTTACTTCCGTTTCCGCGTTTGAGGCTACGACCGCTCGTTTGATAGCGTCTCTGCGCTTCATCAGATCAATGATTTTCTGATAATCGCTCTTGATTAGATCCCTAACCTCGTCTATGGTATAACCATTGATCTTCTCGTTTGTTACTTTGTTTGTCACGCAGTAATCGCACTCTCTGATTAAATTGGGTATACGCTTGTCCAGAGATTTAAGCTCCGCCAGCGCCTTGTGAATGTTCATTGTTTCTGTTGTCATTATAATCGTCTCCTTCAGAATAATATTTAAAATTTAATTTTTTCTCTCTAATATATTTGTTCTCTATGATTAATGTGTTTTTATTAAAAATTTTCTTTTATAGAAAATGTCTATCCAATCCGCAAGTTGTTTCATGTGGTCGTGGCACAAATTGATCGCACGCGGCTTAATGCCTACACAAACCTTGGCTATTGGTTGTCCGTTTCTTTCATAAACACAGTCTTCGTAAGATGGCAAAATAAATTCAGTCTCATCTGCATCTTCGCCACACAAATCACATACTATCTTTACTGCCACAGTCTCACCTTCATTTTCTCTCTACTATATTTGTTCTCCGCAAAAATTAAATTTTGTTTGATTTTTGTTATGTATAAACAACTTCTCACATGATTTTATCTTTTGGCTTTTGTCAAGCGTTACTGTTGTATTTTTATGCCAAATACAGATAAAGTCATCAGGCATAGAATATTCGCTGCAAAATACAATATTGTTTTTGGAAATTTCTCTCACCCACGAATAATACTTCTCATAATCAAAGTTTTTATCACCGTACTTGGTTGTACCCCTATACGGCGGATCGCAGTATACCACGGCGTTGTGGGGGGGGGATAATATCAAGATAATCTCTGTGTGAAAATTCTATATCCTTAATTAATGGTGCCTGTTTCATAACATTTCTAACAGCTTCATCGTAATAATTTCGTTTAACTCCTGTTTTTGTGGTAACAATTCCTGCATATCCGCCAAACCATTTGGCGTTATACGAGGCACAGAAACCTGCCAATGCTACCTGTTCGGGCGGATAATCATTGGGATTAGCTCTAATGTCGGCATACAACTCTTTAGACATAGGTTCTTGTGAAATATCCCAACCGTCCGCTATCTTCTGCCAAAACGCAATCAAGTATTTATTGTTATCGCTTGCAAGTTTTCTGTCACACTTGATTTTGTCAATCATGTTACACCCGCCCACAAACGGTTCATAACATTCTCGAATATCGTTGTCATCAATCGTTTGTTGCATTATCGGAGCTATGAATTTTGCCAGTCTGTTCTTACTTCCAACATATTTCATTATGCTACTATACCAATCCCCACTCGGCAAACTTTTCAAATCCGCCCACGGAGTCTATGTATTTCTTGGCTATCGCAACGATCTCGGAATATGGCTTTCCGTCAACTGTGTCATCACCGATGGCACAACTTAACTCTACGGGTTTGCCTGTTTTCTGAGCTTTTAAGAAAGCGTATATATTAACGCTGACGTCTGCTTTGGAACAATCCTTGCCGAATAGTCCACCGCCTGTAACACTATCAGCCATATCAGAGCCGAGTTTGCGATTTGTTGCTCCCGTGTCTACGTCACTGCCGCCAATCCAATATCCGAGCGGGTTAATTATGGCGTCTGGGTAAAGTTCTTGCAAATCTTCTGTTTTGGCATTGCTTTGACAAATAACAAGCCTGTCTCCGTCAAGAATATATTTGCCATCATAGGGGTATTTCTTGTATATATCCCTTGCGATTTGAGACAATTTTCTTTGTTCATCTGTGACGGGCACACCCTTAAACACACCATTGTCCCCGCACCTAAAACCTTCAGATTGATTATCGGCTAAGTGTTTGTCCTGTGGATAGATTGCTATATCCGTAAACACCCGTCCGCCTATTCTTGTGATTATCCGTGCTATTTTAACTCGGTCAAGCTGGGTATCTGTTTCAATAATAACGTGACAAGTGCCGTGACCTATTAAAACCTCAACCGCTATCTTTGGGTCTTCTTTGGTTTGATATGCCAAATCAACTATTGCTCCTGCGATGCGATCTGCGATTTTATCAACGTGGCTCGGGTTTACCTTTTCTATCATGCTATAACACCTCGTTTGTTCATTTTTTGCGCTCAAACCGTTCTGGTTCAAACACGCATTTGATTGAGTTTATTTTTTGCTACACACCTATAGTGTTAATATTATTTTTATCTGTCAACCGAGCACAACACGCTTTGCCCCCGCTGAACCTACCGGGGTTGTTGTGAGACAAACTGCAATATTTTTCGAGTCATAAACTCTGTTGCCCTGACGATATGAACCAGCCCAATTTGGTTCACCAATCCCACCAATTAACTTTGGCTTGTTTATTGTCGTTTGTGGTTGCGTCTCAACACACTCGTCCAAACATATATATTCGTTGTTATATTGCGCTTTATATAAGTGTTCAGCTATCAGCGAAACACAATTTGTTATAATTGAGTTGCCTGTTTGTTTATATAATTGTGAGTCACTTATTCCCATATTTTTTACCGCTTTACAATCAGCATCATTGAACCCCATTAAACGAAAACACTCGGTTGGAGTTAGCTTTCGTATTGCAATTTTATTTTTTCTCTCAATAATTTTAGGTTCACGCTGTCCGCCACCACAAGTATTCAGCGTTGGGGAACAGCCGTGCGTTGAATAAACTCTTCCTGTTTGGGGATTGTCCCAACCGTTAGATTTATGTATAAGGTTTCCCACTTGATGAACAGAATTTTCGTTTATTAATTTAGGGTCTTTATAATCTCTTGCCATTAAGGTTGGACAAAACTCATTACAGCCTCTGGCTTCACCTCTTGTTTTCAACCATGTGGGGTCATATAATAAAGCTGTTTTATCCTTAATAAGGAACCTCTGCACTTTTTCTTCAGATAAATAATACTTATCATCTACTGTATCTTGTAGCATATCTTTTAAACGCAATCCGTTATCAAACGGTTTAGGAAAATCCATTTTACCCGTATCAATATCCTTGCGAACAGCTACGGCAAACACTCGCTCTCTGTTCTGCGGTATACCGCAAGTTTTTCCGTTTAAAACAGACCAATATGTATTAAATCCAAGTTCATCCAAAATATTAATTAAGTCGTTAAACGATTGCAAAAACTTTTTACTGACAAGATTTTTTACATTTTCAAACATAATGTATTTAGGTGATGTGTTGTTATCTTTCGCTTGTTTCAGCAACCTTATATTTTCCCACAATAGACTGCTTCTGGTTCCGCTGTCCGGGTTTAATCCTTTCATTGAGCCGGCAATACTTATATCTGTACAGGGAAAACTACACGTCCACAAATCAGCGTATGGCAAAGATTTAATATTACATATATCCCCCCCATTATGGACAAGATTACAAGCAAGCCAATACTTTTCCAAATCCTTTGATTTTCGTTTAGTTAATTTAAACCAATCAAACGCTTTGCCTTTCTCGGGATTGTAACCCAAATTAATTTTTCTTAAATGCTCTGCCATCTCTGTTCTTGTTGGATAATCAGGATAGTTTTCAACCATCTCTGGGGTTAGACCACAATGTATTGCAGCGTATGCAACAACCGCTTCCTTATTAATCTCTGATGTTGTTACAATATCAATATCAAATAATCCTGAGTTTCTAAAACCTCTTTCTTGCGCCCCTATGCCTGAGAATAGGATATTAGCTGTCAATTTTTCTTTTGGTGTATTTGTCAATTATTTATCGAGTATGACGCCTCTCGTTGAGACAAACTCTGACTCCTTTCATTTGTCAAAATTTGGTGGGACGATATGGAATTGCACCATAACAAATTGGATTTGTCTACTTGACATCCCATGTGGGCGCTATGCAGCGCCCAAGAAAGGAGGGTTTTAAACCTTAGAGTAGTGAGCTCTAATCGGTTCTACTATATTTATTCTCCGGGAGTTGAGTAATTTGTAATCAAAACTTCAACGTCATCGCTTTTATCCTTTGCCTTTAACATACGGCTTACAGGTTCGTTTATGTCATTGTACACAATCCGTTCTGCCTCAACATTGATTCCCACATTAAAACCACCGCCAAACAAATCGTAAAATACATTGAGGTCTGTGGGTATCAAAGGAATGATTGAGGGCAACAATTTAAACTTACCGCCAACATAATTAAGCGGGCTTTTAATATATGTATTACTTTTTGTCAAACTCTTGTATAACCTTCTTTCTCTTTCGTTTTTAAATCAAATCTCGTTTTGATTGGGTTTCCCTGTCTCTCTGAATTACCCGAAAATCTCCCTGATCGGCGTATATTTCACGGGCGGGTGCTTTGTGTCATAGTCTTTGCATATTCTCTGAAACTTGTCTTTGTTCTTTCTGTAGTTCAACTTGTCCATTTCTGTTAATTCGGGATAGCCACCCGCCTGACACGGGGTTACATGGTATTGATTTTTAAATTCGTCATAGTTCGCAACCGTACAATCTCCGTATGAATTTTCAAAATGACATATTCCGCTGTAACACATAACAGCACCCGCCTTTCTGATTTATTGTTTTTGTTGATTTTAAATTTCTTCTTGAAGTGCCTCTATAATGCCCGTTATCGGATATTCTGCGCAAACCGTCGCAACCGCGTTTCCGTAACCTTTATATGCCGCTGTGTCGGGCATTGGTTTTCCTTGTTCATTCGTAATCTCGTGCCAATCGGGTGGAAAACCTTGTAACTGTGCACACTCTCCGGGTGTTAAGCGACGCACTATGTAAGTCAAGTTCTCTTTAAGGTGCAGAACATCTGCTTGTTTAGTACATTGAATGGTTGAACTGGTTTTATTTGAATAACTTATTTCTGCACTTGGAGATGCCTGTCCTTGAAAACATGCCAAATCGGGAATCGCTACCGCATTGGGACCTCTTGCTACAATCGTCTGCATGAGCCCGTCATCTCGTATGCTGAAATTGTATTGTGCGTTCTTACCTTGATTAAACGCCGCTCGGTCTATTGAATAGATTGGCGAAAGCAATAGCGATGTATAATCTGTTACTCGGCTTTCGTGATCTCCAACCAATGTGGGAGAAGTTGCTCCATTGCCATTTCCTCTTGCGTCATACACACATGGCATACAAATCAATAAACCACCTTGATTACATGCGGGATTTCCGCCCGATGTATCTATTGTTGAGGCTTTGTTAGTTTTGTATATTCCTGAGTGTGGGTTCGCTGACTTCATCGAATTACTTGCGCATGAACATATTCTATATGCCTGAACCATTACAGACGGCATACATATTGCTTGTGGTTTTCCGTCGCTTGTTAATGTTGGTGAAACGTTTTCGCTCCAACCTATATTTCCGGCTTTTGAACCCGCTGTCCATCTAAACCCATAGCACGGTTTGTAATCTACGCCGTCAGCTCCGCCTGTCTCACTAAGGCATTTTTCAAGATCGGCGGCAATTCTTTTCCGCGCCTCTCCGCTCGGCGAAGTATACCCTGACACGCCCTCGGGCTTAAATAATATTTCTGCGGAGCGTTCAGATCTATAATCTCCCACAAGGAAGATTCTCTTTCTGCGTTGGGGCACTCCCCAATATTGGGCGTCCAAGACACGCCATGCAATGTCACACTCCCCCCCTCGCACCATTCCGCCGCTTGCCCATTTTCCAGACTTAGGCATTGGAATTTCGGTTTCTGCGATTTCTTCAAGCACGGTTCTAAAGTCACACCCCTTATTGCTTGTGAGTGCTCCCGGCACGTTTTCCCATAAAATGTATTTTGGGTATTCTCCATTTGTTGATTTCCTCATTTCTTTAATTACTCTTATTGCTTCAGTAAACAAACCTGAGCGTTCATCAGCCAGTCCTTTTCGTTTTCCTGCAACGGACAGCCCTACGCATGGCGAACCAAATGTAATCAAATCCACAGGCTCAATTTCCGAGCCTTTTATATCATTAATATCGCCAAGTTGTTTGGCGTTTGGAAAATGCTGTTTAAGCAGCTCCACCGCCCACGGCTCAATCTCAGACTGCCACACAACTTCTGCGCCGTGCCACTGAGCGGCAACCTCAAATCCGCCTATGCCTGAAAACAGGCTGCCCATTTTAACTGTCTTATGTATAATAATTCACCTTCAAGTCTTTCAAATATCTGTTTTATCGGTTTTGTTTTTATCTTCTTTTATCTTTATTCGCCGTATGTCCTCGGAAAGAAGACGATGTTTGTTGTCATTTTTATGCTCTTTTTTATACAAAATCATATTTCTCCGCATTTCTCTCCATAAATTTGTCATAGACCGTATTGTATGTATCGGTGCCGCCCTCAATTTCCTCAAGATAATCGTCTGCCTCGGTTGCGCCGTATACGATCTTAAATATCGCCCCTTCACAAATCGTGTCCGTCCGTGTGATGTCCGCCTCGTTTTCAAAGAGAGCGCAGACCATATATTCCGCACCGTCCATGCCAAATGAGTCTAATATTTCAGCCTCGTAATCTTCGCCTTTATCAGAGGTAATCGCCATTAAATCGTTAGTAAATGCTACATTGTTTTTCTCCATAGTGTTATCCTCCGTTATGTATGTTAATTTTTCATTGTTTCAAGGTTCATCCATGTGTTGCGGCTGTTGTGGCTTGTGCGTATGCACTGCTGAAACGCTTGATATTCTCCGAGAAGCAAGCAGCGTTCTTTGGCTCTGGTAAGCAGTGTGTATAGCATACAGTTATCCAAAAGCTGATAGTGCGTGTTGTCTATAATGCCTATAATCGTTTTGCGAGAACCGCCTTGTATCTTGTGAACCGTTAAGGCATACGCCAGATCAAGCGCCATTGCTTCTCGCTGTGTGTATGATATGTCTTTGCTCTCGCCCGTGAGCATATCCTTGAACCTCACAACACAGTACCACGAGTTTTTGCCTTTGTTTCGTTTGCCTATCTCGGTTATATAGCCCACATCGCCGTTAAACACATTATTCTGATAATCATTGACCGTCTGTATGACTTTAGCACCGAGTTTAAACACACGTCCTCCGCTTTCAATGTGCTGTACGTTGCCGGGTATCAGTTTATCTTGAATGGCGTTGTTGAGTTCCGCCGTGCTGTTGAGACAGCCTTGCTTGCGCGGAACGACTATCGCAACGCTGTCCAGTCCCTCAGACTCCGCTGTGCTTAAAAACGTCTTTACCGCTATATCAAACAAGGTCTGTCTGTTGCCTCGGAACATATAATACATATCTTGGTTCTTGCCGTGTATAATGCGAGGCGCGGGACTCTCTTTGATAGGATTGATGTTTTCGCGTATCAGGTTAGCGTCAACCAATATGCCCGATTCGGCGGCTTGTCTCATGGGCTTTGTGAGAGTGCTGACAACATCATCGTCAAGCATTTCTATCAAGTCTGAGAATACATTGCCAAAACCTATCGGCGGAAGCTGTTTGTGATCGCCCGATATAATAATTCTCGTGCTATCGTCTATCGCTTCAAGCCATTTTAAGAATATGTGCGCGTTGACCATACTTCCCTCGTCCATAAAAGCCACATCAACCAAAAGATGATTGTCTTTATTGAACGCAAACTTGTTAAATCCCATACAACCTAATGTTCTGTGTATGGTTGCTGCGGGAAAATCGGTAGCCTCGGTAATTCTCTGCGCAGCCATAGCGGATAGTGCGGACGCGGCAATCTCATATTCATTCTGTTCATACGCCTTGATGATGGCTCTCATAATAGATGTCTTACCGCAGCCCGCCTTGCCTGTAATCAGGCTTATGGTTCTGTTCAGGCAGTCGTTGATAACTTTAAGTTGTTCCTTGGCATATTCAAAGCCTTGTTCACGCTCAGCCTCATTTACCGCCCTACTTATTTGTTCCCTGCTTAAGTGTATATTTGTTTGAATTTTTGACTTGCGTTTAAGCAAATCGTATATTTCCATCTCGGTCTTGTAATAATATTGCAGTCCTATTCTGTCACCGTCAATATGAAGGAAATTATTATGCTCAAGTAAATCATCAAGCAGAGGTGCGCATTGAGGAACATTGTCCTGCACGGCTGAAAGAAGAATTTTTCTTGAACACCATGTATGCCCTTGACCCTCGCCCATCTCGGTATAGAAATATTTGATATACGCCGTAAGTCTTTCAACAGACTCTACAAGATCGGGTTTCAGTTTCAGAGCCATGTCATCAACACGCTTAAATCCCAATCCGTTTATCCTTGTTAATACATACGGATTGTTTTCTATCTCTTGCTTTAGCAGTGTGGGATTTGGCATTTCATCAAGCAGTTTTTTTATCATTGTATAGGTAACGCCTATCGGACTGAGCAGGGTTATAATGTCTGAAATCAAATAATTATTTATAATCTTATCCTTTATCTTGCGCCACATAACCTCTCTGACGCCCTTGACGCGACTATAATCAATGGTATCAACAACGCCCGTAATAACATCGTTTACGATATTGGGATATGCTTTGATTAAACTCTCGGCAACCTTGGGCGATATAATTGACTGCAAAAACAGCAGTTGCTTTTCGGGAGTCTGTGGCGCGACAGCGTATACGGCTATCGGTCTGTATTGGTGCCCGTATGTGGAACTGTATTGATATACCGCCTCAACAAGGTATTCGCTGCCCGCATATAAACGCTGCATGGTTCCCGCAAGAGTGCTGATTTTTTTAGATTCGCTATCTTCGTCCATAAACGCGTCAAGTTCCTCAAAATAGGGAATATCATCTGTTGTTTCAAAATTATATACGCCCCATGCGGACTCGGTATTATAATAAATCTCGTTTGATACGGTTATATGGAACTTAAATGTCTCATCATATTCGGAATATTTAATTATATCTTCGCACCTCGCTTTCTCATTTGTTCAAGCCATTCGCTATACGGCTTCATCTTACGCACAACAACGCTGTCGTTATTTTCTTTATCCACAACCAAAGCCACCTGCGTACCGCCCTTAACCAAATCTTCATACTGTTTGAGCACATTACTCCACACTCTGCCCTCGACCAAACCAAAAGAAGAATAGATGTTGATAAACGCAAACGGGTTCTTGCGCCTGTTTTTTTTCTTAATAACTTTGGCTATAACTCCGACAATCACACACTCGTCTCCGTTGGGAACACTGTCAAAGGGCTTGATATAGTCATAAGCCTTATCAAACGGATTGCCGCTTATGAAGATTTGCAATGTCTCAAACTCCCAAAATTCTTGATTTTCAAGATATTTTTTGTTTGCGTCCGCATACGCCTGATATTTTTCTTTCTGTTGGACGTTAAATTTCTCTCGTTTTTTCTCGTTATAAGCGTCCAATAATTTGGCTTTGTCATAGTCATATTTTTTTGTGCCTATGCGGTATTGTTCAGCGTCTATCCCCCATTCCTCGCTTAATTTCTTATACGTCGGAAGTGTTGTTACGGGAACAAACTGTGAGGGAGTATATAAGGAGTTTAAGTAACCTATCAAGGCTTTTCTTTTGTTCTTAACAGGCAAGGCTCCCGCTTTAATCAAGGCTATTACTTGGTCTTTTTTGGGATTAACGCGCTCAATAAAATCATTAAACGACTTAAACCCTTTGCCTCTCGCCTCGATAATCGTTGACGCAAAATCTTTTCCTATAGCCTTTATGCCCGATAAGCCAAACCGCACAGCGTTGTTATCAACAGAAAAATTGATTTGTGACTTATTGATATTGGGCGGTAATATTGAGACGTTAAACGGAACCGCGTCAAGCATATACTTGTTAAGCATACCCACTTTGTTTTTGTTAAGATTGAACAGAGCCTTGAAAAATTGTACGGGATAATATGTTTTCAAATAAGCGGTTTGGAAACAAATGATCGCGTAACTGTACGCGTGAGACTTATTAAACAAATATCCGCCCTTTTGGGATAGGTCATTGCTTATCGTTCTTGCTATATTCTTATCGTAGCCGTTATTTATGATTTCTTTATAGAGTTTATCAGCTTCCGCTTTGACGAGATCTACATTCTTCTTCGCGATTCCCTTACGGAACAAGTCCGCCCCTCCGTAGCTGCGTCCGCCAAACTTCCTCACAATATCAAGCAATTGTTCCTGATAAATCATGCAACCGTATGTTTCTTTCAATATCGGCTCCATATCGGGGTGAATATATTTGACCTTACTTGGGTCGTGCTTACACTCTATATATTCTTCAAGGGCACCCATAGAGTCGGGGCGATACAGAGCAAGCACCGCAGCCAAATCTCCCAACGAATCGGGCTTTAACCGCAAAAGCAAGTCTTTCATACCCGCGCTTTCAACCTGAAATACTCCGTTTGTAAGAGCCTTACCCAACAGATCATACGACCTTGTATCAGCCTCAAATACGGGATTGTTGATGTTTAAATCATATTCATCCGCTCCTATATCCGTTTGTATTTCCTTAATCATATTAAGCGTCTTGACGCCGAGTATATCAAATTTGATTATGCCTATTTCCTCAATTATCCGCTTATCAACCTGAATGATATGCTCGCCCTCTGTGCCGATTTTCATAGCCATGTAATCGCTCATATCGGTATCTACTATACCGACGCCACCCGCGTGACACGAGACAGTTTTTAACCTTCCAGACAATTTACTTGCTATATCAAACAACTCGGTGTATTTAGGGTTGTCATCTATGAATTTTCTGTTGTGCTGAACGCACTCGTCAAAGGTATCATACGAGAACTTTTGACTGAGTTGCTGCATTTCGGTGTACTTGAAACCGAGTATTCTTCCGACATCTTGTATTGCAAGCGCGGGTGTCATAAAATTAAAATTTATAATTTGGCAGACATTGTTTTCACCGTATTTGTTTATCAAATAATTAATGATCGTGCCTCTGTCTGAAACATCACTGTCTACATCGGGTAAAGATACCCTTTCGGGGTTTAAAAAACGCTCAAATATAAGTCCGTATTTTATTGGGTTCAGATCGGTTATATGTATTGTGTAGCATACAAGACTTCCCGCTCCGCTTCCTCTGCCCGGCGCAACCATAATGTCATGCGATTTTGCGAAGTTGAGAAAATCCCATATAATTAAGAAATAACCGTCAAATCCCATAGAATGAATTACGTCAAGCTCGTATTCAAGTCGCTTGCGGTATATCTTCTTTGTTTCATCGTCAAACTTGTCAAATCCTCGCTGATACCAGCCTTCCTTGATTAAATGTTGCAGATACTCATAATTATTGTTAAATCCGTCTGACAGAGGAAACTTAGGAAGTTTGGGACCTTGAAACGGCATATTAACATCATCTATCATATCTGCTATCACATTCGTGTTGGCAAGACCAATATTGACGTTCTCTGCGCCGATTTGACCGTCCATTATACTATGAATCTCATCTTCCGTCTGCATATAGCAGCCTTCATAGACCTCGCTTATTGTATCCTTATCGTGGGCTATCTGCACGAAACGACCTTGATAATACAGGTCTGTTTCTTTGGCGGCGTGGGAGTCGGTCGTTATGATATACGGTACGCCCGTGTCCTGAGACAGTTTCAAAATCTTTTGATTGTAGTTTTTTTGATCATCATGCTTATGCGACTGCATTTCAAGATAAAAATGCGGGAACACGCTTTGATATTCCTTGATGTATTCAAGGCACTTATCGTAATCGGGTTCATGCGCAAGTTTTGACGCAAGACAGGCTGACGAAACAACAAGGTCATCGCCGCAGTTAAGTTCTCTGAAACAGTTTAAATCCACTCTCGGCTTACTGTAAAAGCCCTTAAAATTTGACTTTGTGACAAGTTTATTTAAGGCTTTTCTGCCGTTTTCGTTTCTGGCAAGCGCAATTAAATGAAAATATTTGTTGTTTTTATCGCGAATGTTTATATCAAAACACTCGTAAAACTCAACACCGTAAATCATTTTAATTTCGGGATAATCCTTTTTGAGTTTGTCAAAATAGCACCAACTGTACTCATTGCCGTGTTCCGTTATGGCAAAAGCCTTTAACCCGATTTCTTTGGCTCTTTCAAGGTACTCCGTCGGCGTGGCATATCCGTCAAGCAGTGAGTACATCGTGTGATTGTGTAATGAGCTATACAATCAACCACCCGCCTTTTCTGCGGACATTTCCTCTTTGATCTCCGTATCAACTATGATAATTTGACAGGTAAGAGCGCCGTTATATTCATTGATCGCGGGTTTTCCTATCAGGTCAAACTTGATATAATCCGTATCGCCCCACGGGTCATTAAGCCAATCAAAGAGCGAGTCTCCCTTTTGACACCTGAACTGTATATAAACAATATCACCGCAGGTAAACTTGATGGTGTCCTCGCTTTTGCCTATAACCTGAACGTCCTCTCGCGATATAAAAACATCGGAAATTTTGATTAACAGTTCATCAAGACCTTGCGCAATAATATCTTTAAGCTCGTCAAAATCAAGAATTAAACGAGGTGTAACGTCATCGCCGTCAAGTATCATGTCAACATAATACGTCTTGTCAAACTCAACATCTTGCAAAGACTTATTCAGTGCCGACATTGCCTCATTAACCCTGTCAGCCTTCAGCCTCACACCAAACGCGTTATCGTGTCCCTGTGCCAGTTCAAACACTCCCGACCCAGATACAACATCCTTAAAACTCTCAACGGGACTGTGGTTAAAATTCCTTCCGCTCCCACGCAAAACGCCTTCATCATCAGACGTCTGCGATAACAAAATACAGGGTTTGTTATACTTTTCGGCGATTTTTATAGCCGCAACTCCCGTAAGCCCGCCGTCAATCAAACCTGAAGCGTCAACCATAATAACCTGATTGTCGGTATTTCCGTCTATCAATTTTTCTATCTCAGAAATACCCTTACTTCTCTTTTTATCCTGACGCGTTTTGATGTTTTTGCATATTCTTACAACATGGTCATAAATATTTTCAGTCACGGTTTCGGCGGGAGCGTTTTTTGCAGCTCGTTTTTTATATGTAAAAGTCTCACTCTCGTCCTCGATAAACGCCCTGAACAACAGCTCTTTCTCTTTGTTTGAACCGAGTCTTATACAGGCGTTGATAATAGGCGTTATGTACCACTGTATGTTATGGATATTAATATGCGACTTCATCATATAATCCTGTGCCTCGATTAACGCTTTAAAGCATTTGTTTTTGATATTGGACAATCCTTTGTCGGTGAGATAGCGCGTTTCAAAAGAACGCATATCCATATCATCGCTGATATTTGCCAGAGCGCACAAGTCCAAATAGGTTGGAGTATAGTCATACCATAACACATCATCACACGCTTCCATGAACTTGTAGACCACGCCCGCTCCGCATAAATCCTTATTGTTATAACGGTCGCTTATTTGGTTGTTAACTATCGTCGCATACGGATTGTCTGTGTCGCATATATGGTGGTCTAATATAAGAATATCAATGCCTTGCTCTTTAAGGCGTTTACATTCTTCGGTATCGTTTGTACCAGCATCGGGGATTATCAACAAATCTAAGACTTTAAAATCCTTGTCTAAATCCATATCTCCGAGTCCGTGAGCCTTTGCCTCATGGTGCATAATATATGACAGTGTACATTCATGATGCTCAAAGGTCATTGCCATGCGTTTGATATAACTGTATATCATAGCAGCGGAACAATAACCGTCCACGTCCGTATCAACCAACACACCGATATTGCTTTTAGTTCCGATATGTGAATACAGCAAATTGATCGCAGGGTCTATGTTGTCTAAATTCTTATAGCTCTCAACAACGGAATCGTCAAGGTTGAGATATTTCTGATAATCCGTCACACCGCGATTTTCAAGAAATGTGCGCTTTATATCCGCTGGGTCTGTATTATGCTCTTTGTATAATTTATATTTCAATTTAATTCACCACCTAACGCAGTTTGTATATATTGTTATCTACCATGCGCCGCCACTTGCTTGGATTATCACTTGGCGACTCTTTTTCTTCCAATATATTGTCCTCGTCATACATATAAAATATCGGCACTCCGTCGGGAAACAAGTTTGCCGTTTCCTCTATGTCCGCTTTTGTAACGTCCTTATCAAAACATAAGACTATATCCGCTCCAAGCCTTACAAGCAGGTCTCTCTGGTGAGCCGTGATTATCTTTCCGCCACAGGACACACTGTTCATATATCCGTAGCTCCATAATTGCATAACGGCTTTTTCAGCCTCTACCACATAAACTCGTCCTGTTGACTTGATTTGGTCTATTGTTTTATGCAAGCCGTATAAAATCATTGACTTGGCGCAGGGTTCAATATATAAATACTTGCTCTTACAATCAGGCACGTTTCTGTAAAAATAGCGCCCTTTAACGCCAACCAAGTCTCCCAACTCCGAGCGTATGGGGATTGTATAACGATTGCTGTTTGGGTCAAATCCCACCTCAAATTCCTTCTGAGTCTCAAAACTGATATTGTCCTCACAGAAAAGCTCGTTTACATACGGCTGATAATAAGACAAAACAGACTCGCTGATCGGCACTAAAACCTCTTTTTCCTCGTCTGTTTCACCCGTTTTCATATCGTCAAGCAGTTTAAGGATTTTGAAGCTTTCGGGCATATCATCTTCAAAATTGTGATAGTATGACAGCCCGACAACTTCGCATATATGTTTAACTCCTTGGGGGAAAGAGAGGTCTTTGTTGTAGCAAACCAAATCTATAATATCTGTTTGGCGTGTGCCTTTTATCATTTGACGCGTATAATTAACGCAAGTCAGATATTCGTTGTCATACAAAACGACGGCTTTCGGATTATCGCCGTCATAATTACAGCAAGTCCAATAGCCGCCCGTATAATGATATTTAATGTGGTGGCAATTGACCGATTCTAAAATCTGTTCTACACAGTCGTTTTCAAATATGTAGTTCTTTAGCGCTTTGACATCCAATTGCCACCCTCCGTCTAATCCTCATCTGCGCTGCGGGGTTTCTTAATAAGATAGCCCACGTTATCCCAGATGTTATAGTTCAAATCTATCTCAAAAGCCATAATCTTGTCTTTGTCACCGTCTCTGTTTTTATCGGCTTTTATGGCAAAATACTGTTTTTTATAGTCCAAATCTTTCGCAATAGGCTCGCCCCATTCATCGTTTTCAATCACTACCTGATATAAATAGTAACTCTCATGAGGTATGCGTTTGCCGAGCGTTAGTGCGTCGGTAACGTGCTTTATGCCTTTAGCTCCCGCGATATTGTTGCTGCTGAGACTGAATATATCCGTGAATACGGTATCATCGGTCAATTGGAACACCAAAAATCCTGAAAGCCCAAGTTCTTTTGTTATCTCTTTTATCCGCGTTGCGCTCTGCTTGATCGTGCTCCATTCCTCGGAACGATAGCCTTTGAGTGTGTCATAACCGTAGTACACACCGTTCATGACCGTTTTATATTTGCGCAGTTCAAACTCAATCTGTCTGTCACTGTAATCGTCGCCAACGTCTTTAAACAACAACTTGCCGTTATCGTGCTCGTCAATCCACTTTCCAACCTTGATAACGTCCCAATACTCATCAGACTCCTGTTGTATTCTTTTAAGGAACTCGTCTTTGGTTTCGGTGTAATTGCCGTCATCGTCAATTTTTCTGCGTATTAAATCGCCCGTTCTGTCTCGGTAAACGCCGAGTTTTATTTCCTTTTCGGGTTTCATTAATTTAACGCCGTGCAGTTCTTTGAACTCTTTGTTGTTAAGGACTGTTGTTATCAGACAGGCGCGGAGCTTTTTTTCGCTCATCTCATTGCTCATAAATAAAAATGATTTGTTCTGAACAAGAGACACATACGCGGCAAGCAACATTAGTTTTCTGGTCTTGCCCTCATTGCTCAAAAAGCCCTCTAAGATAATATCTTCGTTCAGCAGACCGAGGAACATTTCATTGTAGAGATACCACGGCGTCAGCAGACCCATCATCGGAACGTCAATATATGAATTGATCGTCTCAACATTGTTTGATGTGAGCTCAACAGCCTCGGTTCCTGCGCTAATAACGGTATTGATCTTATCGGCTTTGACTCTGATTATCCTATATATATCGCTTGCGGTCATAGAGTCAAATCTGCTGTGACGCATGATTTTGTCCACGGGAAATCCGTTTTTTTCATACTCACGCAAGAGTGAAAATTTCTTTACTGTTGTAAAATAGTTATCAACATCATTGACGTCCGCAAGCCTTATATACTGTTCAATGGTCTTATAACCTTTATACTGCTTATATGTTCTCAGACGCTCATCGTTCTGGCTCATAAAGACGTTCATCTTAGTTTCGTCAATGGTCTGTGAGAATGTCAGATAATACGTTTCAAGGTTATCATACAAGAAACGGACAACGGGATCGGAAAAGTCATATTTTGAGCGCATGAAGTTTCCGTAGTTTATATATAAATCGGGATTACTCAGCAGCGCTCCGACAAAACACATCTCGGATTGGACATTTGTGGTCTTTAAGCCTTCATCCAAATGTTAAACCACCACCTGTTAATCGAAAATGTCATCAACCAAGCCGGTCATTTCATTTTCAATGTTCTGTTCACAATGTTCTTTCGATTTTGTTTGTATCGTTTTAATATCAATGAAAGACTTGTTACGCTCAAGAATTTTGCGCTGCTGCTCTGCGGCGAGTATTTTTTGCTTTTCCCGCCATTTCAGATAACTGTCATACTTGTTTATAAGCACCACAAGGTCATATCTGATACGCATATCCGTGTTAAAGGTCTTGCCTTTAACTGTGTTTTCAGCCGCGATCTTGTTGAGTTTGCGGATATACCGCCTCCACATATCCAAAAGATGCGAAGGCGGTATCCCTTTTGTCATGCCCTTGTATGTGCCTGTGAATATCTCATTGAGTCGCTGCCAGACAAACGACGGGATTACTTCAATTTTGTATTGCTCCATTATAAATATGTACAACTCATCGCGGATTAGGAGGTCGTTAAAATGAGCATTTGATTTGAAGCGAATTGTATCAAAATCTTGAAGTGCCTTATCCCATTTATCGCCCGCTTTACGCCTTTTGCCTTTACATAACTTGCGGAAACACTTACTGTGATAAGTTTTCTTTTGATAATAAATTATATCGCCAGCCGTTTGATGTGTTACGACTATAGGTTCTCCGCACTCGGCACACACTCTGTTGAGCATAACTTGTTCTTTCATAGCTATTATCCTTTATCCGTTCAATACTTCAAGCACTTTCTGAAGAATGTCCGCGTCCATCACGTTCTTATACGCAACAGGCAATTTAGCCTCCTTCAGTTTTTCTCGCATGGCCTGTTTTTCGGGAGGAGTCAGCGCATTGATTTTCTGGCGGATTTCCGCCTTTAAATCCGCGATCTCGTCTTTAGGTTCTGCCCCACCTTTATCCGTAGGAGCATCACTGCCCGCCGTGTTATCCGAATCCTGTACCTGCATGGCATCCTTTTCGTACATTTCAAGCTCAGTAGCAACCGCCTTATCCAAATCGTTTTTCAGAACAAACGATTTTCTGTCCGCGTTCTTGTCAATCACCGTCTGCCAATCAAGCAGCGTAGGGTCTTCAAGTATCTCGCCGGGACGATGTACTTTTGTTCTGTCCTTCTTTACCTGAGCGCAAATCTGTCCTGTTTCGGGGTCTTGATACATACGCAGAATTGTCTTGACATTATAATCAAGTCCCTTAAAACTGTCATACGTTGTTTCGCCCGTGGAGACAGTTATCTTGTTCCCGTCCTTATCAAGCTTCTGTGTAGTAATATCCTTTTCGCGTGCTGTCAACACTACGTTTATATCAAGTGCCATAAGGTCAAGCACAAGGCTCTGTCCCGAATAGTTGAGTTTTTTATAATCCTTAAACTCCAGATCAGCGCCCTGTATCTTGACGGTACGGGCGTCACCTACCAATCCGTCATTATTGGCCTTGATAGTGTTGCGCTTTTTGGAAAGCTCCAACAGTCCTTGTTCACTGGTTAACCGGAAAATCGTTGTGCCGTCAATCATAATAGCGTCGGGGAAGAACTCATTTCCGTCAGCGTCCAAAATAGCGTTGTCCGTCTCGTTGCCGTCCTCATCATACTCATAAAATGTTTCGTGGTTCTTTATCTTATCAAGGAGAACTTTAAGTTCCTGAAGGCTTTGTGTATAGAATACATAAACATTTCTCATATCAACGCCTCTGGCTTCAAGTTCCTCCAATGCGTCATCGGCTCCGCCCATCTCGGCATCCACTACCATGAGACGGAACGGCTTACCGTCATTCCTTACAAAATCCGCAAGCTGCAATCCCAATGTTGTTTTGCCCGTGAATGTAGAGCCAAACAACAGCATAACAAGTTTGCTTTGAATTTTACTTGCTGCTCTTGATTTCAATTACATTCCTCCTAAATTTTTATTCCTTCCATGGAATATCGTCAATGTCATTATCGCCAATGTCCCATTCATCATCATCGTCACCAAAATCTGCGCTTACCTTATTTGCCTGAGCGATTTTGGCTATCGCGTTTTCAATGGAACTCTGAGTATAAAGCTCCGCGTCTATCGTGTCCTTGTTGCCGCGACTCACTATGTACTCAATTTTAGACGGCGCTGTGACCTTGTTAAACTCACTGGGCTCTCCCCAACCGTCATCTTCTTCTACGACCGCCGTTTCAATGCTGCGAATAATTTTGCCTTCAACCGTTATAGCGTTATACGGTTTGAGAGCCTTCTTGAATGTGTTTGCCAGTTTAACGCTTTCAACAATAAATTCCGCGTCCTCAATCGACGAATATTCAAGAATCTTTGCGGGAATTGTAAAGCGTCCCGTAGCCTTACCATCGTCGTTTTTCTCTTGGGCTATACCCATGAAAACAATCGCTTGCCTGAACGCGTGCAGAGGCTTATATTGCTCATCGCTAAAATCAACGTCCTGACATAAGGAAATCTGCGTAGGAACTAAGTTGACTGATTGTTTCTTATTGCCATTCTTATCAAAATAACTTCTGTGCTCAATATTGCCAAACACATAAACGCTCTGACCATCATGCAATTTTGCTTGAACCTCTTGACAAGCGTCATACTCTGTCACGACTTTGCGCTCGTTGACCTGTCTGCCGTCGCTTGTTGCAACTTTAGCTAAGCCGATTCTGACACCAATCAGGTCAAAACCTTCACGGTTAAACGAGAACCTATCTCCCCATGTAACCTTCTCTGTTTCGGGCTTACCGCCGTTTTGATGTGACTTGCTGAAATACACATAGTCTCTCGGCGCACCCGTCAAATTGAGGCGAAGTCTTTTTCCCTTTTCATACTCAACGTCAAAATTGACGATACGCATTGTCTGACCTGTAGAGGTTGTTATCTCGCGATAAAAATTGTTGCTCTGCGTACCCGAGACAATGCCCCTGATTTGAAATGAACCTTTCGTTTGAACCAAACCATACTTACTTACTGCCATTAAAAAACTCCTTTATAATATACTTTTTATAAAGCGTCGGGCAAGGCTTTTCACCTACCGCAGTTGTGAACGCAGAAACAGACATCAAGTTTATCTGACCGATTGCCCGCGACGGAATACACAGCCATGTGTGTGCGTTACCGTACCCACACAGTATTAGTGCGACTTTATCTTTGTCCACCGACACTTTTAATTTTGTTTTCTTTTCTTATTCTTGTAGAAACTCTGCGTTGTCTTGTAATACATCTCTATATTCTTCGGGGATTTCGCCTTGACACCAAAGGTTGTTTGTGACAATTTCCGTGCCGTCAAACTTCTTGATATGAAAGCGTCTGCCGTCAAACCCTAAAAATGATGTTGAAGTTCCTCCGTCTTTATAACTCTTGCCGTTGATAAATAAATGCTGATCCTTTTCTTTGACAATTTCGTTCCAAAAATGAATGTCAAAACATTTTTCAGAGCATAAAACGGAATGAGAATATAGACTGCGTTCAATCTCTTTGCCGCAGATACAACATTTCAAAATGGTTAATCACCAAGCCTATTAAATTTATTCTCTGAGGGTTGTATGTGAAATACATACAATTAAAATTTGAAATATAAACTTTATAAATATAAATTAAAGATTCTTAAAGGTAAGTTTTTTGCTATTTTCCTTGTCTACGTTTTTTGTGTTTATGCTTTTTTAGTTTACTCTTGCGCATGGCCCAATATAATCCCTTGCCGCCATATCTTTTGATTTGCAAAACTTGCCACTCTCGGCTTATATCGTTTGTATCTAACCTGCGTTTTAATATATTTCGCTTTATGTGCCTAATCAATTTTGTTCTCCTTTTTTGAAACGGATGCCGTTGACGGATAATAACCTTTATATGGTTCAAACTCTATAAACAACCAAAGCAAATCATCCTTGCCAACTATTTCAATGGCTTTTCGTGCGGCTTGGCTTGATGTGAAATAGATGCGACCACCATCGGCGCCTTGATATACGCAATCGCACACTAAATAATTATCACGACCACAACAAATATACCATTTCTTTTGCTCCTTGTTCCAATCTATCGGCTCAGTATTGAGTTCACTCGCTGCCTTGGCTAAACGCTTGTATATTTCTATTGCGCGTTCCCAATCATTTTTAACCTTTTCATCGGTAAACTCGTTAAATTCAAGTTCGCTATCGTATGGCGATACATACGGGTCTTCACAGAACGGATAAATCTTTTGACCTTCTTTGACGTCCTCTACGCCTGTACATCTTGATGTATGTGTGTTGTCAATTTTGCGGATTTCATAGCGTCCATTCAACAGTTTTGCTACCGTATCATATAACACTGGCTTCCATATCTCATATCTATTATCCCAAGACCATATATCACCATTTTCAAATTTATATTTGCCATCCCCAAAATTAATGCCAAATATCTCTCCAATTTCAACGCCCAACTTGTGAGCTACATCTTCCATTATGTTCATATTTTCACCTCGTTATATTATATTCTATATCTCTTTATAATATATCTTATATATTGTTAAGATATATTAAATCAAACTCTTATTTGAACGTGTTACAGCTTGCGAATCATACGTATATGTATTGTGCCTTGTGAATAATTTTCCGCAAATGTCGGCGGTTCCCAATAATTATCATTAATAAAAACAGCCATTTGCTTGTCAGTATGTATCAAATTACTAAACATGCCCTCATTTTCACCATCGCAGTGATAAAAAGATACAAGATCATCCCAATCACCATCAGGTTGATATATCTGACTGTCAAAATTGATAAATTCAAAATCGGTAATATTGCCGTTTCGATCATATTCAGGTTCTATCCACACGTCTGTCTGTATAACCAGTTCGCGTACGGCACACTCCAAATGAATTTTATTAATATTCTTGCGTTCAAAGTCAAACACTTCTTCTTCGGTGTTAAAGATATGCTTTCCGTCGTCTGTGCAATATTTCATATTAGTCGGTATCCTCCTTGCATTTCGGGCAACAATTCGGTGTCTCACAGGTTTTTTCTTTGGATTCTGAATTTGTGATTTTCATCATGATGTCCTCCAAACTTTCACGCTCAATACCCAACGCTTTACATAACTCATCATAAACATTCCCTAAATGTTCTACAAAAGCCTGACCCGGCGCAACTTTCGCAGAGTCCGATTTACCCTTGGCTACGCCTTTTGTCTTTCTACCTTTAATTTGGTTCTTAGATTTCGCCTGACGCTCTTTGCGTTCCTGCGCTCGCTTTTGACCTTGATTATATTGTTTCACAGCCTTGCTTACCATCTTTTCAACACCCTTATACATTGAAAGTATGTTCGCCATATACTCAATGCCTTTGTAATTTAAAGTCTTACGATATAGGTGCTTTGCAAGAGCGTAATAGCAACAGGTTGTCAAGTCCCAAGTGTCGCCATCCTGCAACCTCATCTTTTCTTTGCCACCGTCACTGAAATACACCATTGTTATCAATCCCGGAACGATAACATCAATGTCCGTGATTACCGGTATATCTGTAACATCAATACCGAGCGGATTGATATGATATGTCACGTTTTGGTCTTGCGTTGACGTAGAAGTTGTAAGAAAATCCGATGTTCCCAACGCTCGCTCTAAATCATTTGTTGAGAAAGAGGTTGTCACCGCTTTGGGTGTTCTTATTGCCGTTGAAATAGCTTTACCCAAGTCATCTGTACAATTATGAACATCACCAATTTTTACACCGTTCAAATACACCGAAACATCGTTAGATAGTTCCTGTTTGTTATCCATTAAATCATCTCCCACTATATTTGTTCTCCGTAATCATGTATTTTTAATTATAATTCGCAATTATATAATCAACCAACTCGTCAATATTGCTTTCATCAAGTTCTACAAAATCGTCCAAAGACATAGTACCTATCTCAAACGCTTCTTTAACACGAGTTAGATTATATGTATATGTGTCATTGGGAACGTCAAAGAAATCCATTATAATTTCCTTCAGTTTTTGTCTATCCAGTTGTCTCACCTCTAATATATTTATTCACCTAAAGAGAGTCAATATTTATTGTTCCATCTTCAAACAATGACGATAAGACGCGGGGTTCATATTTGCGGTGTTGCATACCGTTTATACTTCTAATTAATTTCGTGATATTAGAACCGCCGTCAGGCTCACACTCGCAAATAATTTCCACAACCAACATCTCATCTTTGATATTGCGGCGACGCACAAACAATTTGTGCAATGCCGCTGTGAGTTTGTAACCTGTCGCAGCGTTGACGGCGTTAAACTCTATATAATGATTCAGATCGGCTATCGCTTGCTGCGTCTCGGATAATTGCTTATTAAGCTCATCATATCGTTGTTTTGCTTCTTTTGTCACGTTTGCAAGACCTGACACTCTATTTATCCATTGAAGCGCCTCGGGACATAACTCTCTGTCACAGGCAATAGCGTGAGGGTTTGGCTTATTGCGATATGTGGTTGTTGAACTTTCAACCTTAACAATCTCGCCATCCTCTACTCTTGCCACATAGAAATCCTTTTGCATAGATCGGCTTAGCGAGTTTCGCCAAACATTTTTTGCTATCGCAGTGCTATCGTATGTATCTGCCATTGTAAAGTTTGAAACAGCCTCGTATCTATGTTTAATGTTTTGTCTGACATATCTTGTGCCGTCTGTAATTATGTAATATCGCTTTTGTGAAACCACCGCTCACACTCCTTCCTTTGTTTAGGTTAAATTAAGTTCTTTTTCTTCAGATTTAAGCACAGTTTTGCTGAGATTGTAGATGTCGTTATTCACTGTTATCAGCCTAATGTAGATGTCAGCGTATCTATTGCTCCACGGATTGTCCATTGTGGTAACATCAGAGATTCTCCTCTTGCAGACTACACCCTCGGTATACACGTCGTGGGTTTCAGTGTAATCCCATTTGTTGTAATAACGATATGTTTTGAAGGCTTCATTTACGGCACCCTTGAAACAACACATTGCATCCTTGTAATTGTCAAAGGCACCAAGAATGCTCAGCGGCATATCTTCTTCTTCGTGAAGCTTTGCTGACTCTAAAATGTAAACAAGCCAGATTCTGTTATCGGCCATTGCATTAACCCCCTTTTTCTTCAGCTTTAAGCACGGGCTCGTATTCTTCTTTAATTTTCAATTCAGCAATTCTATCGGCAATTTCGGCTGTTGCTTTATAATCTGTACTGTAACTGTCATCCCAGTGAAACGCCACGGAACAATTTGGGGCATACATTGAACCACATTCATTTTGCTTGTTCAAAGAACACCAGTCTATAGGACAAAACTTACACGGTTTATCAAACCCTGGATCAGAATCCTCTCTCCTTGCAATGACATAATCCGAATGATGCACATAATCACAGATAAATGAGCTGTTCTGAAGTATTTGCCCGTTAAATTCCATAGCTTTAAAATATTCGTATTTTTTGACCTTTCTTTGCCGGCGTCTTGTTTCGTTTGCAATCCAAAGCCACATTTTCACATGATTATTAAGTGCTGAAACCAAAGAACCACGCTTATATTTCAACCGTTTAACCACATCTTGTTTATTAAAATTACTACCGTCCTCAAATGATAAACCCATCACGCCTTGATAGACATCAACTCGCTCATCGCTTATAACAACCTTTGTCATTGGGTCAAAGTTTCTTTTGATATATGCCGACACAGGCTTTGTAAGAGCTTCAAGTTCCGACATTTCTTCTACTGCACTGCTCATTTTCTCACCTCTATACATTTGTTCCAAAATATCGCGACTTGAGACGGTTAATTGTTGCAGGATCAAGACCCGCTTCTTCATATTCATATAGCTTTTCAGTGACTGCCATAAATGGTTCAAAGGCATTGAGCTCTCTGTCAATCGTTTCTTGATTGGCATTAAATAACCCTTCATTAAGAGTTATTCTACCATTACTGTACTTTTTGGTTAATCTTTTCACGCTCTCACCTCAACTAAAGACCATCATATTATACAGATTATAGATTTTACATATATAAGATGACGCTGCGCTATAGGAATTTAAACCTATATTAACCTCTTGGAGGTTATCTAATGCGCTTTTAGTGGATTGATACTGCTGATATTCCGTGACATATTTTATGTATCTACCATCAGCCTTACACTCGTTTACGATTTTTTCAATCTTACTTAATGGAACTCCAATCCATATACTGTGATCCTGCGGTCTGCACTTGCCGCGATTGTTTGCCATACCTCTCAATCCGTCTTCACTGTACCATATACAGATGTGTCTAATCGTATCTTCTGTGTACGGAAATGTCACATTGACATCCACCACATCTTTTACATTCTGCTTATTCATTCTTCTCCGATTCCTTTCCCGTCCAACAGGCAACGACCTTGCGGTGCCAGTCAATACTTTCGTCATACGCCGACATAAAGTAACCGTTTAAACAATCCGCAACTTGACGCCAGCGTACACCCATTGCCTCGGGCGCGGTAAAATCTATACTGTCTTGTACATTACGCAAATTAGTAATAAGCTCTTGTTCCTCCGTCGGAATTATGTCAAGCATGTCGCTTATAACTACTGATAAATTGCGCTCGTTCCCCATTATTTTATCCTCCATTTTCTACTCAAATCAAACGTACATTTTAACAGGCTTTTGCGTGCTATTTTTCTTTAATATCAGACAAAAAATCTGTAAATTTTAACTATTTTTGCTCATTATTTGACAGAAATGCCGATTTTACAGGTCTGTTTGATTGGTTCTGCGCAGATTAATTCCGTTATATCATCTGCGTCGTCATCATCTGCCAAACCAAGATAAGCCCAATAGTCTATCGGCTTTACTGCTTCAACTTCTTCCTCTGCGAGCTCCGTTTCATCTTGCAGATAAGTCTCTCGATACGCGTCCTCAAATTCACGGTACATCGGTATCAATATAAGCGCCGCCGGTATTATGTAAGCTATGAAACACGAATCAAGCGACACCGATACCGCCATACACATGAACCCACACGTCATGAGAATTACTCGCAGAACAAATCTTGCTTTTCTTGTAAACTCCGCTCTCATGAACACCCAACCCTTTCTAAGCTCATTTCATTCAAACACGCATAAATTTGCAACATATCATTTTCATCTTTAACAGTGTGTAAATATATACCGTCAATCTCAGAAGGTAAACCTTGTTGGTATGTATTGTGCCAAGAACAATCTCCGTCACATTTTTCTTTGGTAATTAAAATTAAACCCTTGTTACTTAATTTTACCAAATCGCGAGAAACGGCGCTTGCTGAACTATCTAAATATTTTGCAATCTTCTGTAATGTTAAATAATCACACTCATGCTTGAGGTCTGGCATTAGTCTTAATACACACAAACTTGTTTTAAACATACTATATGAAATTGCATGACACCTTGCAGCAACAAATAACGGCTCGTAAATTTCTATAAAACCATTACGGCAATCATAATATCTTTTAGCAATCTTCAACCGATGAAACCTACGTTGCGCATGAGGATTGTTTTTTGGTGGCGTAATATGAATAATACCCATATTTTCCAACTCAAATAAACACTTTTTAGCTTGATCTTCCGTCATACTCGTAGCTATGTATTGTTTCGTCGTTGCCCCTAATTTCACGCTCAGACGTTTTTTCAACTTAGCTATAGTAAAACCTGTAGGGTGGTACGCATCTTGATATTTATATATCAATGCCAAAATTAAATAGTGGTAGCCCGTAAGTACACGAATCTTCTGTTTCGTTAAAAGATCTTTGGCCATTTTAATTCCATCACTCGTTTGCCCTTGCGGAGCAACTAAACCCGACATCACATTCCCTCCTTTTTATGTATTTAGCTCGCCTTTAAAACACAAGGTTTTACACGGATTTTGTTTTTAATAGCCGCTTCCTCATATAATTCCCTGATGGTCTTTGCTATATGGAAACATACGCTGCTACAATCGGGACGATTTAAATTATTGGTCGTAGACCTTGCGCGATTGCTTATACCCCACGGCGTATCAGATTCAAGCACTTTAATTAAGAAATGTTTGTCGTAATCGTAGTTGATGATAAAAGTGTTAAGCCCTCTGATAATTTCGGCTTTCAGAGAACGCACATCACCATTCCACGCACGACGCAGTATATCCAGCACTTCACACAGTCCGATATAACCGTGTCTGTCATAAATTTTTTGTAATGTGCCGATGGTTCTGATACAGTTGTCGCCCTGATCGGTCGCTTCTTTGGCGTACGTAAAGCCGTATTTGTCAAGAGCTTTCACAATATCTAACGCTTTCTTGTCTTTGCCCTCAACTTTAGCGTTAAACTTGTGATTTGCGGTCAGCCTTACTCTGCTGTCGTTGACCTCAAAAAACTTAGCCGCTTCTTCCTCGTAAGTCAGACCTTCGAGGACTTGGCACCAGACTGTCTTAATGCCGCGTATGCGACAACACTCCACTCTATGCTGTCCGTCAACGACCCAATACTTGCCGTCTCGAAAACTTACGAGAACTATCCCGAAAATATCAGGATCATATCTTTCCGCCAGTTTCTTTGCTCTTGCCTTTCTCAATCCCCTTTGATAGTCCGCAAGATGCAGATTGTCCACATCAATGGGATAAAATTTCGGTTGCGCAGACGCTAAATCATTGCGCTTTGTTTGCTCCTTTGTCCTGTTAAACAGTGTCATTTTTTATCCTCCTATATATTAAAATTTTTATTTATTTACATCCCATCGACCCAAAGGTCGCTGATATATTTTGACAGTTCAGATGACAGGTATGAAATCTTACCCATAATCACATAGTCGTGATTGTCGCTGCTCATTTCGGCGAAACGGGAGTGCTCGTCATACTCGTCCACAAATTTGATAATCCAATCTCGGATCACATTATCCTCCACGTCCTTGTAAGCGTCATCGTTCTGTGCCATTTTAATCACGTTCAGTAAGCACAGCATATTTTCGTCGGTGATAAAATCGCTGTCCGAGGGCACGCTTATTAAGTATTCATCAAGACAGTCAAGATAATATTTGCAATCATCTACCTGCGTTGCTATATCTGTGGCCGGTTGTGAGTTGATCTTGTTGATAAACTTACTAATTTTATCTCCGTCAAATCCCTCAAAATGATAATCACTCATTGTTGAGGCAACCATCATCGCTTTTGTCATGTAGCCCTTGACATAACCGGGTTCTTGGTTGTACAGTCTGCGGACAACATCGTGATTTGTAAGCTCGGTTATGTCGGCGTAGATTTTGAGAGTTTCCGTAGCAAGCTTAGACTCGGTGGGATTGGGTTCAGTATCGGGTTGCGATTCAACCTCAGTTGTGGGTGCGACTGTCTGTGTTTGCTCGTTCGCTGCGTCCGCGTCTTCGCTTAACTCAATCGTGTTTGAGTCAATCGTGTTTGAGTTATTTTCGGGTGTGTCTCCCCACAGATCATCATCGTCGGGCTCGCTTGTGTTGTCCGTGTCAGACTGATCGGGTTCTTCCGCAGTCGCGTCCCACACTTCTTCATCGTCCTCTGTGTCACCTGCGATAGTACCATTAACCTCAAGCCATTTGGAAAGTTCCTCATTTAAAACTTGCAGCCTTTTTAATACCGCCTGTTTGGATTTTGTTCCTTCTTTATCATCCTCGTTATAAGTCGAGGCGTCTTTAATATGGTCAAACCAATCGTGTAAGAATTTAGCATAATCGCTCAGCTCATACTTTGCTTCATCAAAGAATGTCTTAAAATTCGCAAGTATTAAGAACATGTTTTTGTTGTTCAAACGATCAATTAAATACTCGTCTTCACCCACGACAGAAGCAAGACTATCCATGATGTCTTCCATTTCCTGCAAGGTTCCCTCTGTTGCAGTCATATTAAACTTATCAACATTGGTAGTGTATGTACTTACCCAATTATCAGGGTCATACATGAGCACATAAGATTCGGTAATGCAACGCTCTACCGCCGCCTTTATGCCCTCGTTACGCGTCCATGTAGAGCAATTTTTAAATAAGTCATGTTTGCAAATTCTCTTAACAAACGCAAATATCTCATCTGATGATAAGATTACGCCGATCTGCGCAGGATTCATAGCGGTGCCCATATTAAATCTGCGCATCAATTCGCGTGTCTCTGTCTCGGTGTAATTAACCATATTTACAACGAGCATCTTATCGTAACGAAGGAAAGCTTGTTGAAGTTCAGGCGGCAAATCCTTGTAGTGCTTGTTAGCTATAGAAAATTCTTTATCTTCAAGAACGGGTCTGCCGTTATCGTCAAGTAGCGGAACCTTAACAGGAGTGCGACGTTTCTTGCCGGGCAACAATTCTTTTACCACTTTGCCCTTTTCGTCAAGCTTGTCCACCATCTTTGGTACGCGAATGGTTATGGGCGGTATTTTTTTGTTTCTGATTTTAGAACCGAGTTTAAAGACGTTGTTCTTGAAATCCTCAAGCATTGAAATTCGCTGTCCGCCGTCCACAATCTCCAACGTAGCGTTCATGCCCGTGCCTTTCTGGACTACCGTAATCGGCAAAACAACATATCCTCTTAAAATAGAATCAATAAATGTTGTTTTCTTGTTGGAGTTCCATTGTCCACTTGCCCTGTTTCTCTCGTGGTTAACAATTCTGCGATAGTTCAGATCGTGCAGTATATTCTCGATTGAAAGTCTGTCAATCCTACTTTCGCCTATTGAAATTTTCGCTGTTTCTTCCATAAATTACATACTCTCCTTTCGTTATTGATAACATGGTATTGTTTCTTCGCTGCGTGTTAATATGTCTCTATTTTCTTTTAGACTAACCTCATCTTTAATATTTTTTATTTTTTGTTTGCTGTAGCCAAGAATATCTCCGATCTCATTCCAAGAATATCCTCTCACTCTATACCCAAGAGCCTTTACCGCTCGCTTGGATAGTTGGTTTAAATATGCGTTGACCCGTACCATGCTCTGAAGCTCAACGCCCTCGCTGCCAATGATTATGTCTTTCAGGTAAACGTCCTCTTCTTCGTCCACGAGGCTGTCAAGTGAGACAGACCTTTTGTTTATCATGCGGCAATCTCTGTTCTTATAAGTCATCAGACTCTTGATACCTGAACTTATATTAAGGTAGGCAAACGTAGCAAACTGCGTTCCTTTGCTTGGGTCATAACCCCTTGCCGCCTTAACCAGAGCCTCATCAACCACGCCTCTGTACTCATCGAAATCCGCGTCCGATATGTAATCTCGTTTCAAAATCTTACAAACACAATTCTTTGATTTTAAATAATTGTCGGATAAGTAATCCTCAATCAAGGCTCTTTCCGTATCAGTCATTTGCCGCATCTCCTTTGTCTTAAATTTGTGCCGCTCGGTTTTTTATGTAGTTATTACATTTACCGTGAACCCTGCAATTATATACAAGCAATGCGCGACACAGCCTGTCCGTATAATAAATGCAATTCTTAAAGCCTTCGTGCTTATAAGGCAAGTTCATTTCATGCTCTAACTGCTTTGTTAATTCTTGATAATGTTCGTCTGTCATTGTTTATCCTCCTTAACTTATGTGTTTGGTTTGTTTGTCAAATCAATCTTCCACGAGTATACGGTTGACAATTAATTACAAAATGTGATATAATGCTTTTGCGCTTGTTTTTACAGGTCGCACCGGATGTCATATTAATCATCAACCGTCTATGTATACTCAGTGGAATTGAACTCCAGAGGGGGCGCCATGGATGTACACCAACAATATGACACTCTCCCTGAGTATGAAGGGAGGAAATGTATGGCAGGTATAATTGATGTTGCCACACATTGTAACTCAACTTACAATATTGTAGGGCTGTTAATTGTATGCTTTACATTGATAGTTCTCGGCTGCATTACCTATAAGATTATCTGCGTAATTGCGGCTTCCGTTTTGGAATATCGTAATGTTGAGTTTAGAATCGGTACAGATCGGGTTAATGTGTATACCGATTTGCACCGATAGATATCCTTAAAGCTGTCGTTGTTTGTACAACGATGGCTTTTTGCCTTAGTTTGGTTGTCGGTCAACGGTTAATGCGTCTAATATTGCAGCCTTAACCTTCTCCTTTGTCTCATTGGGGTTTGAGGCATCTATTTGGATAGAATATTTGTCTTTGCTTGTGCTGTTTGTTATTAATGATACAAGCGCCTCAGTTCCAAATATTATTTGAAACAACGCCTTCATTTCTTTAACCTCACATTCAGACAGAGCATCCCGATCTAACACTTCATTCAGTTTCTCAAACGCTTTTGTCTGTAATAATACAAATTGTTTTTTATCCATAATTTCATCTGCCTTTCTGTAAAATTTATTGTTATATCATCTCGCCTCTTACATCTCATCCTATTTCTTCCTCGCTTTCTGTTTGTGTGGGTTCTCTGCCAATTTCATTAACTATTTGTTGCTTAACTTCCTCTGGAAGCTTTTTTATCTTGTCAATAAATTCAATAACGTCTAATTCCTTGATAGGACTCATCTAACCACTCCTGTATTTTGCATACTTTATGTTCCGTTTGCATACATTATAACACTCATTGCATATCCTGTCAATATGCTTTGTAAATATTTTTGTTACATTTTTCTTGCATAAATGTTACAAAAATATTACAGAGCATATAAATTTTCCTTGACAAAGCATACCATATGTGTTATAATCAATTTACAAAGGAGGCAGCAGCTATGAATGAGCGTGTAAAACAATTGCGTAAAACATTAGGTTTAACCCAACAAGAATTTGCTCAACAAATTGGACTAAACAAGGTAACAATATCATCAATTGAAACAGGTCATCGCGATCTCACTGATAGAAACATTAGTATTATTTGTTCTACGTTTCATGTCAACGAGAGTTGGCTTCGTAATGGCGAAAATGAAATGTTCCTTGATCCTGATGATTCACTACTTCAAACTCTAAAAGATAGATATAACCTCTCTGATAATGAGTTTGAAATAATATATCATTATATTAAAATGCCGCCTCCAGCACGCCAAATGTTTATAACATTTATTAATAACCTTTCCTCCAACAACGAGTGACTTACACGCTCGTTGTTTCTTTTGTTTGTGCTTACACGTTTTGTGTAACTTTACCTCAAAAAAAATATCACATTCTTATGCACCTTCTTTATATTAAACCCATATCAAATTGGCATCGTTTACACATTTTGTGTAACTTGTATTTTAATATTAACATAACGTGTAAATGATGTCAACAGTTAATATTTGGATTTTTCAAAAAAATGTATTTGGATAATACAAACAAAAGAAACCGTATCAGTATGCGGTTTCTTTTGTTATTAATCGTTTTTCTTTGTGAATTTGTCTTATCATTGTATATTTTCTTGACACAAATCTTTATGCTATAATAAAATGAAATTGTGTGAGCTATGTTGAGGTGGGAGCATGTCCGGTCAACAAACCATTTGCCTTATCTATGGATATACGACTCGGTCACTCCCACGCAACATACACTTACACAACTTCATCGCCCTCCAAATGGAATAATTGGGGCTGCTTGCGGGGCGTCCTCGTAAGCAAAGGGGTAAAGATTACATAATCAAATATTGTGTGGCTTGGAGGGCGATGAAACAATTTTTCCACGAACTGTTTGACTTTGGACTTGGAATGTGCGGGCCAGCTTTGCTGATATTCGCAGATGGCGCGAACTCCGATTTTATGAATAATTGGAAGTCTTATGCCATTATATTTGTGGTATATGCGCTCAAAAACGCGTTGTACCATTTTGTTTTTGAACCAAGCGATAAGTAACAGTTCAGTTTAGAGCCGCCGTGTGCGGCTCTTTTCTTGTCCGCACTACTATAATTATTCAATATAACAATCAAACAAATTATATTTTTTAACAATATTAATTAACATAACGCATAATAGTGTGTAATTTACAAAAAATTTATTGACAAATTACACGCAACGTGATAAAATTGAATAGAAAGAAGGTGAATAGCGTGGAAAATAAAGAATTAACACCCGGTCAAAAATTACGCAATTTACGCAAAGACACAGGGAAAACCCTTCAACAAGTGGCACTTGCCGTTGGACTAACCGCAAGCGCAATATCCAATTATGAAAATAATATACGCAAACCCGAAACCGATAAAACGTGGGTCAAGTTGGCTAATTTCTATAATGTGTCTGTTGACTACTTAATGGGCAATGATAACCAAGAACTTCCCACAACTATAGCCTATGATACCGGTTCTGTTTCAGAATCGCCAGAAACGCTACATGCTTATAATGCAGACAAACAAACACAAAATGTTCATCCTTACATTTTAAGCAAACGTGAAAAAAAGCATATTGACGTCTATCGGCAGCTTAACATAGAGGGTAAATCGCAAGTTGACAGTTATACTTCTTTTATAGCTCAGTCACAGCAATATATTGACAGCGCAATTAATCCCATAATCGCCTCAATTAAATACTTTGATATACCTGTATCAGCAGGAACGGGACAATTTGTTGACAGTGATAACTATATTATGCTTGATGTGTTTGAAACACCGCCTGGCGAGGCTGAGTTTGTTGTCCGTGTGTGCGGTAACAGTATGGAACCTACATATAGCGATGGCGATAAGCTTTACATAAAGCCACAGGAATCAGTTGAAATAGGCGAGATCGGCATATTCTCGATCAACGGTGATGTATTTGTTAAAGAGAGAGGCGAAGACGGACTAATCTCCCACAACGATGCTTATGACAAAATCGTTTTCAATGAAGGCGACACAATCACTTGCTTTGGCAAAGTCGTTGGCAAATGTGAGAATTACAGATAATATCTACAAAATTTAATATTTTAAGGCGAAACACCCCGGATTGGTTCTATACAATTCGGGGTGTTTATTATGTCAGTTTTTCGACATATTAATACGGAAGTATACATCTGCAAAAATATCACAAATTAATATATAATGAATTATATTAAAGGAGCCTACTTATGGAGGATATATTTGTGGTAGAATTAATCAAAGAAATATGCAAGCGTCGCGGGTGGACATATTATAAACTATCCCAAGAAACAGGCATACCACACTCATCGCTGACAACTATGCTCAATAAAAACCATATCCCGTCAATGAACAGTCTCATTAAAATATGCCGTGGATTCGATATGCCATTGTCACAATTTTTTCTGTTGATTGAACAAAAACACGGAATTATAAACAGTTCTTACAGTAAACTAATGGAATTATGGCATTATTTAGACGCTTACGCAAAAGGTTTGGTGATGAGTTATATCTATGGACTCGTCAGACTTGAAAATCCTGTGCACGGAAAGTTGGATAAAAATGACATATCAACAACTTCAGAAAATAGCTAAGCAATATGCTAAAATTCAGAACAACAAACTGCCACAAGATGCTTTTGCGATAGCTCAATCTCTCAGTTTACAAGTCAAGGACACACAGCAATGCAAACAAGATTATCACGATGACGGTAACCCATGGATAAATAACAACGCAAGATACGCATTATACAAAGGCTGCTATACCATATACTATAACGAGAATTATAAATATAAAAATTTTGCCGTAGCACATGAGATAGCCCATCATTTACTGAATCATAAACATGATAGCGGACACAATCACCATGATGCCAATATGCTTGCCGCAATTCTTATAGCTCCGCAACGTCTGATACGTCGAAAGTTTATCAGATCGGCGGAGCAGCTTGCAGAAGTGTGTTGTATGCCCGATGATATAGCAAATGAATATTGGCACGAGCTCAAAGCAAATCGTTATAATTTCTATAATGTCAAAGGGACGGTCTTGGCGGTTGCTGCGATAGTATTGATTTTACTTTTTGTAGGATTATACGGTTTACGAAATTCTCGACCCATGCCATCGGACACATCCGTTAATGTATTGCAAGAGACCGAGACTCAAGAACGCTCTGTTTCCGTTACCGACACCAACCTTGTATACATAACAAAAACAGGCGAAAAATATCACACTGACAATTGCAAACATATTTCCGACAAAGACAATCTTATGTCACTTCCCCTTGAACAAGCCGTTGATATGGGATATGACCCTTGCAAGGATTGTATTAAATAAAAAAATAGCACGACGTTTATAATCTTAACGCTGTGCCATTTTTTATTTTTTAATCAGTAACATTATATCAAAAATTTGTTGATTTATGTCATAGTTATGTTATAATATAAGCAACCTATAATATCAGGGAGAACAAAACTATGTTTATCAAAGACAACAAACAATATAACAATTTAATCAATGAATGGGAATGTCTTTACAACGATGTCTTAAACACTAATTGGAATGATAAGTTTGACATTTATGTATCCAATAGCATAAATACCGATTTGCAAACTTTTATACAAGACGACATTGAAAAACACGAAAATAACTTTATGCCGCAAGCAGGAGTTACTTTGCCTCCATACAAAAACCGCAAATCTGCCACTATTATTCTCAATGAACAAATCTTTGCCAACGAGCAATATGACACATTCTTTCATGAATATACACACGCCATTCACATGACCGAATTATGTTCTCTTACAAAGTTAGATCAATCTATGATAATGTATAAAATACCATACGCCTCGGCGTTTCATTTATGGTCAGAGGCAAGAGCAGCACATGACGGATTGTACTTTGAATTGCTATTAAATTCCAACACAGATACATTAGAATTAGAAAATGCTCTTAAAAACAAAATTTACGTACAAAGTATATTTGATGATATGGTTACCAATCTATCTTGTAACGGATGGAACTCATCAAAATTTATGCAATTTATTGGTGAGTATTTATTACTTGATGAGATGGGACCAGCAGAATACCACAACTGTGGCAAGGTGCCATTTTTTATAATCAACCGTGTTTCAGGTGTACAATCTTACAAAATTATTGAAACCATAATCAAACGTAACACCACAACCGATAAAATCATTCCGCAACTTCGCAATTTAGATATAGTCTTAAAAGCAGTAAAAATCTTAAAATAAGTCAAACCGTTCATCGTGCTCAGTAGGCTTATCTTTGTTCCGCTTGCCCTCGGCTATATCTCTTTCGCCTCTGGCAACCACCAATTTCAAATATTCAATATACATCTCCAGATAAGCTATTTCCGCTTTCCAAAAAGCTGTTCGTTCCTTGTTTTCGGGTTCTGTTGTTTGTATCTCTCGGGCATATTCCTTGATGTCCGCAAGATACGTTTTTATTTTAGCGAGATCATCTGCTGCGTCATCATATTTTTTTCTGATAATATTAAGTGTCATGTCGGGAATACGCAACGATAACTCTGATTTTAAATATGACATATAATCGCCTCTCTATTATATTTATTCAATATAACTGCAAAATATGTACAAAACGTTGCTTAAATTAAACAATCCTGACCAATTGTTGCGCAATTTGGATGTTTTTGATTCAACCTTGAAGCATCTCCATTTAATAATTTAAATATTGATGGAAATGCAGGAAAAGATTTAAAAAACGGTTTTGGCGAATCAAATGGGAATACAAAAACATCTTCATTTTGTTCAAAAAAATCAAATTCTGATATAGAAGCAATAAAATAGTCACCCGGTTGATATTTTGGTTTTAAAATGCAAATTAATTCACTCAAACAATCCGCACTTGCAAGCAGCTTTTGGTTTTTGATTGCATGAAAATCTTTACGTGTTTGTTTTAATTTGTGCTGGTTACAAAAATACCAGTAATAATCTTGGTTTGTATTATAGTTATACTCAATTTTCAAAATAAATCACCTTTCTCTACTATAATTTATTCACCGCAAACCATTCTAAATATCTGTTATTAATTCAATTAATACAAGTTATACAAAGTTGTCGCCCTTCCAGTGAAACAACTGAAAGGGCGACGGAGACTTAAAGAAATGGAATGGCAGACAGTATTTCCCTTGGCGTTTGTGGCTTGCCCGTAATGTTGTATGCCGATTGGAAGTATTATTGAGGGACAATTATTTTTTATGCGCCAATTAATATTTTATATCATTGCGTCATAAAGTCCCGCATTGAATAGACTGTCGATTTTTTATTTTCTGCCTGCCTATTATAGTTATTCACCACAATAGCCTCTAATTAACATAAAAACAAGCAGCCACATATACGTTGTGACTGCCTGTGGGGTTTTACATTATGCCTCTAATCTTTGGGACTCGTTTATGAGTCGGTTGATTATATAGACTTGTCCTTTCGGCGTAACCTTGGTTGTGTGGGTCAGATACGGCAAGCCGTTCTTAAAGCCTGTGCGCTCAATGTATACAAGTATGCCCAAATGATATGCCCTGCGTGACGGCTCGTTGCTGTGTTTTAATATCATGTTCCATTCACGAAGCTTTTGATACAGTTTCTTTTCACCAATATCAACGCCTATGTAATTGCTTGCCAGTTTTGAACACTCACGCACGAGTATATTGTCATTAGTGGCTTGCACTGTTTCAGCGAACCTGACATAAGGCAACTGCTTTTGCAATTGTTCTTCAAGCAAGCGCTTTTGTTCACGTTCGTCTTTTAACGCTTGAAATGCTGCTATTGCCAGATCGGGATTGTTAAGCAAATCCTTTGTGGCATACATACCATGACGGCGTATAGTCGGCAGAATATCATCAAACACCCATTGCTCAAACTTTTCAGCCGCAGGCAAGGTTGACCTTACAATTAAGCGATATATGTCGCCTTCTGGGATAAAAGTCATGTTGACTTGCTGATATATGGGTGTTCCATCGGGTCTCTTACCCGTCGAGACCCCTATGTCGTGTTTCACGACATGCCTACAATGCCGTGAAATTGCGTCACGAGCGTTCTTATAACCTAATGCCTTTGCAACGTCACTACCGCAAAACAAAGTTTTACCATTTTCCTCGATAGTCCGTAGCTCGCCAAACATATCATTTCTAAACACTTGAAGTTCATTCATATCAAGCACCACCTTTCAATTCACGCTCTACGCTCTCAACCTTTTTATTTTCAAAGAAATTTTGATAATCCGTATAGGTTTTTTTGAAATCATCGGTAAGCATATCGGACAACCGTAACAATGTGCGTAACGCCTGTAAAATAATATCTGTCGTAATGATACTGCCTGTTTCATATCCGTATGACAAGCATTGCTCTAACAGGAGAGCCATCACCCAGCAATGCTTTATATCGTCTTCCACGTCCGATAGTTGCTCATGGATTTCAAACAAATGATGAATTTCTTTCCGTATAGGTTCAGATAGCAGGTCTACTCTGACGGTTTCGCCGATAGTCTGCGTTTGGGAAGTGTTCTCTTTACACATAAAAATTTCCTCCTTGTCTGTAATCTTGACATCATAAGAGGAATAGTGTATAATAGATTTACAACATCTCTTATGATGTTCTGCTTGAACGCTCGTGAACCGACCAAAGAACAGCGAGCGTTCATTTTATTTTTTGTCAATTTCGGACTTCACCAACGCAATACCTTTGTGTATAACCGCCGCTTTTGAAATTTTCAGTTTGTTAGAACATTCTTCTAAAATGTTATATGTAGATTCAGACAATCTTATTTCAAAGCGTTTATCACGTTTTTCTTGAGTTGGACGTCCTGTACGGGGACTCATTTCATCACCTCTCTTTTGTCCGTACTTAAATAATATCAAAGGTACGTACATAAGTCAAGCACTTTTTTAATTTTGTAACATAATTGTAATAAAAAGAGCCTTGCGGCTCTTTGTTTATTAATTATCACTTCTTTTAGCCTTATCAACAAGATTAACAAACAAATCTTCCAAATAGGCATGTCTATTACGCAAAAATCGCATATATTCACGCGTTCCAAAAGAAGCATCATGTCTAACAAAATCAACGTCCTTACGCTCCGGATATAAATATAACTTTAACTCCTCCTCTGTATAACGCGCGTTGTCTAATTGATCATATAACGTAGGGCGACTTATAGTGGTTGACGTATTTAATTTAGGAAGTAAACATACATTACCTAACGCAGAAACTCCCGTAACATTAACACACTTTTTCTTTATTAAATCGGGTGCAATTATATGCACCAAACCATACGACGTTCTATCGGGAAAAGATATTGAATTTCCCTGTAACCTATAGATAAAATTATAAAACACCTCGTTTACGCGCGCCTGATTAACTCTGGGATTCCGCTGTTGTTCCTGCATCCAATTTTGCAACATGTTACGCCAAGTACCTGTCTCAATATTTGTCAAATAAATATTGCGTGGCAAAGTTTCTCGAAAACAACCATTAAGCTTATCTTCCGCACTATTGCTCCAATATTTGCTTAATACATCAAACATAATCCTAAAATGTGCATGTTTATTAAAGTTTTCCAAATTTCCTTTATTGTTACCGCGTTCTAACAGTTCAAACGGGTTTGAAGTAGTGATATACTTTATTCTAAACAACGTAACTATTAGGCTTGATATTTGGTTTTCATTATAATTGTAATAGAACTTCTGCCCGTCTAATGATAAAAAATATTTACTAAAGCGAGTTTCTACCTCTTTGGCACACTCTATAACACAATTCTTAAAATTCGCCAAATTGTCAGCTGAAGCATTTTTAAAACACTCCAAAAGCCTGTCATCACGAGGAGAACTGGTACTGCCAATTATTAACGAAACAAGCTTAAATCCAATCGGGTTAATATCCGTTTTGGACTTAATAGAATTGCTAACCATATAAGGGCACGCTTGACTTACAAGCTCGCCAATTGCAAAACAATATTCATACAAATTAATGGACTGCGACTTAATAATAGCGCCCTTTTCATATCCATTAATTTGAACATTTGTGTCGTTAGACATGGCATCATATTTATTATCAATAGTAGTTAAAATCTGATTATCTCTAACTGTATTTTCAAAGTGACTCCACGTTGCGGCATAAATGTCATATTTATTTAAGGGCATACCGTGAGAATTTATATTTTTAAAAATCATAGGCAAATCACTATATTGACCCTCATAAACCATGCAAGCAATTGGTAAATTATTAATACTGAATTTAGTCCTGATTCTATCCACAAGATCGGCAATTTCTAAAGCTTCAACCTGATCATTTCCGACAAATCCAGTTATTGCTCTCGCTATTTGTGATGTTGGCTTATTATCCGTTAAAACAAAATGTTGTTCAAATCCACGCAATAGTTGTTGCAATAATATAGTCTTATCTTTAACTCGCGCTTTACCGTCTACAAAATCTTCAAGTGTTTCGCGAATAGCCCCAATGATATACTTGTAAGGATAACGCTCATAATCAAGCAAAGTAGAAAATCTTTGCAACCCATCAATTAATGAATAGTTTTGAATGTTTTCTTCATATAGCAATAAAGCGCCAAATGGGAACCCATTTAAAGCAGTTTTAATAAATTCAGCTTTTGTTTTATCTGACCAAACAGCACCACGCTGAAACTTGGGAACTTGTAAGATGGACTTTAATTCTTTAAAAGTTCTTTTGTCAAATCTATATTTCGTTTCTTTTAAGCCCTGCATAATGTAAACCTCACTTAGTATTTATTTAAAATATTATATCACAACCATATTTTACCTGCAATAACAAAACCAAATTTCATCATATTGTTGTAAAAAACGACATCTTTTTTAGTGATAATCAACAAAAAAAAGAGAGCCACACTTCATGTAGCTCTACTATTTTATACTGTTATAAATTAATTAAAAACCTCAATATAATCAACGTCTGTTAGGCGAAGCACGGCAAAAACCTTTTCGTTATCACGGTATCTTATGTTCTTTGCGGAATTGTCCTTTAAATAATATTCCTCAAAGGCATTAATAGACAACCAAGAGTCCTCACCGTTTTCCTCCAAATATTGAAGATGCCCGATTAAATAATAATCCTTGCTCTTTAAATATACTTTTAAATTTGAGCCATGTTCAAAATCTAAAACATCTCGCCATATACTTTGATTTGGTGTAGCATTAAATAGTTGCGTCATTAAATTTGAAAACCAAGGTGCGGAATGTATACACGCCGCAATTATGCTTAGCACCAATAAGAAGACAGCGGTAATGGCAGATAAAGCAAGCGTGCCTATTTGTTGATGCAACCATGTTTCAATTACAAGCGTTACAATAGATATACCAACGTAGCTTATTGCGCAGCTTATAACTATAAGAAAACCATCTTTTATTTTTTTGCCGCATAAATAATTAAACAGTATCACCGCAATATATCCCGGAAAAAAATATTGAACTATATCGGGTATGTGTTTTATAAGATTAATAAGTATTTCTATGCACTATTCCCCTTTCTGTGAATCTGGATCGGTAGACTTGTTATCAAGTTTGTCCGTCATTAAAGCGACATCAATTGGTTTAGTCGCCTTGGGATATAAACTACTCGTTTCAATAAATGTATTAAAATCGCTATTCTTCTTGTTATCGTTTTGCATAATACAACCTCCTAAAAGAAATAATATGAGATTATATTATCATAGTGCAAAAACAATGTCAAGTTTTGTTATATAGGTTTTGGGAGCGAGTTGCCCGATCCCAAAACCAATCGCCATAAACTGTAACTCACTTTTTAATCTTGCGGAATTATTGATTGCTGCGATGACGCTGATTGTTCATATACGTTCAATTTGCGTTGCAATATATGCAGGAATAAAATTCTTAGCAAGATATGAAAAAGTTGAGTTGCAGATCGACTCAGATGCTAACCACATTAAATTGCGCCTGAGCCGATAATATCTCACCGCCGTGCCGCTACACGGCGGTGTTTTCGTTTTGCACTACGTCTCTCTACGCCGCCTGATTTTCGGGCGTGGGGTGGGTTGCCTCGGTAGTAGAGGCTGAGGCGGAGAGTATATCTTCAAGCACTTCTATGGCACCATAGAGGTTCAAGAGGTTCTGTCTGCCTCTCACGTCTATATTATTAAGCACCTTGATCACAGCCGCTATTTGTTCACGTTGTTCTTGACTCATAATAAATCATTCCTTCCATATCTATTTTAATACTTATAATTCTTAATTCTTTCAAGCACATCACGCTCAAAAACTTCACGAGTGAAATATCGCACTCCATCCATAAAAACGCTGTCAAGATCATAAACTTCTTGTGAACGAATTGGGCCTGAAAGGTCAACTAAATGTAACTGACAAAATCCATTGGGATCTGTTGAATACACAACATTCCATGTTTTTTCTGCATCACGAAAAAACTTTTGAACATAATACATAGCATTTTCAGCACTAATATATTCCGCACCATTAATACTAACATAAGTTGGATCTTGCTTCTTTATATTTAATCCATCGTTTTTATTTACCGTATCCGTATTACCAATTCCTTTCCCTTGTGTGTCTATTAATATTGTATCATTTTGAAAGTCTACATTAAAACCTACTTTGTCGCCTATGTCACGTAATTTGAAATAGGTATAGTCGTTAATTTGATAACCCTCAAGCGAAACATTATTGCCATTTACTTGTACCGGATATGTATTTTCGATCGCAAGATACTGACCCGCAAATACACCTGTTATACCAAACAAAACTGCTCCGCAAACAAATCCTGCAATAAATCTTTTTTTCATAATATTGTACCTCCATGATATTACTTAATTTCTAAAATTATATCAAATAATTATCATAAAGTCAAATCATGATATAATTACAGGTGGTGTTGTAACTTCAGGTTCTGGCAATCCTACAACGTTTGCTCTCGAAAAATCCCATGTGCCATAAGCAAAAGTGGTATGACCGGCCGCCCCAAGATTTAATGTTGTATTGTTGCCGGGTGCTAATGTTAACATACCACCTCCGTGAGATAACTCTCCCCTATAGTCGCCATAGAAGTCAAATTCTAATGTTCCAAATCCATTGAAATCATCGCTGGCCATTAGACACAAACCATGTCGCATAGCATAATATCCCACATTTTCACCTATAAGAGAATATAATCCGTCTCTATTAATAACCAATCTTTGCGGACCCGGTATATCCCATAGCATACCAGTATTATCCCAAGCCAAACTATTTTCATCATATCCTTCGGGGACAGCAAAATATGTTCCTCCAATAATTTGGCTACCCACAATATTAGAACCTTTAACAGTTCCCGAAAAAGTGGCATTTCCTGTTGTTATATCTAAATCGACAGATATACTATATCCACCAAGGGAATCGGTTTGTGTGCCAAATTGTATTCCATGTTCTGGATCAATAGTAATCATATGATTGCCTTTAATTCTATCGTTATGCGTCAATGTTATTGAGCTATTTTTCATAATAACATTACCATCAGGAGTTACCTCAAACGATCCGCCACCGCGACTGGTACCATCAATCAAAAGACCTGAACATGAAAGATGTTCACCGCTTAAAGCCGCATACACATCATCATACGTCTGTCCGTTTTCGAGATTTTTCTCTACATTGTTGGGGTCATATTTAGTACCATATTTTTTAAGACCAGTCGCTTTTTCAATATATGTAACAACGCTTTCCTCGTTTAATGCACCGAGACACAAGTCTTTAGCATAAATGGTTCCGTTAGTGAAGGTCTCGCCGTCAACAGAGGCACTAAACATTTTTTTCTTCTGATTTCCATTAGAGTCCAATGTATGAATAGTTATGCCCGTCTGTCCGTTAATCCTAATCTCGTAAGCAGCCTTACCAGACTCATCATAACTTGTGCAAATAAAACCTTCATTCTTATCGGGAGACAAGGTGATGCCGTTTTTCTCCGCCGTATCGCCGTCCATAGGCTGAATATACAGACTGCCGTTATCAATAAACACACCTTCGCCGTTAACTCTAAAAGTTAAGGTTGTGCCATCCTCTTTAGTGGCGACAATTTGTAAGTTTTGACCTACAAGCAACCTACCCATGATAACATCAGCTATAACATGACCGTTGCTTATGGCTGTTCTGGTCGTGTTCCAGTTGTCGTCCGTAAATGTGATAATGTTATGTGTTTCACGAATTTGAACTTCGGGCTTTAATGGGTTCCTGAGCGTTATGCCTCGCTTGTCTATGATAACATCGGTCTCATCACCCGCTGTCACGGCGCTTACCGCAGCGTTCCAACCGTTTACTATCATGGTTTCAACGGCATTTACCTCTGCGTTGTTCCATTTTTCCTTGTTAATGCTCATGGTTGTGGATGTTGTGGTTGCCATTTTAGTTAGTTCTTTCCAACTCCTCACGCTTGTTCTGAGCAGTTCTTCGTTAGACAAGGCTAAATCAACGGTAGTATTGTTGACGTTAGATGACGTTATACCGATAATTCTCATCATATAATCGTCATCAGCGAGCCTGTGCATAATCAACGCCATATTGCCAATTTCGGTTCTGCCCCAGAAATGCTGCCAACGCATATCACGCTCAAAGTTAAATATCTGAATATTGAAATCACGCTTTGGAGTATGCTTTGTGTCAAGAACAGTCAAACCGTCCTGATACAAGTCATCAACACGCTTTTGATACAACTCGGAACCCGTATCGTCAATAATATCCGCTACGCCGATAGAATCGTTGGTATAGTTCTGGTCTTTGATATAGTGATTGAGCTCCATAATAGTCTCTGGCGTGAAGATGTTATGCGTATTGCCCTCGCTGTCCGTATATGTAGCTTCCGCACGGTTAAGAGTTTTTTTAAGGTCTTGAATGTCCTTATTATTATCGTTTTGTTTCTGCACAATTGAATCTACATAAGCCTGTTTAACCGCTATAGCTTTTTCAAGAGCCTCTTTGATAGGCACCAGATCAATAGCGTTCTGACGTATCTTATAGCCTGTAACAGTTCTATCACTCTTACTGCTATATATAGGAACTATATAATAATGAACGTTTTCAGTCTGCAATATCCTATCCGCATATACAGGTTCGCCCTTCTTATTGGTGCCTGTGTTTTTGCTTATCCAAACCTGTAAAGCCACGTTTTCTGCGGCTCTCTGTTTAGGCGAATACTCGCTTGCGGGGATAGTGTACTCAAAGATATTATTGACAGCGTTTGCGAGTTTAATTTCTTTAATTTCAGTCGCAGTTGCGGTTCCCTCGTCCTCATCGGTAGTGACAATGCGATAAGAGAGTTTATCACCTTTCTGCCAAATAAAGCCTGTGGTAAGTTCAGAGTTTAAGTCGGGAGACACAATGCTATTTGATATATCAACAAGAACCTCTACACGCTGTTCATAAATAGACAATGCCTCTTGCAACTGTTCAAGACTATAACCCTGCAACAAATCTATTGTTGTATCACTTTTCTCGTTTATATCGGCTGCCGCAGTCTTGATAGCAGTCAATTTGCTTTCTATATCTTTGGATAATTCCTCGATAGCCTCAGATAAATCAACGATATTCTCACCAACGCCCGTGAGTTTAGAGTTCAGAGCGGACAGGATATTCGTTATGGACTCTTCTTTGGCTTTAATATCAGCGTCGTCATCCAGATAGTGCTGCACGCTATCAAACGCCGCGTCAATCTCGTTTTTCAAATCTTCAAGGGTAGCTGTTGAATAACCGTTAGCCTGCAATGATGTCATTGCCTTGATTGCGGTTAATGCAAGTTCCATTTCCTCTAACAGATTTTTACCCTCGGAAGATATAACCACTGCTTCGCTGTAAGCACGAAGCAGTTTATAATGCGTGTCATTATACTCAGCCCATTTGTGCTTGTTTGCCTCATATAGTTCATCATATCTATCAAGAGCAGTTAAGAGGTTGGGGGACATATAATTCTTGTTGCGATAATGAGCAAAGTTATCAATATACGGCTGTCCCGCATAGTTTTTGGTCGCTATATTAATCCCAAGCTCGTCCTTGCCGTAAACCCACAAGCGAGTAGCCATATCATCTGCGTCAAGAGTTTCCTCGTATGTCTTGATTAAAGCGTTCTGATCGGACAGTTGCAAGCCTTTGTCCTCGCCGTAGAGTTTGGCTTTCCAATTTGCTTTGCGCAGGAGCAGATTACCGCTTCCGTCCTTAACCTGATTGCCGTCATCGTCCGTCACAGGCTCGGCTATTACAGTGATTTTTTCTGTTTCTTCCTCGCCATTAGTGTCTAATTTACCTGTTGGGACATCAACCTGTATTGTATGTGTGGGTTTTAATATATCACTATTATCGTCTGTTATCTGAACGTAACACTCGTCATTTATACACTCCAAATAACCATCGTGATAAAATAACGAATCGCCGGTATGACAATTCGGGCATACGGGATATACCGTCATATCATAAGCGTTAATCGTTCTGTTAACAGTGTCATACTTGAACACACAACTGAATGATTCCTGCAAATCATCGTTCATAAACTTTAGAATCGTGCCCTCTGCGAAATCAAATGTGCGCATTTTGACCGCTACATTGCCGTCTATGTAACCGACACTCCATGTATTATCCATATATTTAGAGCAAATATGCTCCAATATCTCACGCAAATACCACGGTTTGTCTATGTCCATAGTGTTCTCATCAAGAGTCTTTGAACTAAAATTACGCAGCATTTTAAAGGAAAACTCGTGTTCAAGCGAGTATGCGTTGACACTTCTTGTGTCCTTGCCTTCTGCACTGCTTGTCGTAGGCTTGGTTAAGATAAACCGCATTTTAAAGTTTTTATAGGTTGTATTCGTGACCTCGATAATATAATGCTCACGAAAGGCGTCCCAATATCTGTTTTTGATAAGCTCGCCCATGTGTCCGCCTCTGGTGTCCTGTACTTTGAGGGGGATAGTCAAAGACAGTTCCGACGGAGCACCCATGTTGAGCTTCACTTCATCATTGATATAAAAATGAGGACTAACCATGCCAAATGAGTCCAGAATTGTATGATATTCATTATCTGAACCCTTTATGTACCCGTCTCGGCGTATCAATTCATATTTCCATCTCGTAGGCTCGTTAAACGGCTTTTCCGCCATAAAGCCTTGTGGCTCATTCATAAACAATTAGCTATCACTTTCTTTCTGTTTTTGATAATAAATATATTGTCAAAAGCACGGAAATGTGTTATACAAGTAAGACAACTTCAAAACTCATTAAGTTTTAAGGTGTTACAGCCATAAATTCCTCCTACACTGTAAATATGACGGTATTATTGTGCTTTTCGATACCATCATTTTTAATACCTAAAATCTTATAAAAACCTGCTATTTTAAACACATTTCCCGTGCTTTGAACTACTATAATTATTCTCTCAGACGTATATATTTCTTCTTGATTTTGTAAAATATATTGTCAAAAAACGCGGAATATGTTATAATGCTATTGCGTTTGTATAAGGCAAGCGTAAGCAATGTGGATCGCTTCTAAGAATCTACTTCCGTCTTTTGTGAAGGAGGTGTTTTTATGAAGCAGAACGTTAGAATTAAACCTGTTAAGGTTCGCGCTTATGCTGCCAAACGTAGCAATGGCGCCGCACTTCATATAACCGTAAGCCACGGTTGTATAAGCAAGACAGCTTCAAAGCTTATCAAGTTTTAAGTTGTCGCAACGTTCCTGCGTTGTTTCTGTTGACGGTACTGTGTTTGTGCATAGTACCGTCTTTTTAATTATTAAATTATTTCTGCTGTATTGCTTGTTTTATAGGACGACTATAATGTATATCCCGCGTTTTTGAACTACGATAATTGTTCTCCAAATTACTTTTTATTATATAACGTTTACATTGAAAAAACTACAAATTTTATTCATTAAACTATTATTGTGATTATATATGTATATTCGGATTATGTGATTGTCCTCTGCGAGTTTAATTGCATTATTTTCATATATTGTAGTTCTTGGATTTGAAAAAACAAGATGTAATCCGTTGGCTACAATAAATTGTTGAATTTTCTTTTTTCTGTGTTTTTTTAATAAAATTATGTGTTGTTCCATGTGTTTACATTACCTATTTTTATCGTCAGATTGATTATACAAAGTTTGTTTTTCTTTATAGAACGGCATTTGTTCTGGCGTGACGGTCATGATTAGATTTCTGTCGCTGTCGTAGACCTCAACCTTTGCTATGTTGGAACTTGGACAATAGAACGTCGTAAATCTGTCTTGATCTATACCCGGCTCAACCATAAAACACGGATTTCGGTGCTTAAAGTTTTCTTTTGTCTGCGCTCTTATATCGCCTTTGTCAGCGACAAGCCCTGATTCCATAATAAATTTATAATACAAAGCCTTATCAAAATCAACCTCTACACCCGCACGCTTACCGTCAATCCCTATACGAGTCTTGCCTATCTTTTCAAGGATTGCGGGGTCTGTGATTTTAGGGAATATTTCAGGGATCTCAGGCGGTTCTTTTCTCACATAAACCTCGATTGTAGAGTTATATTCCAGTTTATCCAAATCGCTAAAATCAATATCCCTTATTGAAGCCAACGGGTCATCACAGTCATATAACGCTGTTATGTAACGAATATTCTTACATTCTACGTTAGGCTCTATGAGCACTCCGCAACTTTCAACCTCAAACATCTCCTTGGTTTTCAAGGCTTCTAAAGCACTTGTCATAGCGTTGATAACCACGGGATAGTTCTTATACTCATCTTCATACAATTGATTGCCAAATCGACACATTATCAGTTGATCATCGTTTGTTACAGCCTTTATACTGAGTTCATGCGTAGGGGTTTCCTCTTGTGTGTTGTTTACGTTGTTTTCTTCTGCCAATTATCTCGTCCTTTCTGTGTTGACATAGTTCTTGCCATTGTATATAATAAGGCTGTGAGCTGGCGCTTTGTATCGGTATTAAAAAATATATTCGCATCGAAACACATACCGATACACACAAAATTTTATTTTGTGCAAGCGCCAACTCTCATGAAAGGATTATATCAACAAATATTTTGAACTGCTTGTATGCGGTTCTTTTTTGCTTCTATTATATTTATTCGCCGAGATGATTTAAAAATTTTTAAATTTTATCATGCTTTGGCAATTATAATTGATATATTTATAAAAAACACACCGCCTATTGTGGCGATGTGTTTCTACCATTTTGATTATATGGTAGCCCTTGTACTTCTGAAACAAACTCTATTGCGTCTGCCTTTGATGTATCAAGCATTATTCGTTGTCCACTGTTATAATAATCCTTTCGCATTATTTCATTGCCATACACATCCGTTAATTCCCAAACTTGATAATCCACTAAGGTTATTTGAGGGAAACGCTGATATTCCTCATAAATTCCAAGCCGACCATAATACGCAATTTTTTGATCATAAAATTTAATTGTAACAAACGTATCTTCTTTTCCCTCTAAATCATACCATATATAACGATTGATTGTATAGGGAATATGTAGTCGTTTAAGTAGCCCAGAAACAAAATCACTCAAATATAACTTACCAGCAGCAAACGAAAGAACAATCACAACAAGTAATAAAATCAGATAACCAATCAATTTGTTACTTGGTTTAAATGGTAAAGAATTATATAATTGTATAATAATCCAACCAATTACCAACGAATACATAACTACCCCATTTGGCTCATTTTCATAACGCATTGAGGCAACAAAACCCCAAATTTTAAACGCTATAAAACCAAAAACCAAGTAAGTGACTATTTGTGACATATTGTTCATTAAAGCAACTACTATGTCTATGTTTTACAACCTCCTTATCTACCATTCTTGTCCGGTAAAGGCTTGAATGTTTGGCTTGGGTCACGAGAATAAGTACTCTTTTCATTTCTTTCAGATACGGAAGGAGTTCTGTGTTCGTGTGATGAATCCCCTGTACCACCAAACCCGCCACCGTCGTGACTTATATGGTTTGAATCTCGATCAAAATTTCTCTTTGGCATAATGTCCTCCTTGTGCAATATATTTTAGTTGTATTATATAATAAAGCACAAGAATTGTCAAATACTATCTTAAAACCTATTAATTTTCAAACTCAAACTTATCTGCATTACGTTTCTTAAACTCATCGTAAATCTGATTCGCAAGTTCATCATCGGTCACTTGACTCAGGCAGTCCTCGCTATTTTCGTCCTTATCAATCTTAAACAATACAACTTCAGCAACTTCTACCGAATCCTCATCATAAGGTATGCAAACAATATAATCATCGTTATCTATACGCACCGTATCAAGATACTCAAAAGGCACCGGCTCGTCCGTTTCATCGTCAATAAGTTCAATAATATAAGGGTTTTGTTCATCATAGTTTATATTTTCATTCATGTCCAATCTTCCTTTCTAATCCCATAAATCAAAATAATACGCAGCATGTACCGACGCTTCTATTATATTTATTCCACACAAACGACACAAAACACTCTGATTGCTCAAAGTGTTTTGTGTTACAATGTTTATTGTCAAATAATTTTGTTTAAATATTCCTGTATTTCAGGGTTTTGTCTAATCAAAAATTCATCAAATTTAGGAACAGTAAAATCAATTTCTCCGTATCCTGTTGAATATATAACACCTTTGTTAATAAGTGTTGCTCTGATAGGAGAAATTTGGCTTACACTTCTCTTCATAATAGATGACACATTAGCCATAGTACAAGGCAATTCACCACACTTAACCATGGCATACATAAAGTTTTTCTCTAACTCGGTACAGCGCTCAAAACGCACTTTAAAGAAACTATCGTCTAAATTTTTAGTGGCTTCAGGGATAGCATTAATTACATCTTGTACATCAATTGTATCAGAAGTTCCCATGCGCCATATATTACTGCATAACTCCTGAATAAAATACGGATAACACCCCGTATTTTTTAATATTTCATTTATTGCCTCCGTTGTATATATTGCGCCAAATTTTTTAGCCGGTTCAACAATTGCCTTTATTGCGTCTTCTTCACCAAGAGAATCAATGGGAACATACATGAATAATCTTTCAGAATAAGTTTTCACATCTCCAAATGTTTTTAAAATCTTTGGGAGACCAGCGCAAAAGACAATAATTGGCAATGCCAATTGATTTACTCTGTGCAAAGCCATGAGTAAAGCCTCAAGCTGCTCATTTTTTATATATTGCACTTCGTCTATAAAGAAACATATAGTATTCCCCGTTGACTTTGCAACCCTTCCCAATGATACAAACAAATCTGTAAAATCATTGGATAATCCGTAAATTATAGGCTTATCTGACATTTGCGCGGACACGGAATTATCTTCCATGTTCCAAGAGATGTTTATGCGTGTCAATACATTGCGCATACGATCAAATTTATCCTTAAAATTTTCCTTAAAGCTCATTGATGAGAGAAAATGTTGGCACGCTAAGGATATATCTTTGAGAAAAGTGTTGTTTTCTTTAATCTCAATATGTTCATACAAAGCGTTTAACTCATCTGCCGCATCTTCAATTTCGTTTAGCAGAACAGTTTTTCCAACGCCGCGAAGCCCATAATACGCAATAGAACGTTCAGGGAACAGATTCATTGTCGATAAAATACATCTCTTTGCTTCCTGAATAATCGGAAATCTACCTGCTAAATAACCCGGCTTTCTCCCCGAACCGGGAGTGTATGGATTGATCATATTAATCATTTTTAACACCTCGCTTTAATATTATAACACATGTGTGAAATTAATGCAATAGACATATTAAGTTTTTTAGCTATCGCCTAATCCCATAAATCAAAATAATACTTTGAAAATAACTCAAAAAATTCATCTTTCGCTGCGTTGATTGAGGCCTCAATCATGTCCATATTGGTTTTATAATCGCATCTTTTAAACTCGCGCGTATCATATTTGGGATTATTTTCATCTATTTGATCTACTAAATCAATCATCTTATCAATTATACCATTCCAGTCTTTTCTGTTCAGTTCAAGCCAATCTGCATACCGCTTTCCGTTAGCACCCGCAGGACAATCATCTCGCACGATAGGCGTACCGTGCATATTATCCCGATATTCGGTCAAAATTGGTTTCATAACCTCATAAAACCAACTAAACGTGCTCCACACCGCCGTTATATCGTAACCGTGTTTGATTAAATAATGCAAATCCCGAAAATATTGAGGGATATTTAATAAATTCTTATAAAACCACCGCCCACGATAGGGAAAATTCCGTTTAAAAATCTGTTTATTGTATAACATCATTCATCTCCTCGATTTTATTAATTTTTCGCAAATTTTATTATGCAAGTTTAACAATATTAGGCATTGTCAATTCTTGATTTTAGCTATTTTGACGAAGAAAAGCCCGTTCAAATAGTAATTTGATTGGGGTTAATTCGTTTCAGTCTTTTTCCGTTTAGTGTAAGCAGACTCATTGTGTATCCTCCTTGAGAGTTATGATCTCACTGTACGGTAGCGACTCTATCCACTTGCAAAATTCGCGCCACTCGTCGAGTTTGTGGTCTTTACGCTGACGATAGATGTTGGCAAGTACCTCGTAATTGAGCATTGTTGTCCGTCTTTGATTATAAGATGACGGTAGCAGTTGTATTATCTGCCACCAAACGTCCTTTTTATCCGCAAGCTCGCCTTTGACATCATCGCCGAGATCGTCAGGCATCGCACCTGTCTTTTGCCATTTAGTATAACAATTGCGCAACTCGTTCAGCATATCAATGGTGACGTCAAAAACTTCAAGCGTAGCTCCTATCATGTGCTCATAACTAAAATCCTCACGGCAAAACTCTTTTGCGGTGATTTTGTGCATGGTTGAACATGAATTAGCTACGGTGCCTACCTTATAAGTGTCAAATTCTTTCCACCAGTAGAGCGGCGCGGTGATGTCAACGTATACCGCTATCATGCGGCGGTATTTGGCGTGTTCCGCTCCTGCCTTGGCGAGGCGCATCATAAGTTTTTTGTCATTTTCGCCAATTCTGTAATCATCTGAAAATGATTCCGAACACTGAGTCACCCAGCAATGCCGACAAAATCCCAACGAACATCCCCAATCACTATCGCTTTTATCCCAACTGTTCATAGGATTTCTCATGCCGCGAATTGCAGCATCCCAACCTGTTACTTTATGATTTTCAATTTTAATCATTTGATTTTACTCCTTTATCTTTGATATACGATTCAGCCTCTTTCGTCAAAGCAGACTTCGTATTTTCAATATCACCGTTGATAACTCGGTCTAATAGATGTTTTAATGTATCACCTACAATTATCCCCTCGTCAACGCCCAACTTCATAATATCATTACCGTTGACATTCAAGTCTCTAATCTTGAAGCACTGTTCCTCGGCAACTACCGTATCAATCATCGAATTTAACAAGTTGCACCTATCAATTCTTGCAGGTTTGTCACCGCCAACGTCGCTATGAGCTTTAATATCTGCTAATTTGACCTGAATTAGTTGCTTAAAACGCTTTTCACCAATTTTATTCAACCATTTACGCACAGTTTTATATGTAGGTGCAATGCAAGCATCGTGATATAATACGAGTTCAAAAACCTCGTGTTGAGTTTTGTTATCAAACCGAAGTCTGTCTAAAACAATTGCCGTTTCACAAGAACTCGGATTGGCATGACCATAAAAATGTCCGCCGTTTTCATCTTCGGTGTAGCAATATGGCTTGCCTATATCATGTAACAACAACGCAATTTTTACAGACATATCACTGCCGTTATAGTTACATAAAGCGCGAATCATGTGTTCATATATAGTGTACTTGTGATATTTGTTGTTTTGATCAAAGCCTATGCACGATTTAATTTCTGGAATGATCACCGCTATAACATCACTAAAATTAAGCAGAATATCAAGCCTTTTATCGCCTTTATCAATTATTTGAGTCAGTTCACTGCGCACTCGTTCTCGTGCAATATTATTAAGTTTGTCTTTATTTCTGTGAATTGCATTGGCTGTTTCAGTATCAATTTCAAACCCGTATACCGAGGCAAACCTCAACGCCCTTAAAATCCGCAGCGCATCCTCGGAGAAGCGCTCATCGGGATTACCCACACAAGAAATAATTTTATTTTGCAAATCAGTTATACCATTATGCGGATCAACGAGACCTGCTTCCGGGTTATATGCCATAGCATTAATCGTAAAATCACGCCTTGACAAATCCTGCTCAATATCCGTAACAAACCATACTGTGTCAGGGTGTCTGTTGTCGGTATAACCGCCATCTACCCGATAGGTCGTAACTTCGTATGCAGTATTGTCAATGACAACTGTGACCGTTCCATGCTTTATACCCGTGTCAATAGTTTTACAGTTCATGCAATTCTTGACTTCATCAGGCGTTGCCGATGTGCATATATCCCAATCTTTCGGTGGAAGACCAAGCAAACTGTCTCTTACACACCCACCTACGACAAACGCTTCATAGCCGTTTTGATCCAATGTTTCAATGATTTTACACACATTCTGCGGAATATTTATCTCATACATTTGTTTGTCTCCCTCTGATTAAAGTTCATAAAATGACACGTCTGACTTTAAAGCATGAATGTTTACAGACATGACAAATTCTTCAATAACTTTCATATTAGGGTGATTTGGCAAGCTTGTATTTTCTTTTGCATAATTAAACCGTTTCTCAAAGTCATTAACCATATCAAAGAACTCGCTTCTGTATGTACCGTCTTCGTTCTGAAACTCGCCATTGCGAATGTCCATTAACAGGTCATGTTCCTTCTCCCTATATGTTATAACTTCCTCTTTTTCAAGAATATCTATGCCCGTTAAATATAAGCGTATCAGGTGCATAGCGTGTTTGTTAAGATGAGCGTTATCTTTTTTATTATTACGGCTGTTGAGTTTATCATAAGAGCGTGTTACGTTTGTCATATCATTTGTCATGTCGACAAAATCTCTCACAGGATAATGCGATAGCGTAATATCGGCAAATATTTCAGTATCAAGACCCTCTTTTGAACTTTTTGCGGTATACAGTTTAATACTATCTCCGCCTATTTGTGCGTATCGGTCATTGAATGAATTTATCACGCCCTGCATTGATTTTAAAATATGTCCTTCTTTTTGAGATTGCGGCATTTTGTCATGAGCAACCGCATTTTCCAATCTGCGGAGCTGTTGATTTGCATATCCTCCGAAAGAATTAACTGCACGTTTCGATAAAAACATTTTCTGATAATCCACAAGCTGTCTGCCAAGATCGTCAAGATATAGATAGTGTTCAGGTTTACATCCCAACAACTCTATCGTATTAGGATTGCACGAGCATAATAAACTTATAAGTTTGTTAAACGAATATATTGTTGTATCTGTTTCTTTATTTATCACTTGTTCAAAATTAGACATGCCGACTAAATCCGCACGTCTGTGTAAGGCACAGCCTCTTATATCAATATCAGATGTTTCGGTGTTTGTGCCGTAAGCATAGCTCCCGCCGAGCGTGAGCAATATAATTTTTTTCCTTAAATGCTCGTCCGTTCTAAGAAAATCATATTGCGGGGATTGAATCAATTGTTTGATTTCTTTTATTGTCATTTATTTTCACTTCCGTTCAAAATAGAATTTTATTTGTTTACTCGCCATATCTCCACCAAAGATTTTCGACGTAGCACCAGCTTTGCGGAGGGCGTTGTATAACCATAGTCGGAGTACGCCGAGGTTTGCAATAATTGCAAAAAACAGCCAGGCACAGGGTCACACGGCGGGCAAAATTCATGTAAGCCCAAAGGTTTTTCATAGATTTGCAGCTCCGATATATGCCAGCCGTAGCCCGTTTGGCCGTTCCCAAGATAATCCATTATTTCCTTATCGCTCAGGCAAGTATAGGAAAATTCATTCAAAGCTATATTACTGTTCGTATCGGAATATTCAATACTGATTGGGAATATTTCATCACAAACAAACTCGCCTATAACACGACCGTTCCATATTCCGAAAATTTTATCGGCTCTTTCTCTGGAATATCCGTATGTCTGCACAAGATTTTCTTCGTCACATGGCGTCGGAGCGGCATGTACAAGCGGTCTGCCTTTCTTTGTACAATAAATATAACATTTAAACGGCGGCTTGATGGTTGGTCGGTTCTTCCTGACCTCAACGGTCTTTTTGCCGCTCGCGATCAACTCGCACCATTTGGGTTGTATGCTGATCAATACCGCTTTCATTCTGCCACCTCCGCCAAATAACCAAGGTACGGCTGAAAATTTCGCAGCATCCATATCAGATCGTCTTTGCCGACGATCTCGATAGCCTTCTGCGCGCTTTCTTTAGATATAAAATAAATACCATCGTTGGGATAGCCATCAATATGGTAACACGTTAACGTTTCACGGTCGGGGCAACAAATATACCATTTTTCCTGTCGGCAATCGTTCCAATCAATCGGCTCGGTGTTCAGCTCAGACGCCGCCTTTGCCAGATGTTTTTTGATGACAATGTACCGCTCCCAGTTATTGCGGATTGTTTCATCGGCAAAAGAATACGACATAAGTTCTTGTTTTTTTAAAGCTGTCAAGGGGCTAATCATATCAAATAATCGATAAATACGATCGCCCGCTTCCACATCTTCCAGCCCTGTGTGCTTCCGCTTCGGTATCTTGCGGATCTCATATTTACCTGCAACAAGATCATTAAAATATTCCGGTACGAACATCGCATTTGTTTCACACTGTAATCCGTTTTCATTTATGTAAAACTTGCGATCTTCAATTTCTTTAATTTCAAACCTTTCTTCCATTTCAACGCCCAACATTTGGGCGACCTGTTCCATGTAGTTTTTGCTCATAATATCACTCCTCCTCGTCCATCTTTGCACCACAGTTTGGACAGTATGCAGATTTTTCTCCAAACATATTTTTATTTGCTTGGACGCAAACACTACAAACTGTTTCTGAAAATACAGAAGGTTTCACCCACTTACCGTGTTGCACCGGCTCCGCGTCAATAGTCGTCTCTTCCAATGCACACTTAATTGCTCGTTTAATTGCTCTGGGCTGACTATCGCGATGCGACATCTTCTTGAGTTCATATACGAGCCTGTCCGCATCAATTAATCGCATTTACTATCACTCCTTCTCATCCATTTTTGCGCCGCAAGAAGAACAATACATTCCCTTATTGGTATGCGTGGCGTCAATACTCATTTCTCCGCAAACAGAACACCTTGGGTATAATTTTTCCCTCGTGTCTATCCATTTACCGTGTTTCACGGGTTCTGCGTCAACGGTAGGGAACCGAAGTAATATATCTTCTGCCTCCTCCCTTCCTGTGTTATATTCCCAAGCGTGGTTTTCAAATTCTTTAAATAATTCGTCTGCATCAATCAATTGCATTTTCATACTCCTCCCGATATTTTTCTTTTAGTGGCAGATTAGCTATCTTCCGCGCAAGGTTAGCTGCCTTTATGTAGTAATTTGAACGAATAAACCTTACAAACAAACCTTTGTGATCATTCCATGCGTCTTTGTTAAGGCATGTCCCAATTTTTCCGCCCCAACAAATAGGACAATCCATACATTTGTCCATACATTTACGTGTAAATTCACACAAATGGCATTCATTAAGTGGTCTATCTTGCGCATCAATTCTATGCGAGTCAAAATATTCGTCCTTTTCAACCTTCCGTTTCTGCTGTAGCGTCTCGTCGGCGATCCAATTCCATTGCTTACGGAAGTTGTCAACTGCCTCTTTTAATGTAAGTTTCATTCTTTTTCAACCTCGCTTTCAAGCCATTTTATCACTCCATGAATACAATATTTTTCATCGGCAAAAAAACAACGAGAAGATTTGTCGTTTTGATGAATACAGTGCCCATAACAGTATTCAGTACCGTTTCCCAACCAAAAAATATATTCAGCCATATCTTCAACGCTCATATTCTTGATTTTTTCATAGTTAGTCATTTTATTTCCTCCAATAATTTCGGGTTATCGTGTATGTTACCGATAATTTCGCTATCTTTTGCATAATCCATAACAAAATCACATCCGCCTGTGTCAATTATAAAAGCGCAATCGGGTGTTTCGTATTTTATTACACCTATTTCTATATCTCCGTCTTCGGTTGCTGTAACAATATCGCCCTCAAAGATTTTGTTACCAGTTTTGTCCTCGCCACCTGTATACTGTCCAAGCGTTTCGGGGATTACCTCAACCATCGTTGAAAAATGTGGCGCCCCATTTTTGCTAAGAAGCCGATGAGTCCACACAATAAAAACTTTGTCGTCGTCATGTACGACCCCGCCTACGATCCACTCACCGTTATCTTTACGTTTGCCTCTAAATAATATCTCTCTCATATTCTGATCCTCCTCAGTCCAGCGGCTCTATGAAAACAACAATGGCTTTTTTCCATGGGAGACTATCGTAAAACGGCTGACATTCATCCTCGGTTTCCGGCAGTGCCTCAAACTTTTCGGCACCCATATACCATTCAAGCGCGTCAAAGACGTCGCCATCACTCTTAAATATAACGCAGCCATCGTATTCTTTGGATATAATATATTCGTCTATTTTTGCTTTGCCCCAAACTCCCATATAATACCCGGTGCTGTCCCATACAACTTCGGAGTCTACCATAGGAATGATCGGTAAATCGGGATTGTCTTTTATAAGCTGTAGTAAATCATTGCTTTTGTTATTCATTGGACTTCTCCTTTCAAATTCCGGTTCAAATTGTATTTTGATTTATTTACGTTCTATTAAATTTATTCTGCAAAAAAGTAACACGGACGACTTAAACGCCGCCCGTGTTTATTAAAAATGACTGTCTCCACATCCATGTTCAATAAGAGAGTTAAGGCAAGATATTACATCAGGGTTATAAAGCCACTGTTTTTTATCCGATAGCACCTCTTTAAGTTGCCTAACCGTATAATCGGGATACATTTCAGCAACTGAGTGTAAAAAAAGCGCATCAGCAGTTTGCAATCCTGCTACAGGTCTCTTTGTCGGTTTACCACTTTTAGTCCATCCCCAATAGTAATACGAATATTTATCAGTTATCTTTGGCATATTAAGCCCTTTCCGCCAGTGCATTAAGGACATCAACCTGCACATTTATTTCACACTCTGTCCCATCAGAGACTAACGCACTTATACGACGTGCAATTTCATCAGCTTTTAATTTTCCTTTAACGATAAAACTACACGATACTGGAGACATAACCGTATTGGGTTCTGTCTTTTTATTTTGCGGAGTTGATTGCTTCTTTGTCTGCTTTTTCTTTGGTTTTGACTCTTTAGGTTTTGTGACGCTCTCTTGTTTGTCACCCAAGAAAGACTGCCACCTATCCATTTTTTCCCTTGACATACGCCCGCCTCGCTTGAAGCAACCTTTTAAACCAAGTGGATTCATTACCTTGTCGCGAAACAACTTTACTGAATATCCTAACATTTCAGATATTTGAACCGCCGTTGCTCCGTATTGCTCGTTCAAGTATTTAATATACATAACTTGCAACGATTTATCCAGTTGCAGAAACTCATCACGGCTCATTGGCTTATTAAAATTAAACGTTGATACTTGCGCAGGCTTTGGTGGTTTAGAATATGTATTTTTCTTGCTCACAATTGGTGTATAATACTTACGTCCAATCGTATCTTCTTGATATACCTCTTGAATATCTGCTTGCATTTTACGTCACCTCCATACTAACATTACACAATGTAAAACCATATCTTTTAAACCATTTTTTATTGATACGTCCCTTCTTATGCTTGCGACACTGCCTTGCTGTTCCCGAAATTTTCAAAGTCCCTGACGGTATTATCGGTGCAGTAAAATCAACACGTCGGCCATCAATATTGAGTGCCTTTTTAGTCTTACGTTCCTCTGACTGATTCAATTTTTGTACTTGGAAACTGGGGCAATCGTTTATATCTACAATAAATCGCGTAGGCTCATAAAGGTCTTGAGAAGGATCTTGAGAGTAAGGAAATTCCACTATTGCTCCCTCAACCTGATCGAGGTTATTAATATCACTTTGAGCGACCTCATCAGATACTATGATTGTTTCAGGGACATTGTTTTGTGCACATGGCTCATTATTAAAATATACCGTTCTGTTGTCAACATAATTATCATTGTCCATAATCATTCCTCCTCATTAATCTTCAACTCGTCAAATGACTCAAACATGATTTGCAATTTATCAATTTTCTTGTCAACGTGAAAATGTCCCGCGTACCATTTTTTGTAATCAAGTCTGTCCTCAATCGTATTAAGCCATTCTTCTGTTGAACGGTCTACTGTGCTTTGGTCTACGACAGACAGGAACGCTTCTATCGGCTCATATTTGAGCGGTACTGTATGAGACAAGATTATATCCGCCTGCCAACCTGTTTTGTCAAAATAGTCTTCCAGTTCTTGTTTAAACTCATCAGACGGCTGCTCGTCGGGAAACCACTTCAACCCATTAGCCATCCGATAATGCTTGTCCACGCTATACGCTCCACCAATCACATGAGTTTTATATCCATTAAACATATAAGGTATACCGTTAATTGCATAAACAAGATTGTCTGTCCGTGTATCTTTGCAAACGGGATTGTCATTCAGCCAACCTATATCTGTCCACGGAAGTGAATCGGGACGTACCTCGTGATTGCCGTGGACACAGAACAGAGTTATAGACAGTTTAGATATTACATTTTTGATAAGGTCGTTATCACGCTCATCAAGAAAATAATTTATCCCTGCGTCGCCGAGGATTATCAGCACATCGTCCTTGGTTGTACCCATGCGCTCACAAAACCGCTGCACGCGTTTAAAGTCTCTGTGGGTGTCGCCTGTTATGTAGTACATAATTTTTCTTCCTCTCTTTGTATTATCGGGTCTATAATTTCCCTGATTTTTAATAGTGCATTACAATCAAGCAAATTTATCAGATCGTCGTTGTTAAAAAAGCTTTTAATCGTAGCCTTAGAAACATAAGCGGTTCTGGCATCCTCGGTCAAAAACATACTTAACCACGGGTCAACATTACTTCCGATAAACATTTTATGATACGGATTGTAGAATGTTGTCAGATAACAATATTCTTTGCCATCATATTCAACATGTACTAAACACTCACTTTCTTCCCCAACGACCGGATCAACCGACAGGAGCGTACCTTCACCACACGCTATACAATTAGGGCGTATAAAATAAACCCTTTGTCCTATTTGCAACTCAGGCTTAGGACGGTAATCCTTCCATTCGTTTGGCATATTATACCTCCTTATGCGGCGTTCATATATTTTTTCAACGTGTCTACACGCGGGTCTGTTTTGTCCGTTATACGCACTGGAAACACCCAACATTTATATTCGTCACCGTGAAGTATTATAGGGTCTACCGCACGTTTTACATCGCAATTAAACTCTGGCTTGTCGATTAATTCAATGGCATTATAAAGCATATTGGGATTGCAGGCTATAACAAATCCACTATCGCAAGTACAATGGTTAATATCAACTTCATCAAACGCCTCTAATTTTGCACTGGCGATATAAGTGCCCATTCTATCGTTATCAACGCGCAATATTAACGGTGTAGCTTCATGTTTTTCAAATCCCTTAATGAGTTCACAATCATATTTAAGCACATCAATCATGTCCGCTTTTTGAACCACAAATCCAGTATCAAAGTGCTCGGCAAGAATCTTATCAAAATCTGGATATGTCATAAAACTACCGTCTTGGCGTCTCAGTCTGTGGACAATATATGTGCAAGTCTCGCTACTCATCTTTATATAACTTTCGTGCTGGCTTATTGACAACATATTGTCACCTTTTTTATTCAACACTTTTTTGAGGACAGGTATAGATATATCAGGCAACAAGATACTATCGCAATTTTCGCTTGATTTCACGGCATCGGACGGCAAAGAACGCATGACACAGTAATAACCATTTGACGCCTCAATTCGCTGTTTTGCAACATTTACACTAACGCCATCCCAATGAGACATGCTTTTGTGGGAAATGAATTTATCACATTTTGTTATCGTCTCTAACAGCCATGCTTCCGGCAATATCGCTAAAGGCTTTATATCGTCATCAAACTGCGGCACAGGCGGAATAACATCTGTAAAAGTACGAATTTTTATGGTCTTTTTCTCACACTTGATTTCCGCGCCGCCATCATCACCTTCTGTAAGATTAATAGACAAATAACCGTTCAATTTTTTGATGAATTTATAATCATCAACGTCTATGCCAAAGACCTTATCTCCGTTAATAAGACAATAACGGTCAACAACTTCCACATATTGATCCAGATCTGTTGCCCAGACCTTTAAACATCCATCCGCGTCGGCTTGCAAATATATCCTTTTAAGCGGTGTATTAAAACTTTTTTTATTTATTACAGGCAGAACCCTGTCAACAGCCGCCTGTAATTCTTTTGAATGTATGTTAATTTGCATTTATATTTCCTCCTTCAAATCTTTATTTGATTTAATTGTTAAACATAAAATCATCTCATCCACCAACTCGTTTATCCATAAATTTCACTCCTTAAACGTCTAATTTTCCGAGGCAAGCGTTTAATTCTCTGAGGCGTATACTCATGCACCGGAAAATATTTATCAAGAAACTTCTTAGTATCACCTCCGATACCATGTCCATCAACATATACTGTATCCCCACGATCTAAACGTAACAGAAGTTCAGTGCAAGCCTCGTCTATGGTTTCGCCATAGATTGCACCAAATATGTGTCCACTAATTTTTAACAAAACTTCATTACGCGACTTGCTTATGCGTGTTTCTACAAAAACGATATTATTCATAATTTTCCTCCATTACATCGTCAAACTCAACATTTTCAGGTGCATATATGCTTTCTGCCTTGCCATTTACGCCTATCAGTTTATCAACCCCACCATTACCGGCATACTCGTGAATACCACCAAAGCGTTTTTTTACAAGATCCATAGCCTCGTTTTCGTTTGTAGCCTGAACCTCAACAGCAATTATTACTGTACTATGTCCTAATACTATATAATTTCTTTTATTAATAAAAATCAAACCTCCTTCTGCTTAATCATTTTTTGCCTATGCTACTTGACCTGAGCCGATTTGCAAAATTTTACTTGCCTCTATAATATATTTATCGGGTGCAGCTATTACCTTTGAATACTCGTCCTCGCCCTGAAAATCGTCTATAACTGCTTGTTCTTCCGATGTCATATCTTTATATTTCTTTCTGCCGTATGACGGCGGGAGCCAGCCTCTATGTCGGGAACCGAAAATATTAAGCCTATCAAGCAGTTCCATATCGGTAAATTCAATGTGACAGGTTCCCTTTTTGTATAGTGTAATGTTAAAATATCTTAAAGGAATTTTCTTTGTTTGTCCGTTGTTTTTGGCAATGTTAAGCCTTTCCATCAAATCATCTTCTGTACAGGTTGTTCCCGTAGAAAGATAGGTTAAAGCCTTCTCAATATCACTCATTACTTCATAAACATTATAGGTTTGAAGTTCATCTTTGTCCCATGAATAACAGCCAAAAGCCCCGTGGATAGGAATTATGACCTTCTTGTTGATTTTATGTGCCTTGTTTGTCGCCCACCCGGAATAATAATGAATGTTTTTCTTACACTCAGGATACCATGAATGTTCTGCCGACAGTTCATCAAACAAATCCATAATAGTATCTTCAACGCCTTTATTCATCATGTAAGCCATTTCTCGCTGTATCTGCTGAATGTTGTAAACTGAAAAATCAAAATCCTTTAACTCATTCACTTTGTCATACAAGTCGTGTTGCAAATTGGATGTTAGTTTGCCGACAAAATTCTTGTTTCGGAATAAGGCGTTCCAATATTTCATTCTAACATTCTGTACATACCCGTTTATACTCAAAGCAGAATCACGCTGCAACTTTAATTCTAAAATTGGTTTTGTATATTTGTCCTCGTCAATAGAATCTAAAATATATGGACACATCGCATTATATTCTTTGATTAATGCAATGCCCGCCTCAACTTCCATCTCATAATGTTTAATGATTTGAGCTATAAAATCACCGCCAACAAGGTCTGTACATTCATCGTCAACTTCTGCATAGTCCTTCTTTTCAAGGTTATCAAATATAAAACTCGTTCTCTCAGATGCGGGAATCGTAGCCTTAATTAAAGCAATCTCTACAGATGTCTTGCGTTCTGCCTGTTCAAATTCTCCGTTGAGATATTGAATTTCTGCGCCCAGCTCATTAAGTTTTTGAGATAACAGCTTGCGGGAATTTGTGTAGCAGTTTCGTATTGTCTCGGCATTGAGAACACAAACAACAGTACCACCGTCTTTAACGAGATCAAGCGCGTGTAATAAGTGCTTGTCGCCATCGCTAAAAGGCGGGTTCATAACGATAAGATTATAACGCTTATGTGTTCTGTAAGTAAGAAAGTTGTCATGAACAACCCTATATCCCTTATCTCGTAAAATGCCTTGAAGTTCCGGTTGAATTTCAATACAATCTATAAAAGCTTTATTTTTTTCTTCGTCACAATGCCCATAATAAAGACCTCCATAATAACCATTCCCAATGTGTTTTATTATCTGATCGGCAATATTGCCTTTTCCCGCACTCGGCTCCAGAACTGAATCAATCGTGCTCCAGTCTACATCTTTAAGCATTTTATCTATTAAAGAATCGGGTGTGGGATAAAATTCATCATAATTTAACATTTTAAATCCTCCTCTGTATTATTTATTCATTACAAACATGCCAGAGCTGCGTTTAAGTTTGAGCGGCTTGGGTGAATGTAATTTGTATTTGTAGTGTTAATGTTCTTATGTCTGAGATGTCGGGCAATGTCCACCGCCGATAAACCTTGTTCATATAATTTTGTGGCGCAACGATGCCGGAGCATGTGAGGCGTTATTTGTCCGTCCGAGTGTTGCTTAAACATATATGACAATCCCGACGGAGTAAGGCGTTTCCGTTTGCGCTGCGATATAAAAAGAGCTTCTGTGTCAATTACATTTGGCACATAGCTCCTGTACTCCATGTATTCTTTTAACGCCATACACGCCGACTCGTTTGCTATTGATACATCGTCTTTGACGTTGATTTTTCCCTTACCCATAACTTCAATGTAAGCGCCGTCATCGTCAAAATGTACGTCCGATAAATCAAGTCCTATCAGTTCTTCTTCTCGTATGCCTGAGACCTCCATAAGACTGATTATAGCGTGATTTCGCACCGCTCTAAAGTCATTGTTGTCCTTGTCCACATGAGCGTAAAAAGCCTTAATTTGCTCGTCTGTGGGGAGTTTAATATGCTGCGTTGTTTCGCCGTGCTTGGCTTCAACCTTGAAAGTTCTGTGATGTTTGAGGCTTGATATAATATTGACCGGCACAATCCGCTCATCGACCCAGAACGCCCACAATGTATTAAACACCGTGATCTTCGTCTGTATCGTCCGAGGCGAATTAACCTTGCCATCCTCCCCACTTTCAAGGCTGCGCAAATACCGCACAATATCAGCCGCAGAAATGTTCTGTATGTCCTCGGCGGTTATTTTAGATATGCTGTCCCGCTGTATAATTCCCTGAGACAAAACCCAATCAAATAATCCTTTGATGTATGACAGATTTGTGTATTTGGTCTTTGCGCTATTCAAAAAGACAAAGTAATCCTTGATAAACTTAGGATAATCCTTGATCTGATCCTCGACCATTTTATTAAATTTAACGTGTTGTTCTTGCTTATAGCACATTCTAATTCCTCCTTTAGTTTAATTTTGTACATGAAATTTGCATATATTGTAGTTATTTTGGCATAAGAAAAGCCGCCCACAGGCGGCAATTCATTGTCATTTTATTCTGTCAAGCGCCCATTCAATCGTATGACCGCCGTCCTCAAAAAACTCGTTAGAATGTTCAATAAGTTTCAATTGACATTCAATCCAATCACAATCAGTTTTTTCGGGCGTTTCAATAAACTTATAAATCTCCGCAATATAACTATCAAAAACGAAACGACTTACTACAACATATTCGCCGTATCTGAATACCGTCCCACCGGAACCGATTTCATATTGCAAAGTTTCCATTGTTGTCGTTTGTTCAAAAGGTTTTGTTGATTTTATTGACATTATTTTGTACCTCCATTCTTTTTTTGCATAAAAAAGAGCTATTACAAAAATGTGCAACAACTCTCGGATTTAATATTGTTTAATACCTCTTTTTAAGTTAGTCTCTTGTAATAATTAGTTTAATTTTTGTATTTCATAATCACCACAAAGTACAAGACGCATTAAATTTGAACAAAAAACCCCAGTTTCGCCAAGGAATCCTCTATAAGCCATATAAACTGGTATTCTTTTTTTATTTTCGTCGTCAACAACATAAAATGTCTCTCCAATCTCCACACCCAACATCTGGGCAACCTGTTCCATATAATTTTTGTTCATAATATTGTCTCCTTGCTTAATTTACTTTTATACCCATCATAACAAGCCTTTCGGAATCCATACAGTAATATCGTGTTTGACAAATTGTTTTACCGTTTCCGCATATATCGTGTCTGAGTAATCTAAAATTATATCTTCTGTTTTTTTCGATAATCCATTCAAAGCTATTTCAACCTTATAAAGCAGTTCCATAACCAGAACACCAAAAGCCTGAGCGTCAATTTCGGCAAACTGTAGATTATATTCGTCGGCGCGGTCAAACATACTGCGTGGTTTATAATCATCAAAAAACCGTTTATCATCGGTGATATGCTGCCATTTATGCCGCAATTCATGAGCAACTGCAAACAAAACTGTTCCGGGATCATTGTCCATATTAACGTATATTTTGTCATTTGCAACACTATATTGCGCCCACATTGTTTCGCTTTCAAAATTTGACATATCAGTAGATATTGAAGGCGGATGTATTTCAAGCACTTCACATATCATATTAACAAATTCTTTAAGCTGTAATTTTGTTAAGCGTTTTGACATATTATCACCTATCTTTAATTAATCTTCGTCATCCTCGTCATCCTCGTCATCTTCAACTTCGGGCATCTCAGAGAAACAATCAAAGTCGCCACCCTCAAGAAAGTCATATTCTTCCCAAGCATCATTGTAGCACCAGTGCTGTATGGCGACATAATATTCAAGGACGTCTGTCACTTTTTTGCCTTGGAAAGTGGATGTCACTGTGACCTTTGAATTGGGATAGTGCTTTTCCCGATACTCACAGGCGGCCTTATAATCTAAAAAGTAACATAAATCTTCGCTAAATATATCGCCGTCCACATTCAACGCCATTCCCTGCTCTAAAGACCGCCGTGCCCAATATTGTCCCGATTTCGTAAGCAAATTCCCTTCAAACTCGGCGTGACATTTGGCTACTACATAAATAGTTATGGGCGTCTCGGACGTCCCAAACTTTTTAATCAACGCCTTTAATAATTCCTCTCTTGTCATAGGCATAATTTTTTCTTTATTCATTTTAAACTCTCCTTTTTATAAATTTTATTTTATCATATAAAGCCTGATCCTGCAAGCTCTATGTTTAATTATTTTGTCTGTGGCACTCGCACATTCAGTAAGTGCCACAACTCAAAAGAATTAATACTCTCTATACCATGATATAAGCACCTGAAATCCGTATCTTATACCTCCGCGTGTGCGCCGATATACCTTTGTTTTATATTCAATAATTTGCTCACGACAAATATTATTAAAATGAATATAATCATTAACCTCTTTCAATGTAGCAATTTGCGCCGCAGAAGTCGCCTCACATTCGTTTGTGAAAACCTTTGTTTCAATTGACATATTCATTACGAATCGCCTCCTTATTTATAAAACGTCATTTTTTCGCCTGTCGTTGTCGTGAACGTGTGGGGTCTCAATCCGTCTTGCTGCTTGCTTACATACGGTTTGTTTGTTCTGGCGTCTCTCAATCCCGTGTTTGACGGGTACGAGTCATAGCCTTTGTTTATTGCCCATTGCCTCATTTCTATATCCTCGTTTGTCTCTTTAATCAGTTGATAACCGAAGTAGATTAGTGCTATAAGTATTAACATTTATTTAATTTTCCTCCTTTTCTAAATCAAACTCGCTTTTGATCCATTATTTTCTATATCATATCCGGGTAAAAGATAACCGTATAATTTAAACGGAGATTCATATTCTTTAGGTATCGGCGGAGAAATCTCTGTGAATAAATGCGCATACGCTTTTATTCTGCCTTGTAGATATTTTTCAGCTGCTGCCTTGTTTTTGAATGTGCGCTCCTGTCCCGCGACTTTTATGTTATAGTTGTTTCTCGGACTGTTGGTGTAAATATGCCAGCTTACGGTATATCGGTTCGTGTCATCATGCCATGTGTCGTAATCATAAATCCGGCAACACATTTTATACACCTTGTTACTGATACAGTCAAAATATCCGTCTTTATCTTTAACCCAGTTGTTGGACGAATGTGAAACTTCGGGCGTGTTTAAGTATTTAAGAGCCCGATCAAATCTGTTGGTGACCGATGCCGCCCGTTCCCATTTCTTAGCCGCTTCGCGCACTTTGTTATAAGCCGCTTGTTCGGTTGTAGCGCTTTCTTCTCGCATTGCCATAACTTCGTGCGGCGTTTTTGAAATCAAATCCGACAGATCAGGATCATCCCTGTAATATATCGTGTGTTCAATTCTCATTTCTGATCCTTCTGTCAATCTGTCACAATTATATGCTACATATTTTTCATGTTCTTTTTCCATTTTAAAATCCTCCTTTATCAGTTCAAATGTAATGCTTAATATTTGTGTTACGCATCCAACAGTTCCGGATTATCGTGTATATTACCAACAACATCCATCAAGTCCGCTGGAGACTTACCAAAAAACCATGTGGTCATTTCGCTAATAACTATACCAAAAAAAGCGGTTCCACATCGCGATTCAAAAACGACCTTACAAACGCCATTTGCATATTTAACAATATCTCCCTCAAAAATCTTCTTGCCGTTTTTGTCTTTCACTCCTGCGTATTGTCCGACCGTTTCGGGGCGAACCTCAACTATCTTGGGAAGATGCATATCTCCCATTTCGCTGTGACTCCGATGAACAAACACAATAAACACTTTTTCTCCGTAATATGCGATCCCACCTTTGACCCACTCGCCATTATCTACCCGTTTTCCTCGGAATAATATCTCCCTCATGTTCTGCTCCTTTCTATTTCAAATTATCGTTTGATTTGATTTTTGGTAGTTTAATCCCAGATTTGCCATTGTGTATGAGCGTAATCAGGGAAATTATCCATGATTTTGTTATATGTTTTTCTCGTTATGTCTATAACTTCGGCATATTTCGGAGTGATAACATGTCTAAGATTTAAAGCGTCTAACCTTCTTCTGCGCTTATTGTATTCAGGGAGTTTTGAAACAATCCTGACTTCTTGCATGTCATCATCTACTAAAACCAACATAGTATTTCCGAAATAGTCTTTCAACCCAGAATATACCTTTACTCCCTCTCTCAATTCGTGATTTTGTAATTCTTCCATGATTTTAACAAAACTCCTCTCCATATTTGATAATTTCAAATCGTGGCGACCACAATCTGCCACGATTAACTACACCGTATCGCTTATGTTTGAAATTGATATATTGTATTCCGTTGTTATCTTCTTTAATATCGCAAAGTTTGTCTGTTGTACCATCCGAAATAAGCAATTTGCCATACGGTTGGAAACGCTCGTTGCCAAACATTGGGATCGTATAATTAATAAGTGCTATTACTGATAACATTATAAGCCTCCTCTACATATAATCTTCTGTATTGTTTTATGAAACAACTTACACCTGACAAATTTGCCAAATTTTATACTCCTCATCAATCTGCGCCCATGCACTTATATAATCGTCGTCAATAAAACATTCTGCTCCATAATCCAAAGTGTTATCATCAGAAGTATAAGTATTAAATTCTGCCGCCAAATCCTCTTGTGCGTCCTCAATATTATCATAGGTATGTACAAGCACATCATCTTTGCCTTTTCCTCTAATGGTTGAATCTATCAAAATGTACATTATAAATCCTCCTCTTTCAAATAATCTGCTTTGTTGTTTCCTATCGCGTTGTCAAGCGCATATTCAAAAGATAAGCCCATACATTCCATAATTGCCTTAGTTTCTTCCGCAACGGCTTGAATAAAGTCATCATTCGCGAAAAGACTTAAATATTCGTCATTATCAAGATGTTTTTTTAAATTATTCTCAACGTCAAAACGTATGTTCAATAGTTTTTGTTCGTCGTATGCCCGACACAATTCTGCCAATGTCAATTCAATATCTACCGATTGACCGTCAATTATTCTTGTTATTTTCATGATAATATTCTCCCTTCTTATGCTTTCGCAAGCTCGCCTAAAGCGGCAAAATAAAACATTTCTTTGATCGTGTCGTCCGTGTCAATGTGATTAACTTCTATACCGATACGACAATTCCCTGCATGATTGCTGTATTTACAATGAAATTTGTAAAAGGTTTTGCCTTCCATTTTCGCGCATATCGCTTTAGCTTCTGTTTCTGTGAAATATCCATCAAGCCAAATTTCACGCTGTTTTGGTTCAAAATATTCTATATGACTTGGCATATTTAAAAATGTACTGTAAGAAATTGAATCAAGTTCATATCCTTTGTCGCTATATCTTATTTCTAAGTCGCCTTCTGGGTCTTCTCCGAGTCGTGTTATTTTGTATGAGTAGTCCCAATTGTTATCTTCTGCTTCTTCATCTAAATCGTCCAATTTGTTTAAAACATTATTAATTGCCTTGACATCTGTAAATTCTTCATACCATTTAACCCACTTCCAGTGCATAATTATTGTATTGGTATCGTCATTTTTAAAGGTCTCTGTGGGACTAAAACGGTTTGCCTCTGCCGCCTCTTTAATCATCTTATACGCCTTTTGTCCACATTCAATTGCCACATCGCTATAATATCCCATTTTAAATATCCTCCTTATCAATATCGTCATCTATGCAAACACAAACAATATCTTTGCTACCGCATAACTGACACGTCCATGCCACCTCATCGGGACTCTCTAAAGGTTCAGAAAAACATTCCTCTTCTAATTCGCCATAGCCATTCACCGCCCACGTCTCCAACGCTTTAATATCTACTGTGAAAAACTCATCATTTCCACACTTTTTACATACATGTTTTTTTCCCATAATAATATCCTCCTTCTGCCGAAAAACTTTAACCGTTCCGGCACGGTTTATTTCGGTTTAATTTTTCTATTCGTGGCACCGCTTATAGATGCCACGCCTTAGAAAAATTAAAACTTTGTTGTTAGTCAATATATCTGTTGATTATACAAGCCAATTCATAAATATAATTCTCGCAAGTAACCATATCGTTATAAACGTCTATCATCTCATAAGGCGCTCCGTTTTTACCGTGTCCAGTATTATCAAGCCACAAATAGGCTTCTTCTGATGGATCATAGTTTTCGTATTGGCTCATTATGTCATCATACAAATCTTCTAAATTATCCGGTAATTCCGCCTCGATAAAAAAATCTTGTCCTGCTGGGCTGAATTTTGAAAATGTCACAGACCCATCACCATAAATTTTTACTGTCCAGTCGTCGGCTTCTATTGCCTCAATCAACGCTTCAGGCAATGTTTTATTAATCGTCTTTGTCATAATAAACTCTCCTTTCTGTTTCAAATTCGTATTTGATTTAATCCTTCTGCCTACATATACCAATGTGATCTTCTGTATGATATTTCTTTGTCAAGCGGCATAGTTTTGTATACTTCTTTTGCGTTTGGATTAGGACGTAAAGTTTCAACAATATTACTATCGTTATTGAAAACTGCATAACAATTAGTCAAACTTCCATTTGATAACCCAATAAATGGTTTAAATCGTCTGCCATTTATCATTTGTAAAGCCTGTTCTTGAGTCCAAAAATAAGGATTACATGATACAATATCTTTTGACAAGTTATAAAAAACCAACCGTCCAAGCGGGGATCCTTCAACAACACTTTCAACGGATGTTATTTTACATTCAAAAAAGTTTAACAAATCAAACATTTGTTTTTTATCGTTTGTATCGGCATGAGCCCAGTTACTGCCATCATGTAATATATACTTACTTCTGTGATACTGTGGATCTGTATGTTCTGCTTTAGTTAAATAAGTTCGTGTACGCATTTTAACTCTCCTTTCCGCGCGTTCTGCGCCTTCTGCGTGTTTAATTTTTCTCATACAAGAGTCCCATCGCCGCCAACGGCATCAGCACAATAGGCATTATAAAAGCCCACGCGGGCGCGCCGTATTTGTGGCTAAAATATATCTGCGTAAGCGACAAGACTATTACTATTACATTTTTAATCATGTTGTTATTGCCTCCTTTGTTTCTGTGTTTTTTTGGTTATATGTACTTCTGTTTAATCATTTTGTAAGAGGCCTTCTGAGTTAAAGGCCTCGCAGCAAAAGGATTAAATAATTGTTATACCGCTCATAAATTCCGGCTCGTCCTCCTTCCAAAAATCAAAATCTTCTCTTGTCATTACGCTATAATAGCCGTATTTGTCATAGTATTCAACGACTTCTTCAGCCTCAAAATCATAATATAATTCAATAAGTTTACCGTTCTTGTCAAATACGGTTATTTGTTCATTTTTAGAATCAACTTCGGCGGTAAAATCACCATAATTATTAATAAAATCTTTTAAAAATTCTATTGCTAGATCAATTGCTTCTTCTGCTGTCTCCGTTTCTACATAATCATCAAGAGAGTCAGGAAAAACATCCACATACTCATTTAGAATATCTGAAAACACATCCCGCGCCTCAACATCCTCAATTGTTTCTACCATAAATTTAACATCAAATTTTTTCATTGGTTTTTCTCCTTTCTGATAACCTAATAAGTAACGCGTTCCAATGATGTATGCGCAAAATCAATATATCGCCGCGCCTCTGCTAAATCGTCAAACCAGTCGCAATAAATATCTTTGTCTCTCGTGCTTTTCATGGTACTTTCAGGCTTTTTCTCTGCCTCTATTTCGTCCACAAAGCCAGCCGATATTCTGTCATCTTGTACAGTTGTACATACACAATAAAATTTTTTCATTAGTATTCTCCTCCATTTAATAGATTTTATTTGTAATTGTTTAATCCGTTTTATATGTGACTTTTGCGCAAAAGTCACACGGTAAAAAGGATTATTATGCTATTGCTGCCGCCTTTTTATATTCAATCTTTGGGCATCCGTATATAGAATTTGCAAAATGTGGTAAATGTGTATAGTGAGAATTGTTAAAAAGTCGCTCGTGCAATTCTCGATCTGAATAATCCCAATAATGGTTATCTATATACTCCGCGCCCGCTTCTGTTACCTTTTTGACTTCAAAACAGTTAGTTCCGTCGTGATGTGCTGCTTCAATATAAAAATGTCCGTTTATATCGTATAATTTGATATAGTCACAGTCGCGCCACGCGTCGGCCAGTTCACTAAATGAATAAATAATTTTACCCGCGTCAAAATCTCCGTTCCAGCGTCCTACTGTTCCACGGCACAAAAATATTTCATTGTCAAAAAAATCTTTTAAATAGCCTTCTGCGTCCTCCCACTCCATGCTTCTACAGTCGTTTATGACGTCCCAAAGAAACGACTTCGGCACATCTTCAACGCTCTGCCAGCCGTGATCGTCGGCGTATTCCTCAAAACAGAACTGCCTAATCTCGTTCTCGTATTCCGTAGTTAAATAATCCCAGTCGTTATAAATAATTCTCTCTTGTCCTTCTCTTATCTTTTTCATGTTTAACACTCCTTCTGAATAAATTTTTATTTTGGTTTTAACCATGACGCCCGGTAAGCGGGCGTTTCGTCTTAATTTTCAAAGACTCGTCAGATGGTTTTTTACCTTTCGGCGTATATAACGCCGTTTAAGGCTTCATAATAGCCGTCAAATCCTAAGTCCCGCGCGATCGCTTCATAGTCGATATACGGTGCTATGCTGTCGGGTATTTCTCCAAAACATCCTTCTTCCACAAATTCACGCGCCAGATCTTCAAGCTCCATGTCGGCGTAAAAGCTATAAGCACCGCACTCGATACAGTCAAGCGCATCTTCCAAATTGTCGCTTATAACTTTCAAATAAGCCTTTAAAGCCTCAATCTCGCCTTCGTCAAGGTCTGTAAGGCGTTCTGCCAGCTCGTTTAATTCGTCAATGTTGGAATATTCCTTGATTGACAAATCGGCAAAATCGGCTTCTGAATCGGTTATAAAATACTCTTCGTATTGCTCATCAATTCCAATTTTGTCAAGCGTCGCGGCGATCTCATCTTCTGTAGCCGGTAAGGATAACCATTCGCCGATTAAATATCCTTCGTTGTATTTGCCTAAATTAGTAACAAATATTTTTATAGTTGCGTTTGTTGTTGTTTTCATTTTAAAATCCTCCTTCTGGGCGGTATAGCCGCCGCCCGTCGGCGTTTGTTTGTTTGATATGTATTAATTTTTTATACATGGCATCCGCTTATTTTTTAAATGCCATGCGGTAAAAAATTAACGCTTCCTTCTGTTATAATTATTCATTTTGAGCATACAAAAAAGCGCTATAATTGATATAACGCTTCTTTGTATGTATTTAATTTTTGCTTGCTTTTAGTTGAATTTTAAGTAAGTTTATGCCTTTAAATAAAGTACATTTCGCCGTTTATTTCAAGCGCGATCGCATCTTGATCCAGCTCTCGCTTTAGTTCCTCGCACTTGTCTATAACCTTGTCGGCGTGCTCTTGCAACTGTGCATCTGTGCAATAGGCAAAAACCGGCGTTGATTTTTCTTTGACTAATCCAGCCGTCGGGCTTGTCCAGTAACCTATAGCCGCCGAAGCTGTAGCGCCTCCGAAGAACTCCGATAATAACGCGGCGACGTCATCAACATACTTTGTATTGTCGATCTCTTCGTTGATGTTCTTTGTCGCTGGGACAATAACTGTTACCTTGCTTGATAACTTGAATAGATTTTGCAGTTTTGCATTTTTAATCATAATAAACTCTCCTTTTTTGCTTGCTTTTTCGCGCGGTTTACATGGTTTATTTTAAAATATTTTACCATATAAACCCGGCAAAAGCAATAATAATTTTTTTGATTTTTTTATTTATATTTTGACTGTAACACTATTTTTTCAAGTGTTACAGCGCAAAATATAAACGGTGTAAGCGGCTTATTTCGGTTTTACAGTTCATAGATTATAACGCCGGTATCGGCATCTAATATATATTCGGTATCGGGATCAGTCTTTAACAGATGTAAGATGTTAACGGTGTACTCTATTAGATCGCTTCTGTCCTTGAATTTAACTAACACCTTTTCGGGCGTTTCATTTTCCGGCGTAAAAGCCGCGCTTATAAATTGATCTGTAAAAGCGTTATTTGTTGTCATGTTTGTTTGTCCTCCTTTTCTTGTTTTGTTTTTTTGCTTATAATCATTTTATATGATACTCTCAAAAAGAGAGTATCACGGTAAAAGGATTATATTGTGTTCATAGTGTATATTGTATAATCTTCTTTATTGAATTTTTTGACTTGATTGACGGCTTCTTTGTAGGTTTTTTCAACGGCGGCCGGGACTCTGATACTAAAAAGAATATCGTAAATATAACCCTTGCCATTTTCGTTTGTTGCAAAATACCGATTAATAATGTTCATGCCATCTTCAGGCGTTACAAAATATTTCATTTTATACACTCCTTTTTTTAAAATTAATTTTGTAGTTTAATAATCATTTTATATGATGCCGTCAAAAACAACGGCATCACGGTAAAATAATTACTCAAAAAACTATTTGTTCAAAATCTGAAATAATTTCATTGCATGAATTAAACAAACAATATTCAATGCAACATTGCATATAGGCATCCAGTCTTTGCAATTTTTCTAATGAATAATTGCAAAATAGCCGCTTTTTATTTTTGTTGTTAAAATCACGACCGTAACATATTTCATTAATTAAATTACGGCGCCTTTTTTCATATTTTGTCATCTTCAACAACTCCTTAAAATTTTTAAATTTTTTTCAAAATTTTATATTGACTTTTTTATTTTTTTCTGTTACAATACAAAAAGACTGTAGCAATATAGCAATAGCTGTAGCTTGCTTATGCTTATGCTTATGCTTCAGTTGCCTTGTATCAACGCGGTTTATGTTACCAGCAAGCGCCGCGTTGATTTTTTATATATTCAATCGGAATATCTCAAAACAAAATATACTGATTGAATATATAAATCCCGCATGGGATAACTTTATTACTTCCTCGGTAAAAGTTTAACCCGCTCAAAATAAGTACGTTTTGAGTCACTGAGTAGAGTTGATATATCGGTTCAGTTCCGCTTTATATCGGATTGATACTCAAATCCCGCGATCGTTCCGGTCCCGCGCGCTACCTTTTATTCAATTTTCAATCTTCAGGGTTGCGGTGTGGGTCTCGTGTTATAATGTATTGTCTACATCTTTTGTGTTTGGGATTTATTCAATCCCTTGATTTATTTTGTAACTATATTATAGCATGGGTATTATAATTAATCAAAACCGATAAGAGCCAATTAGCTATTAACCACAACATATTGTGTTTGATTTTTAATTTTGCCGACTTTATACACTATATCTTGTATGAAAAAAGTTTTAAAAAAGTTAAATTCTTTGAATAAGCGAGAAAAACAGAGAAAACAAGAGCTATTATAAGAGATATATTGAATTTTAGCTTGTAATTAGCGTTAATTATCAAATACGCTTGAATTTGCTTGTTTTTCGTGATTTTTATTTGTATTTTAAAGGTGATTTGCCTTGCAAGGCGAAAAAATAGGCTTATTTTGCGCGTTTAAAATTGGTATATAGTTATATAGGATAGGGTTGTTTTTTGGATTTTAGATAGGTTTTTAAATGTGGGTTGTGAGGCGTTTTTTGCGGCTATTTTGAGTGTGTGGGTATTTTGTCGTTTGGTATGGGTTGTTTTGCGGGTGTTATAGGCTTGTTTTTTGCGTTGTAACGGTATTGTGGGCGTGGTATTTTATCGGATTTTTTGGTGTGGGTGTATGATTTTTTGAGTATGAGTGAGTGAGGCTGGGAGGGAGTGAGGAAGGCAGCGAGTCGAGGAAGTGAGTTAATACATAGTGAGTTGGTGGGTATTAATATATACTATGTTGGTAGGTATTAATTTACTGTAGTTTAATAGGTTTTAATGCATAGTGTAATAGTATGTATTAATTTATACTGTGTTAATAGGATTTAATACATAGTTGTTTAATAGGTTTTTTATAACGGCGTTGATGTGGGTATGTGGTATGGTATGTTTTTTGTTGATTTTTTTGTGGTTTTTATTGTATTGATTTTTTTGGTATGGATATTGAAAAATTTGATATTATAAATTTTAGTTCCATACGACGAACACGAAAAAACATAGTAAAATAATAGGATTTATAATAGGCTGATGCCTAATCACGGTTTACAGACCCGACCAGTACGCCCGGCATAGTCTCACAGCGCGACGAGGATGCGGCTGTATACGGCGGGCGTGGGTTCGTTAACTACTGTTTAATACAATTATATTATACAGTAATGGGGGGATAGGTTTACATTTTGGCAGGTCCCGGCGGAGATGAAAAATCGCCTATCTATTCCATCCACACATAACCCAAAATTCTATAACACCATCCCAATAACTCACCTCAAAAACCAAAAATCATTCGTAAATCACTTCGTAAAACATCACTATATAAATCCCAACCACATCATCAAAACAACCTCTAAAACAGCCAAAACACTACAAAACCATAACTATATAAGCACATCTCGAATAACCAAGAAAATCATAAAATCAACCTCGTAAACCTATCTCAAAATTAATATTCACTCCAGCGCAAAAACTTCATACAATCAAGACTTTTCGCTATTCCAATACACAAAATTTTATCTCATTTACCGAAACCCTCAAATTTGAACTGGTTAAAATTGAAATCCAAAATCAAGATTCCAAAATCGAGACTCAATCAAATTCAATCAAAATTCAGCTCTTAATCTTTCAATCTATTTCAAACTCCATAGCCACTATCTCAGAGAATAATATAGTAGGCGATAAAGCCAAAAATATTCAAAAATCAAAGGAGATTGATAAAATGAAAGAAGAAACAAAGAGCACCACAGTAAACACAAATGAGATAAATGAGGTTCAGGACACACAAACAATACAAGCCACAAACACAAAAAGCACACAATCTCAAGCACAGAAAAATCAAATAACACAGATTCATAGTAATGACATTAAGCTGATCACGACCAATCGGTTTAAGTTTGTAGATTGTAGATTTTATCTCAATACAATGTGTGATGAAATTGTTGTCCCCATTGAAGACATTGAGAGAGCATTAGGACATACACCGCCATATACTAAGGTCAAAGACCTGCATCAATATTCATTGTATATTGACAGATATGCTTATGATGTTGTAAATTCAGATGATGAATATTGTAATAGATATTACAATTATAAAGGCATTGAAATCATCTGTGAGCATGAGTATTTCAACGATTTAACGGCTATGGCTTTTAAAGAATGGTGTCAAAACGAGATTTTTACAATAAAGTGTCAACAGTTTAGTGATGATATGACAGATACAAAAATTAAAGGATTCAAAGAGATGTTTACATTAATAAGCGAGTATTTAAGCAAATCATCACAAATATTAAACTATTTAATGCAATCACAAAGAGAATTGTGTAATACATTACTACAAACTAATCAAAAGCAAAAGACAGCATATAAACCCAAAAGCCAATGGTACATCAGAATGAATTGTAAATATGAGTTATTGGAAAAAGAATTGCAAATTAGTCGTAATTCACTATATTCAATGTTATACAAGAAAATAGAAGAAATAACAGGTATAGAGATTAATGCGGCGTTTAGAGACTATTGTATAGAAAAAAATCTCTTACAGACAGAGGCATTTAAGATGGATTGTATTGAAAACAATGATGTTTTGAGGCAAGCCATAGAGAATATTGTTGATGAAATGCTGTTATCAAACAAGATAATACCAAAATCACTATTAGATAAATTCAATGCTGATGAATCGCTTATGAGAATACCAAGTTTATTATCCTGAAACATTTAAGGTTTCAAAATTAAAAATAAATGACGGTATAATGGGGGTTTAAAGAGCTTGTTTCGTAAAGAGAGATAAGAGGGTATACTAAATATATAATATATGAAGTATAACAGTTAACAGTAAGTGAGGCATAACAGTAAGTGGGGCAAGCCCCACACCCCGGGCACGCTCACGCCCAAGGGCGTTCGCGCGGGCGCCTGTCGGCGCAATCGGATTTAAATTTTAAATTTTGTTGATTGTAAACAAAACTTAATGAAAGAAAAATCAAATTTATATACACAATTACCAATTTTGGACATTTTAAAGTATAATATATATAAAAAAAGAAAAATTATTAGAATTAAAATGTCCAAATTTTTAAATTGCACGCTCAAGGACACCACACTTCGGGTCCACGGAAAGCATGCCGCCTTGCGGCAGGCCATGACAACGAAATGTCCATTTTTGGTGTGGATTAACAGAGTGTTAGAGACGTGTTAGCGTGTTAGCGGTAAATAATTAAAGTGAAAATATAATATTAAACCGGAGGAATGTAAAATAAACACACAAAATATACATAAGGGTGACGTGGTTAAGAATTATAAAGCCCTGTGTGGATTACTGGAAGAAAAGGTTACAGACGGTAATGGAAAAAAAGCACAGTTACAGGATTGGCAGCGTTATTTTGAGTTTGAGCGGGCGGGGCATAAGTTTATCATTAAGAAGGTCTATGATAAACCTCTACCCAAGGCTATACATGAAAATTCTATCTATATTAAGGCAATAGAATTGTTGCTTATGGCAGAATTGGCTAAGCGTCCCGGCAATCGCTGTGTGCTTTCCAAAACTCAATTATTTAGTATGTTAGGCATGATAAATGATAGATACTATGCAAACAAGAGAAATAGGACAGCAAAAGAGCTTAAACAGTATGATGAGTGGCAAGTATCTCACTTTTATGGGCGGGCTAACCATAAATTGTCTCAGATATTGTTTTCTGCGCTTAACAGTATGAAGCGACGGTGTTTGATTGATTATGAAGAAAAAATGGTTATTATAGAAAAACTGGAAATGCCTGTTGAAGATGTCTGTGTCAAGGATAGTCACAGCAGCAGCGGTGATGATAGCGACGGCGAGGTATATCAGGGTAAGCCACAGATTGAATATCTCCACCGCTTTGCGACCGCAAGAGAGAAAAAAGATATTCTGGATGTTCAGCAGATGGTTTTGAAGGAAATGGGCAAAGATAAAATCCCGTTTAATAATGTTGATGAGTTTTATGCTCGTGTAAATCAAAAATTAAATGAGATTTATGGCTGGTCTTATGTGTATAAGGAATATGAAATTATATATTCAAAAACCTATATGGAACAGGATATTGAGATCGTTAAACAGGAGATTAAAGACAAACTGCAACAAAGCAAGACAGAGCTTAACAGTAACATTATAGACGCGCTATCCAAGCAGGCGGAGAGACTGCTTCAAAAGAACAGAAGTCATGAGGAATGGGGATGTAATAGTAAGTATGTCTATCCATATGATTATTTAGAGGTTCAAAACGATCTTGCAGAGTTTCTGTTGCGTATAAAGTAGAGGGGAAGTAAGAAGTAAAATGATTACTATTAAATTCCTTGCGGTAACTAAGCCGTTTCGTTATTTATGGTTAAAGCGCGTAATTGGCGTTAAGCTTTCTGTGCATTGTGCGAATTGTTTAAAGGGTGAATATTATCCCGGGATAGATCGTTACACGACAACTGCAAAAAATATCATGCTTGCTAATGGTGTATATTATCTTTGCGGTGTTGCAACGCCATATAATTGGAATAATAATTTTCATTTAGCATTTTCTTATGAGCCGGGTTCAAATATACAATTTAGCGATAAAGGCGTGTCTGTTGAGATTTTAAACGCTAAAATATTACCTATAAGTGAAAAATTCATTGATAATACACATCGTTTTGCGAATGTTAAAGAATACAGAACATGTCGCAATTGGCAGTTTGCTCACTATTATAAGCAATACCTATGATTTTGGCAGAGTTAAGTTAAATTCAAAATCTATCGCTTTGATTAATTTCAAGGCGATTTTCTATTGTAAATCGCTTGTTTTCAGAGAATAAATATAATAGACGAGATTTATATTTAAACCATTATGAAAGGAATGAGCGAAAATTGGAGGTAACACAGAAAATGATGAAGGCAGAATCAGTAGGGGTTATGGGACACAAGCATGATGAAATTGTAGAGGAATTACCCGTGTTTAAAATTACCATGTCGCTTGATAATGCAGTGGATTGTTTAAAAAACGCTATTAATGATACGGTGCGTGGCGCTTTTGGTATCATTAGGGGTGATATTGATTTGGAGTCACGACAGAAAATAGCGTCTGTTTACGAGTCGTTAGATCACGCAAGAGATTTGGCTAATGAGGTGCTGCATAATACCAATTTATGCGAAAAAGATGAAAATAAGTCTCCTATAATCACGTTAAATCTCAATGGAGATGATATACACGGAATGATTATAGAAAATTTCAATCCTATTGTTAAATGATAAGCGGTGTAAGGCAATGACAATTAATACTATACAACCAATAAATGCAAATATACCGCCCGTTATGTGCTTGTACTCTGACGCAACATGGCAGAATTACTTTGTATATTTAAGAGACCAGACCACACAGTTGCAAGACAAATACATGAAAGGCGACTATGTTGTTAAACTCAAAATAGGAGAGCAATATAAAGGCGAAACACAGGCAGCGCGTTATAAAGCTTTTATCAATGACGTATTAAGAACTATGAGAAGCGGGCAACACGATTGTTGCTTTCATGTATATCAGATTAAGGATTTATTAAAATATGAAAAAGAAAGGCTCAGAACAAAATATGTGCCGGAGGGTCTGTATTTTGAAGTGTGGCTTTCTGATAGATAGGAGTGATATATAAATGGCGTTAAGCGTGCAAGAACAAGAGATACATATTAACTCATCTCGCGATCAAGATTTTTGTGATATGTATGTCAGTGATAATACATGGATCACTAAAATGGACAAGCGGGTTGCAAGGTCTAATGGATTGATTAAGGTTATCGCGGAGGATGAAATAAGCAAGACCTACAGATTTCCCAAGCGGTTATTGTGTATACGCACGTCTATTGTAAGCCGTGAGCTCAGCGAGGAAGAAAAGCAACTCAGAGCAGAACGTCTGGCCGCTGCACGGCAAAAGAGACAAACTTAGACGGACTAATCATCAAATTAACGATTAGTGAGATTATTTTTACATAAGCGTATGTAATTTGAAAAATTATGACAGACGGGGTATGTAAACATATACCTCGATTGTTTGAGTTTAACATATAGATATGCGTATTAGAATTGGAGAGTGTTTGTGTGACACCGCTGTGATACTACTTTGATAAATCAGATCAGTTGGATGGTCGGGGAAATGTATATCGTCAGTCTTGCATATTTTTGATTTATTCGTTTGAAATTTTAATACGCGCGTGTAAGAAGAAAAAATTTTAGACCGAGGTGGGGTAAGTTTATAGGTATTGAATAAGATTTTAAAAATTTAATTGATTTATTAGAAATTTTAGAAAGGATTGAATGGGATAACTCAACAGCAATTTTCACTTATTAAAATTCCGCTGAGAATTATCAAGGACAGTAATAATGATGTACACATGTCCAGAACAGATGCTATAGATAATAACTATATGATAGCTCAGGGAAATTCTTTGTTATTTGACCAGATTGAAAGGCTGCGAGGGTATCAGACAGAGCATATAAGTGAGTTAATATTGGTGGTGGCTAAGAAAAATCCGTCTCAGGAAGATTTTTTGAGAGAGATTTTGCGCAATGGGTTTGATTATAACAATCGTCATTATGTGCGGTTTGGCAAATCGGCGTCGCAAGGCAAAGAAGGTATAACGGTTTTTGTCAGCGACAGCATATATGAAGAACTGTACATGATAACTCAAATGGACATTGAAATTGATGAGTGTGTTATATCAAAATATGAGGCACAGCGCAATTTGGTATTCAGTAGTTGTACTCTCGTTCCCGATTATATGCCTAACATTGTGATTATAGGCGAATATGAAAAGACGCTTAAAGATCAATGGATCAGATACGTTGTAGAGAGGTATAAGGAGTATACAGACAAAGAGACGGGCGAGGTCAAAAAATACAAGACCCGTGAAATCGAGAAAGGTTATCATGATATACCTCTGTCCCCGTTTGACGGGTGCGGGTGTCATGAGGCTGAGTTCATGGAGCGCACAAGTGCGGCTTTGGGTCTTGATTATAACGCCGTGGGAAACCAAGTCAGACTACCGTTTATCAAGGGATTTTCAACGTATGTGCCGTTTAAGACAATATTCCGAGAAATGGGCGTGTCTCATATAACCGATGTTTATGGCAAAAAACACAATGTTGATTACATTGATTGTATATGGAACACATCTATGTTCAAGGGACACAAGTTGTTTAAGCAAAAATATGGCGATGACGCTTGGAACCAATATATGAATACTTTGCGCAAATATGATTTTAAACTCGGAATCAGCAAATACAGCCATCACGTCAAGAATATTAACCTAAAGGCTCGCGCTAATTATCAATATTTGCAGTGTCTTAACTTGAAAAATCCAAAATATGTGGCGGATTTTGATGATAAAAGCGACAACAGGCCCAAATATGACATTTTATCACCCGCAAACAAAGGTAAAATCATAGAATTAGCCGAGTATTCAACTGATTTATTTGAGAAAATCATAAAAGGCAACAAATTTTATACTTTGAAGTTTCTTGGTATGAATGACAGTGAGGATTATGATTCGTCAAGCAATCGCTATTTAGAAGCGGCTTTGATTAATGAGGAAATGCTTAACGACGCAGCTTTAAGGCAATATTTATACAGGAAACTTAAAAAACAGATCAATCAGATGAAGCTTGGGAAAATCTATCTTGACGGATTTTATCATACGCTTGTCGGTGACATGATTGGTTACTTAGAATACGCCGCAGGGCGTGAGCCCGTAGGTTGCTTAAAAGACGGCGAGTTCTACTGTGACACTATAGGTTATGGAGAGGCTTTGTCGTTCAGGTCTCCGCTTATGTGTCCGTCAGAAATCAACAAAGTCAATATAGTACATAACGATGTGATAGATAAATGGTTTGCTTATTTTAAGGGACAAGACGTTGTTATGGTTAACATGTATGACATGTCCCTTCCACAACAAGGCGGAGCTAAACATCAGATTGGCTCCCATTACAGAAATGTAATGCTTTCATATAATCAGTTTATATGATTGATACTTTGTGAACCTATAATTGTAGGGTGTGTATTCGGCGATAGAGTTTCAGTAGGAAATGACTGATTAACGGATATGCTAACAGGGGAATCCGCAGGGTAATACCTGTTGGACAATCTCTGTGCCAAGTTAAATTATTGATTTAATTTAAAAGGTTCATCGACTATCGAAAACACAGATATGCGTGAAATACGGTATTTGGAAGTGAGTAGAGTACCATTCAAGGATGTAAAGCCTTATGGGAAGCGCAAAGCCCCTCCGCCGAGTTGACATTGGCGCGGGTGAAGATATAGTCAGAATGAGATTAATTTGGATCTTGATGGGGACTCTGTATTTTTATGCAATGACCCCAGAGTTGTGGAAAGTAAGATAAACAAGCCTATTATTATAGACATAGACGACAAAGCTACAGCAAAAGAAAAGCCATACACGCAGGATAATCTTATTGAATATGAGGTTGCAACGCGTGATAGTAGAATCGGAGAAATTACAAACGTTTCTGCGAGTATACTTAACAAACATACAAATAATGCAGAATTGCAGCAAGTTTATGACAATTATGTGAGTTTGTTAAGAATTTATCAAGGACATGAAATCGACAGCATCAAGACCGGCACACGCTGGCACATGAACAAGGGATTAAGGAAGTACCTCAAACAACTTCCCTACTTCCTCCTCTATAACTACCCGGCAAAACTCAAAAAATACCACAAACTACGCAAGAAAAACAAAGAGATACAGGACAACAAAGATAAATTGAGGCTCAATGCGTATCGCTCGCCGTCGCCAATGAATGAGCTTTGCGAATATGTTATCGCATGGGAAAACACTCATGTTGTATGGGACAGAGCATATTACGATACTCGGCACTTGACGGTCAATCACGATATTGACGTTTTTGACGTTCAATTGAGACGCAAAATCAAACATTTAATCAACGATTTTGCGGTTGAATATAAGCGTTTACTGAAAGAAAAAGACCATTTAAGAGCGCAAAACGCGGCAGATTATTTGAGTTTAGACCCGTTATTTGAAAAATATAAGGTAAAACTCGCCGAGATTGAGCCCGATGAAGAAGTATTAGCCAACTATGTTATCAGCGTGTCGTATGACAACGCTGTGACGTGTAAGGCTTTAGCATGGAGAGGATACGGTGATTATATAATCAAAAACGTAACACTTAATTCACAAGGTATAATGCGCACCAGGATTGAAGAGGTTGATAAAGAGTCAGCGCAATATGAGTTTTTGGGCAAGTATTATAACCTTATAGATGAGGGTGATGCCTAATAGAATATTCAACCAAAGACAAATATCTGTATGAGATTTTGGATGATTATAAGCAGGCTGACGATGTGAATAAAGACGTGATTTTTAATGCGTTTATGGACAGTATATGGAATTGTGGCAATGAGCGGCGGTATCAGATCAAAAAGATTTCATATACTGTTCAGCCCCGCCTGCTTAATACGGTGATTGGGCGTATATTTGAGGAATATTCCGTTATTTCTTATAAAGCGCCAAAGTTACATAGCAACGATGCCTCAAACTACGCTCAGTTTATACGGCAGAAAATCAATAATTTGTATACTACAATGTGCGATCAGAGCGTGTGTACCCGACCTGAATATATAGAAAAACTGAAACAACCCAAGGTGCTATATTATAGGTATTTGCAAGGTGAAGAATATCAACCCAAGCCGCTCCGCCAAGTTTTATCTGCTGCGCTGAATGAGGCAAAAGAGATTAAACTACATTACGCAAAGCAAAAAATGGATATTTTATGGACGGACTATTGTAGCATGGTCGCACAGTGGTTAAGGCGTTGTTTTAATAATTATAAGCCGGAAATAACACAAATCAAATTGGACATTGATGTAGTTACGGAAGATCATTATTGTATCGCATATTTCTGTAAATCGCTTAACGGCGAAATGCTTAAATATCAGAAAAAATATTATGGTGTCCGAGATCATAAGCGATATGGCAGGTGCAAAGATTGTGGTTGCCTGTATGAGCGAAAAAATAAAGACACCAACTCTGTACGTTGCGAAAAGTGCCGCCAAATACATCGCAAAGAATATCAAAAATTGAAACAACGGGAATATATGAAGAATCGGTAATTTTTTAAATATTTAGGTGTATGTCTCGTTTGTTTAGATAATATGTATTTTCAACTAATTCCACACGATAAATTGGTCGTATGGAATTAGTTGATTTGGTGATATTGTTGATACTAATATAAAATAAAAATTTGTTAAGTAAATATTTTATATGTACGTTGATATACTGTTTTTTCGACATAATATAACATATTTTTGACATAATTATATGTATATCTTGACTATATAGTAGAAACTATTATAAACTTTTCAATATTTATTATTACAAAAAAAGGGGGTGTGAATATGAATATAGTTTTTGTTCTTTTATTATGTGGTGCAATGGCATATATTGTAATTAAATTGATAGATATAATTCTACGGGTTCAGCACAATAAAGTTTTAAAAAGTGAAAATCCAAGGCAATCGGAATGCTATTGGTTGTCAAGTTATATAGATAAAGCTTCGCACGCAACGGAATATATATGTGTACGTCCTAAGCTTTTTAAACGTAAGAGGGAATGTCGTTTACCGGGTTGTAAAAAAATGCGGTATAAAGAGACTCCTCCTTATATTCAAAATATGTTTTTTGTAATCATTGATATGGTTGTTGGCATATGTGCATCTGTAATTACAATTATAATTAGCGTTATTAATATTACTAAACCATAATACAAGGAGGTATTAAATTATGAGAATCGTACCAAATCAGAATTATAAGGTAGATAATAATCAAAATTTTAAAAAAAATGAATTATATTTTAAATTTAGTATTCCGTTTGATAAAATGACAGATCACGATTTTGATACTGGAGGAGTTTATAGTAAAGAAGCATATGTCCCAGCAGCTCCTGAACTTGCAAATAACATTAAAGAAGAGTTAGATAGTGCTCGTAATTGCATTATACCGTTGCTCGGTTATACTGGGATAGGTAAAACACACTTAATGTTAAACACTTTAACGGAATATTATAAAATAGATATTAAATCTAACAAGACATATGTAGTTAAAGTGACTGATAATGTATATGATATAATACTCAATTGTGCGCACGAAAGATATAATTCTACGGCATTAAGAGATGTTGAGGAATTATTAGTTGCGCGTATTAAAACAATTTATAATACAATTATAAAAGCTTTAAATGCAAGTCCGATTTCTGATACTGAAGTGTGGTCGTGTATAGAAAGCAATAAGGGTGAAATTAAGTATTACGGTAAAGACCAACAACAATTTTCTGTGGCTGCTTTTAGATTAAAAAAGTTATTAGAACAGGAACATCAGCGCATTAGAAATTTTGTATTTATATATGATGATTTAGAATCTTTGTCGGGTGAAAAACAACATACGTTGATTAGGGATTTTTTATCATTTTTTGAATGTCTACGCAATGGGGTATATACTGATATTAGATATAAGTTTTTATTCTGTTTGCGTATGTCAACATTTGATAATTTATGTCGTGCAAATGATATAGATACACATAGGCTTGATAATCCATTTATACTTAATTCTGTTCCTAATCTTAGTCAAATGTTTGAAAAAAGATTTGACATAATTCAAAAAAATTTTCATTTGTTAAAAAATGCTGGAAATCCAACAACGTGGAAAGAAGCAAAAAGTGTATTAATGCAATTAAGTAAACGTATTGACGAATATAGTCAAACGTTGCTTTTTGAAATTAATGATTATAATATTAGTAATGCGTTAAAAAGTTTTGTTAGTATATTGTCTAATCGTTATTGGACACAAAAAAATAAAAATATACAATCAAGCTTTCAAATAAGTGGAGAAGAGTATTATATAAACAATGCAAATTTATTTAGAGTATTGTTTTTGGGTGAAGGACCAGTGTATTGTAATAATGATTTATATTATTATCCATCAATATTTAGTCGCCCTGGCTTTATAATGAATGATTTTATTGATTTGTATTTGTTACAATTTTATTATTTGAAATATTTGAATTTTTGTAATAATCATAATTTTAAAATGTTATCATGCTCAGATGAGTTGTTTGTTGATAATTTTTGTGAAATTTTCACTAATTACGAAATGTCCAAAGATCGAGATACAAACAATAGACCTTTGTTTGTAAAAAAAATTTATCAAAGTATTGAATATATGTGTGATAATGGATTGTTAAAAAAAGATCAATATCCCAAACGCACAACTGAAAGCAGTAGTAAGTTATACATGACTCCTATGGGAAGTGTTATATATAAAAAATTTTTAGAAAATAGTATTTTGTTTGAAATATTTAGAGATGAATTTGCGTTAGATGATAATGTTTATAAAACATCTTTAACATATACGCTCAAACAAATTGACCTTTTTGAAGAGTTTTATAAATATATTAAGGAATTTTGGCAATATGAGCGCACTATGCTACGGTTTGCTTTGCTTCATGGACATAATAGCGAGTGTATGTTGTATTTTGGAAATAATGCAATTAGTGATTTAATGCGCAATGCGCTCATGAATAGTATATACGCTTATTATTCTGATGGATTTGATGAACGATGCAAATTGTTAAAAAAGGGGTTGAATCAATTAAAAAAAGAAATTGATGATTTTTCACGTAAATTTTTTCAATAAGAATATTCCTTAAATGATTTTAGCCGCCCATTAAGGACGGCTTTTTTGTTGTCTACAATCCCACGTTTACATGCCAAAATCGTAAAGCAACATTTAAAAACGCTTATATATAGTCATTTTTACCGTTTCCCCAATTTCGTATATATACAGTATAGGTAAAGGGAATATAAGTTGATTTTTTTCTCTTTGCCGAGGTTGGTTTCTTTCGTTGGGTGTTGTTCACTTTTTGTTCAATTCTATTTTTATTCTCTGAGGCTCGTCGGCTGTGCGTGTGCATGGTCGGCGGGCTTGCTTTTTGCAAACAAATGTGAACAACCGCAACAGTAAACCAACCGCACCTTGAAGAAAACCAAAAGAAAGAAGTGAACAGTATCATTATAGTTTCAAAAGCTGAAAAGGAAGCTATTGTTGCAAGGTATCCTTCCACGCATTTTGTAAGAACAATGAAAGGCGACAGTAAGCGCCATCATTATTACATGGAGGAAACCGACAAGGCAATGAAATTTTTAGAGCAAATGAGAGGCGATAGAATTGGCAAAGAAAAGTAGTTTGAGTTATACACAGACGCATACGAGAAAATTGCAAGCGACAGGAATGTTGGATATTGAGGCAGGCACGATTGATATAGACGAGCAGGCTAAGAAAATTCTTACGCTTTTGTCTGACTTTGACGGCTGTAATGTTGTTTTGAGTGTTCAGGTTAAGAACGAAGAAAGCTTGGATGCGCCTGAAGAAAATATTGAGTAAGGGCGGTGCCTTGAATAGATTTGTATAATGATTTGAAAAGAATGAGCGATGAGAGCGAGGAAAAATATATTTGGCGCTTGGGTCAGTTGAAGGACTCAGGCGTTCTTGATATGGACTGGGATGAAATTACTGACCTTATTAACAGGGAGTTCCGCGATGACACTCCTTATAAAGAGGCAGCTTATCGCAAACCCTATTCCTCTGCTAAGCGTTTTTATGAGGCTGGTGTTTTTGGCTCAAAGAGCGGAAGTTCAAGTGATGAAGGTATAATAGATGAAATCAGGAATGAGAGACATGAGCTTCGCAAGGAAAAACAACGCCTATTCGATGAACGTGCAGCTCTTAATAAAATACTCAGAGAAAACGCGCGTTATGAGCAAGATATAGATAATCTTAAAGACGCATTGCTCGGTATAGGAACAGAGCGCTATATTAAATATATGCCGATAAAAAGGATTTCTGACAGCGATCTTGTCGTTTGTTTGTCAGATTTACATATAGGCGGTAATTGGTGCAGTGTATCGGGCATTTATAATACGGAGATTGCAAAGCAACGCCTTGAAACATATCTGGCTAAGATTATAGAAATAGGCGAGAGGCATAACGCGCAAAAGTGTTATGTTGTTGGGCTTGGCGATTATATATCGGGTAGTATACATAAGACTATTGCTATACAAAACCGTGAAAACGTGGTTGAGCAGATTAAAACCGTGTGCGAGCTTGTCGCTGATTTTGTTTACGAGATTGGCAAGCATTTCGCCGAGGTTGAGGTACACATGGTCGCAGGCAATCATTCTCGCATTGACAAAAAAGAGGACGCACTCACGGATGAGCGCCTTGACAATTTAGTGATATGGTTTATAAAGCATATACTTGAGCCTTATGATAACATTAAGGTTGAAGATGACGAGATTGACAGCACTTATGTTTCGTTTTTTGTAAGAGACCATTTGTTTTTTGGCTGTCACGGTGATTATGATACGCCCACCGAAGCTTCCGTAGGTAAATTGTGTATGTATGCGGGTATGATGCCAAAGGTCATTCTTACAGGGCATAAGCATTTTCCCGCTATGACGGAAATATCGGGAATTAAAGTGATACAATCAGGTTCGCTTTGCGGCAGCGGCGATGACTACACGCGGCAAAAACGCTTAAAAGGCAAGCCGTCACAAACAGTATTAGTGTACAATAATACGGGCATTGAAGCATATTACCCCGTAGAACTTGATTAAACAACGTCCCAAGTAGGGCGAATATTAAAAATAATTGAAAAAGGAGAAAAAAATAATATGAACAAAGCAACAATGAATGATGTAATTGACATTTATTATAAGAATTACGGCAAGGACAACGGTATGACAAAGAAAGAAGCAGATCAGACATTTAAGAACGTCTTAGACTCTATCAAGGACGCTCTTGTGAATTATGATAAAATCAGTCTGTACAATTTTGGCACGATAACCGTCAAGGACGTGCCTGAAACCACTCGCGTTTATACGATGGGACAGTTTAAGGGTGAGGAATATATTGTGCCCGCTCACAAGACGGTAAAAATGAAGTTTGGTAAAAACGTGCAGGAGCTGGTGAATTAGTGGCTTCTGCTACAAATCAAATTATAATTTACGGCTCGGTTTCTGATTTTGTTGATGAGATAATAGGTCGCATAGATGATAACGGTTGCAAGACTGTTTCTGTGATAGCGGGCATAGATTTTGTTATAGATATGCTTAGATTTATGTATAATGAAAACATGCTTGCGCTTGATTATGTGGGTATGAGTGAGCCGTTATGGTTGTATGAGCCGATTTGCGTAACATTTGACGCTGATTATTCTGTAAGCGTTGACGCGGTTAAGAGCGTATTTGGAGACTATATAGAAAGCGGTGCGGACGCCGTGTTTGTATATGACAGCGTTTTGACCTGTAATTACGCAAATTATCTTAGTAAAAACAACAGCGATTATGAGCTGATTACTATAAATGATTAATATTGAGGGTACTTCGGTGCCCTCTTTTTATATTGAGAGAGAATAAAAAATTGAAGGAGGCGGGCGAGTGGCAAAAGCAAAGGCGACGACGAAAGCAAAACCTAAGCCCAAAACAGTAACCAAAACATGTTTGGCTTGTCCTCCTGAAAGCGCAGAACATCCCTTATCGGCTTTTTACATGAGTCGTAACCCCTTCCATAAAGATGGCAAAGTGCCGTGGTGTAAGGGCTGTATTCTCAAATATAGTTTACGCGAGACAGGCGAAATTGATATTGATAAATTTAAAAATGTTCTGCGACAGTTGGACAAACCATATTATAAAGATGTTTTGCAATCATCTATTAAACAGTTTGTGAAAGAACATCCTAATGTTCCTGCTGAAAACATACAGTATCATGGTAAGGAAATCGTAGGGCTTTATTTTAAAAATATCAATACATTAAGACAACTTTCCGCACGTTCATACGGTGATAGCGAGGCGGATGATTTTGTGTATAACGAGGCGCTGCGGAACACAGGGATGGTTGGACACGACGAGGCTATACAAGAAGTCACCAATGAAAAAGCTCGCAAAATGAACAAACTCAAAGAAAAAGTCTATAAAACCTCAAATAATGACTCATTTAAGGTTACAGACGAAATCATACAATTGTTTGGCGAGGGCTATTCAAAAGACGAGTACAGAAAAATGTACAATAAGTATGAAAAAATCAAGATGAATTATACTTTGCAGACCAATCTGCACCAAGAGGCTTTGGCAACGTATGTTCGTTTTAAGGTCAAGGAAGAAGACGCGACCGCACGAGGCGATGTGGATAAGGCAAAAAAGTGGTATGACGCCGCCCAAAACGCCGCGTCAAACGGTAAATTGACGCCAAAACAACTATCTGACGCCGATTTGCAGGGCGGTTTAAATACGTTTTCTGATATTTTTAAAGCAGTTGAACAGGCTGTTGATGTTATTCCTATACTACCTCGCTTTAAATATAGACCTAATGACGCGCTTGATTTTAATATTTGGTGCTATATCAATTATGCCCGCGATCTTGAAGGCAAGCCGCCGTGCTCGTATGAGGACGTTTATAAGTTCTATGATAAGAAAAAGCAAGAATATCTTGATCAATATGGCGATCCATACGGCATTTTTGATGATGAACCCGATGAGAGTCTGCGCGAGAATATCAAAAAATTTATCACCCTACCAAAAAATTACATGGAGGGCGATGAGTAATGACCAAAGCGCAAATTATCGCCATGCAAGATGATACTGTTTTTGGACAGTCATTATACAAATATGTTGAGTTTTGTTCGTGGGCACGTTGGTATCCTGATTTATTCCTTGACTTGATAAAACCTGAAACGGGCGGTATTAATTTAAACTCAGATCAGCGCACGCTTTTGAGATGTGTAATGCGTTTTGTAAGTGTTTATGGTGTTTTCCCCAGAGGTTGGGGTAAGACATATGATGAAGTTTTGGCTATGTATTTGGTTGCAATTTTCTTTCCGGGTATTGAACTTGCAATGACGGCGCAAACCAAAGAAAATGCCGCTGAACTTTTAGCCAATAAACACAAAGAAATAATGCGTCATTTTCCAATGCTTGAAAATGAAATTACAAAAACGCAATTTCGTCAGAGTGATACTTTGGTTGAGTTTAAGTCAGAGAGCGGTGTTGATAATCTTGCTAACGCTCAGAGTTCAAAAGGTCAACGTCGTAAGCGCATTAACGTCGAGGAATCTGCGTTGTTGAATAATGATACCTTTGAAGATGCTTTAAAGCCTATTGTTGAGGTTCCGCGTTTGACAGTTGGCAAACTTGGTATAGTTGACCCCGAGGAATTAAATCAGCAGATCAACTTTTTTACAACATCAGGGTTTCGTGGCACCGATGAATATAATCGCAGCATACTCATGTATAAAAATATGATAAATCTTACAGGCGATATTGTGCTGGGTTCTTCATGGTTTTTAGGTTGTTGGTATGGACGCGGAAGTACAAAAAGTCAAATTCTTAAAAAGAAAAAGGAAATGTCATTTGTATCGTTTGCGCAGAATTATGAGTCAAAGTGGGTAGGCTGTACAGATAGTGCGTTGGTTAACATTAATGCGTTGATGGATTGCCGCTCCTTGACGAGTACACAAGAAAAAGCCAATGTGGATGATGAGTTTTATTTAGGCGTGGACGTTGCGCGTTCTCAAAACACTAATAACAACCAATCTTCTGTTTGCGTTGCAAAAGTTATACGCAGTAAGGATAAATCTAAAATCAATTCTATTGATATAGTTAATATCATTAATATTCCCAATATTTTAAGTTTTACAGCGCAGGCATGTATGATTAAGAAAATACAGCGAGCGTATAGGGCAAAGGCTGTCATAATGGACGGCAACGGTTTGGGTGCGGGTCTGGTTGATGAGTGCTTGAAAGAAAGTTATGACCCGTTGACTAATGAATTTCTCGGTTGTTGGGACACTATTAATGATGACAACACTCCTGAAAATCCGCAAGAGGCTGAAAAGATTTTGTATAACCTCAAGGCGCAGTCTGCTCAAAATAAAATCGTTACGACGTTTATTGACATGGTTAACAGTAAAAAATTGCGTTTACTTGTAAGTAAACAAATGCACGAGTTTACCGTTGCGGAGCAAGACGACTTTGATAATAAAGTTGCTCCGTTTATCCAAACGGATTGTTTGTTTGAGGAAGTGTCAAACCTCAAACTTAAACACTTGAATAATGGTAATGTAACTATTGAAAAAGTGGTTAAAAAGTTGGATAAAGACCGTGTTTCAGCGTTGATTTATGTTTTGTGGTATATTAATGAATACGCTAAAAGCCTTTACAGTTCATCTGAATATGAATATAGCGTATTGATCAACTAATGAAAGGAGGCTGACATGCCGGATATTAAAAATAATTTAAACCAAACTGAACAAACAGGCGGTGATCAACAAGAATCTGATAGCAAATATGAGTTTAATTCATATTTTGGCTCGTCGCGATTGCATGAATTGGATTGTTTGTTTGGCTGTGCTATCAGCTCTCACTTTACATCAGAAGAAATCAAAGCAATACTGGCTGACCCCATAGGGCATCATGAATTGACGCGCAAGCTTGCTATGTTTGTATATAATTCCGAGGGCGTTGTAACAAATGCTATTGATTATATGGTAAGTATGCCGTGTCTTGATAGGGTGATTTGTGGTAAAAAGCGGGTTTTAGGCAAGTATTTTGGCAAAAATAAACTTGAAAAATACAAAGACCTTATGCGTTCAACTCTTGAAACCATAGATGATAAAAAGTTTATCAGGGATGTTTTGTTTACGGATATGAATGAGGGAACCTCATTTTATTATTTTGAAACTTCAAATATGCCCGTTGACAGGACGAGAAACTTAAACGATTTTGACGTTGACAATATCGTTGAGTTGTGTGACTTGGGTATGAACGCGGTTATGATGCCCCTGCCTTATGAATGGTGTCAGATAATTGGGCGCAAAAACGGCAGAAATGTTGTGGCGTTTAACCTTAGATATTTTGATGAATTTGCGGGACAAGCAGAGCAACAACGTAAACTCAAAAAGTTTCCGCAGGAAATTAGAAAAGCATATCATGAGTGGAAAAACGCAGACACTAATATTGGCAATTGGCACATTCTTGATGTTGATCACACGTTCACACACAAAATCAAGTGTAAAATCAGTGAGCCGTGGGGCAGACCTTTGGCAATAGCGGCTATAATAGATATATTATATAAAGATGAGTTTGTTGATACAAAGCGCAATGTACTTAGGGAACTGAATAACAAAATTATATATCAGACATTCCCCGAGGGCAGAGATAAGTCTGTTTGCGCATTGACTGAAACACAGCAAAAAAATCAGCACGCTAAGGTCAAAGAGGCTGTGATGACGAAAAACAATCGCGGTGGCACATCTTTCTTTTCGGTGGCGGCAGGTACAAAAATTAATGTAGTTGATGTTAGTGCGACCGAGATATTTGACGGCAAAAATGAAGATGATTTAACTGATAATATAGCGATGGATTTGGGAATGGCTGCGGCACTGTTGAATGGCAGCGGTAGCGGCAACTATTCCTCGCAGCAAAACAACCTTGAGTTGATTAACGCCCAGATTTATACATGGGTTCAAGAAATACAAAATGAGCTTAATTATATCATTAATAAGTGTATAATTAAGGATAGGAAAAAATGGGTTGAAGTCTATTATTTGCCGACGTCTTTAGTAAATAGAAAGAATTTCTTTGAAATGATGAAATCTTTGTATTTAGAGGCGTCAGGTTCTTTAACATTTTTAATTGCAAGTACGGGCGTTAATCCCGACATATATTTCAATGTGCTTGACGAAGAACTTGATAATAAGATTTTTGACAAGTATGTACCCCATCAAACGGCATATACACAAACGGGAAAAGTTACTAACGACAAGGGCGGCAGACCTGAAAATGATAATCCTACAAACGAGAGGACTATTCAAAGCAAACTTACCAATAGTAACGATATGCCAAAGCCGTCAACCAAATAATATTTTTTTGACAAAGAATTAGAGGCACTTATGTGTCTTTTTTAGTTTATATAAGATACTGTAAAGTAGGATATGAAAAATAAAAGAAGAATAAAAAACGCCGTCACCCTTGACAACTTAGGCAAA